>CAZDLW010000102.1:0-17127 GCA_964505975.1 uncultured Bifidobacteriaceae bacterium | reverse complement strand
GGGGAGTCGGCACGGTCATGGCCGGTTGCGCCGCGGCTGGCGGCGTCTCGGCCCGACGCGACGGCAGCGGATCGTCCGGCGGCGGCGCCTGAACCGGCCGCCCTCCCATCTGTGTCACACCTCCGGTACGCGGACCCGGCGCCCCACCGAGGCTGATCGTCATGACGGTGCGTGGCTCCTCCTCGAACCGAGGAAGCGGCAGCAGCACCAGCACTGCCACGGCCACGACATGCGCGACCGCCGACCACACGAACATCGTCCCGAGCCCTTCCGGCTCGCGAGATCGGGACATGATCACGTGGGTCACTGTCTCGGCCATCCGAGTCCCGTGGGTCCAGACGACACTGCGCCGTACCTGACTGGCGGCGCCTGGTCGCTCACCGTTCACCCGGCAGACGCGTCACGATCCCTACGGCCTGAACGCCGGCCTCCTGCAGGCGTGCGAACACGTCGATTTGATCCTGCACGAAGAGCTGGCCGTCGGCCCGAAGGAATACCTGCTTATCGGTTCGATTCAACATCAACTGGCGCACACGCTCGGCCAGCACATCGATGCTCACATCTTCTTCGCCGAGAAACACGCGACGGTTCTCGCGAAACGACAACGGTACGTCGACGTAGACGCGCTCGCCGACAATTTCCTGCGAGCGGGCCGTCACCGGAAGGTTCACCTCGACCCCTCGCTGGAGCATCGGCGCCGCAATCATGAAGATGATGAGCAGCACCAGCATGACGTCGACCAGGGGAATGACGTTCATCTCGGACAACATCGGTCCGATCCGGCGTCCCCGCTGGTGGCGCCCGCCGGCATTTGGCGCGGACGCAATGATCTTGGGCATGCGCTCCGTCCTGCCTAGGTGAAATTGCGCTCGGCAATATTGAGAAACTCGAGCGCGAAATCGTCCATCACCGCCGAGAGCTCCTTCACGCGATGATTGAAATGGTTGTAGAAATACGTTGCCGGTATCGCTGCAAACAGTCCCGCCGCCGTCGCGATGAGCGCCTCGCTAATGCCCGGAGCGACCACAGCCAGGTTGGTCGAGCCCGTCTCGCCAATCCGCCGGAACGCGATCATGATGCCCACGACCGTCCCGAACAGTCCGATGAACGGCGTGATGCTCGCCGTCGTAGCCAGAAACGTCAACCGCTGTTCCAGCTTGTTCACCTCGGCGGTCGCGGCACGGATGAGCGCCCGGTCCACGGCTTCGAGGCTCTTCAAGATAGGACGCCCGGGCTGGCTGGGCGGATTGGACGGCGGTGGTACAGCCCCGGTTCGAAACTGCGCGTTCAGTTCGGCATAGCCGGCTTGAAACACGCCGACGAGCGGACTGTCCGGCACCGAAGGGCAGACGGCCTGGACTTCTGAGAACTTCTGGCTGCGGCGAAAGACGTCGAGAAAGGTGGCGGTCTGTCGCTCCACCTTGCGATAGGACAATGACTTCAACAGGATGATCGCCCAGGAGGCGATGGAGAACAGGAGCAGAATTACAAAAACGACCTGGTTGACAGGGTTCGTTTCGGCCAGGATCGCCAAAATATCGCTGCCCCCGGATAGCGGAGCAACGCCATCCGACACCTGGAGTGCCAGGACAAGGGAGCCAAACGTGTGCAACGAAGCCTCCGGAACATCGGCAGCGCGCCGCTGGGAACAGCGCAGACAATGCAGGGTAGCACGACGCCGATGTGCTGTCAAACATATGATAGGATGGAAGTTCCGTCTACATGCTCCGCGTCCTCCGCATCAGGAACCTCGCGGTAATCGAAGCTGTCGAGGTTGAATTCCATCGTGGCTTCAACGTGCTCACAGGGGAGACCGGGGCAGGAAAGTCCATCCTTGTCGAGGCGGTCGGTCTTCTCCTTGGGGGACGGGCGTCGGCCGACCTGGTACGGAGCGGCGAACCACTGGCTGACATCGAGGCCTTGTTCGAGGCCCCCCGGGGAGAAGAGGTCGTCGTACGCCGCGAGATCGCCTCGAACGGCCGGAGTCGGGCGTTCGTCAACGGGACGCTGGCGACCACGGCCCTGCTGCGTGAGCTGTCGCACAGATTCGTCGAGCTACACGGGCAGCACGAGCACCAGACATTGCTCGACCCGTCGAGCCACCTTCCGTTGATCGACCAGCTCGCGGGCCTCGACCCGCGCCTGGAGCACGTCGCAACCGCATGGCAGGCACGGCGCAGCTTGCAGGATCAATGCGACCGGGCTCACGTGGACGCACGAGAACGGGCGGTCCGACTGGATCTCCTGGCGTTTCAGTTGGGCGAGATCGAAGGGGCCGCCGTGCGACCCGGCGAGGATGACGAACTGACGGCGACGAAACTCGTGTTGGTACACGCTGAGCGGATACAGCGTCTGTGCGAAGAGAGTTACGGCGCACTCTACGACCGCGACCAGTCCATACTGACGTCCTTGAGCGGCGTCTGGAAGCGCGTCGCCGAGCTCGCGACTCTGGATCCGCAGTTTGTCACGCACGTCGAGGCACGGGAGGGGATCAAGTCGGCGCTCGAGGACCTTGCGTTCCTGCTGCGCCGCTACGCTGACGGCGTCGATGCGTCACCGGCACGTCTTCAAGAGGTGGAGGACCGGTTATCACAGCTCGAGCGTCTCAAGCGCAAGTACGGCCCGACGCTGCAAGACGTCAGCGATCGGGGCGCAGCGCTGGCACGCGAGCGTGAACTACTGACAAGTGCGAGTCTGGATGATGCCGATGTGCGGGCACGGTTGCACGCGGCCACGGACGCGTATCTGGTTGCCGCGCGGGAGCTCTCGCACGAGCGCCGAATCGCGGCGCCACGGCTCGCCCGGATGCTCGAAACACTACTGGGCGAACTCGCCATGGCACACGCGCAGGTCGAAGTGCGATTCAACGCGGAGGAGCTCGCGGAGAATGCCTGGAGCGAGCGCGGAATCGACGAAGCCGAGCTGTTTCTCTCCTCGAATCCGGGCGAGACCCTGCGTCCTCTGGCACGCATCGTATCCGGCGGAGAGTTGTCCCGCATCATGTTGGCGCTGAAAGCACTTGGGCTGCAGGCACCTGTCGGAGCGGCCACGCGCATCGACAGACGCGACGGGACGCCATGGGCTTCGTCAGGAGAGATTCCGGTGAAGACGCTCATCTTCGACGAAGTGGACGCTGGCATCGGCGGCCGTGTTGCCGGTGTTGTCGGAGACAAGCTACATCAGTTGGGCCGTCCGTTCCAGGTACTGTGCATCACGCACCTGCCTCAGATCGCGGCCCGTGCCGACACCCAGTTCCGTATCGAGAAGACGGTCCGGGGGAGCCGCACCGTCACATCGGTGTCACGGCTCGACGAGGAGGGCCGGGTGGAGGAGATCGCACGCATGATTGGGGGGGCATCCATTACTCCGTCGGTGCGGGCCAGCGCGCTGGAACTGCTGGGAGTGAGGACCCACCCTGTGGCCCACGCTCCGCGCCGAACAGGAACGGACGCTCTGGACGATGCGCCGACGCCAGAAGGCCGGATAGGTCGCCAGGCCAGGCGAAAGACGAAGTAAATACGAAAGGCGAAAGCGAAAGAGGCCTGACCCGCTGGCGCCTTCGAAGCCACGAACTGCCCAGGGACTCGCGCATGGCGAAGAAGTACCTCATCGAAACGTTCGGTTGCCAGATGAACGTCCACGATTCCGAGCGCATGGCGGGCTTGCTCGATCAGGCGGGCTACGAGTGCACTCGGGACGAGTTGGACGCCGATGTCATTGTGATCAACACGTGCAGTGTGCGGGAGCACGCCGAAGAAAAGCTGTACACACGGTTGGGCCAGCTGCGTGTTCTTCAGGAACAGACAGGTCGCACGGCGACTGTGGCGGTGACCGGCTGCGTCGCGCAACAGGAAGGGCGCCAACTGCTGCGCAAATCAAATGGGAATGTCGTCAACGTCATCCTCGGAACGCAGCGGATCAAGATGCTTCCCACGCTGCTCGACACCGCGGCTCACGTGAAAGGAGCCGTCGTCGACATCGATCCCTGGGACGACGTGTCGTTTCCACTGGGCATCACCCGGCACGGCGACCCGGTGAAGGCGTACGTGACCATCATCGAAGGATGTAACGACCATTGCGCCTTTTGTGTGGTGCCCTATACGCGTGGACACGAACGAATGCGTTCGAGGACCAATATTCTGAACGACGTACGGGTCGCGGTCGACACCGGACGAAAGGAGATCCACCTGCTCGGACAGATTGTGAATCATTACCGCGCCCCTGACGACGCGACGTACGACTTCGCGGAGCTGCTTGCCGACGTGCACGAGATACCGGGCGTGGAGCGCATCCGATTCGCCAGTCCGCACCCGCGTCACACAGGCGCCAGGCTGATCGACGCTGTCCGCGATCTGCCCAAAGTCTGTAAGCATCTGCATCTGCCGGTGCAGTCGGGTGCGACCCGGATCTTGAAGACCATGCGGCGTCGACATACGCGTGAGCAGTATCTGGAACTGGTCACTCAGATTCGAGAAGCCGTCCCGGGTGTGACACTGTCGACGGACATGATCGTCGGATTTCCCGGTGAGACCGCGCACGACTTCCTGGAGACGCTGTCGCTGACCGAGCAGGTGCGCTATCACAGCATGTTTTCCTTCAAGTACTCGGTTCGCCCGAATACGCTCGCGTCCAAGCGCCTGCCAGACGACGTGTCCGATGAAGACAAGCGTCGCCGTATTGTCGAGCTGCAGGCGTTACAGCGCCGGATACAAACCGAGCTGCACGAGGCGTCGATCGGTCAGGTCGTCGATGTCTTGATTGATTCCGTGAGCCGTCGGCGGGACGCCGAGATGTCGGGGCGCACCTCCGGGAATACCGTGGCGAACTGTCCCGTGCCCGCCGATACTTCCGAACACGGCATACAGGCCTGGCTTGGGCGCACGGTGCGGATCGGGATCACCCGGGCAGGCCCCCATAGCGTCTGTGGAGAAATGGTGCCTCCAGACGCGGCGACCCACGTGGGGGTCGGCGCGTGACGCGAGGAGCGTGAACCGCGCCCACGCTCGATCGAGACGCGTCGTCTCTTCGAAGAGTCAAGCCGGGCCAACGGGACCGAACCTGGCAAGAAGGCAGGAACCCACGTCACCGGCATGGGCTCGAGAACGTATAGACCAGCGAGACAGGACGCACATTACGCGGACGAAACGGTGTTATGGAGTGGGGACGGAGCACAGGGCTTAGCGCTGGGGTTGCCCAGGCCTGGCAGGATTCAGTGGACTGATGGCCCTCGCGAACGGGCATTCAAGGAAGCGGGACACGGCGATGCTGATAGAAATGACGATCAAGGGGCTCATGGTCGATCCGATCACCAACATGCCGATTGTCATCCTGAAGGATCGCGCTGGCGAGCGGGTCTTGCCGATCTGGGTCGGCATTTTCGAAGCGAACGCCATCGCGCTCCAGATCGAGAACATCGCCACTCCGCGGCCGATGACGCACGACCTGCTGCGCAACATCATCAGAGATCTCGACGGGGAAGTCGATCGGATCGTCGTGAGCGAGCTCAAAGAGAACACGTTCTACGCGGTCATTCACCTGACGGTCCGCGGGGAGCGAGTCGCGATTGACGCCAGACCCAGCGATGCCATTGCGTTGGCCCTTCGGACCCGATCTCCCATTCTCGTGGAGGAGACGGTCATCGACAACGCCAAGACCGTTGACCTGAGCGCCGACAGCACGGACGGCGAGCGGCTTCAAAAGTGGCTGGAAAGCCTCGATCCTGACGACCTTGGCAAATACAAGATGTGACGCGCGGCAGCGGCGGCGAGCGAGTCAGCCATGTCGGCCGGCCGACAACGGCACGCGTTGAGCCTTGTCGAAGTAGCAGTGGGCAAGGCCATGTCGGCCGGCCGACATGGCTGACTCGCAAGTGTCATCGAGGGCCAGCGTAACAGATCGTTGGATCCGCATGTGGTCCCGCTCTCAGACCTGAACGACTCCGCCTGAAAGCGGTAGACTCCGCGGCGCTCCACCCCACCGCGCTGAACGAACGCGCGGTGGGATCCCGACCTGAAGTCGCCGCGCGCGGTCGTCGTTCATATTGCACCGGATGTACCGACCGCGCACCTGCACGGTGCCGATAGCCGATGCCATAGAGCCACGTGACCTGCGTCACCCCGCAGTGGGCTCTCTTACGTAGGTCAGATATCCCAGCAGATCCATTCCGATCGGCGGGTTGGCGCTGAGGAGCAGCATGGAACGAGGGGATTTCTGACTACGGGGCCGCGCCGCATTTCGACGCCGTTGGAAGCCAGGAGTACAGAAATCGTCTCGCGAACCGCAGATCCGAAGTCATTTAGGTTGACACCTTCGACGCCGCTCTCTACAATGGGCGCCTTTCACCGTTGACGCCTTCATGATCGTCGCCATCGCCAATCAAAAGGGCGGCGTCGGCAAGACTACGACTGCCGTGAACCTGGCTGCCGCGCTTGCAATGCGGGGCTGCAAGACGCTGCTGATCGACCTCGATCCGCAAGCGAACAGCAGCATCTCGTTTCTGGACCTCGGATCAATCGCTCGCAGCACGTATGATGCGATTGCCGAACCGACATGCGAATTCAGCGACGTGATCCTCCCCACGCCGGTCCTGAATCTCTTCATCGCGCCGGCTCGGATCGCACTCGCCAAACTCGAATCTCGGCTGGTAGGGGAGCTGGACGCGCATTTTCGCCTGAAGGACAAGATCGACAAGCTCGCTGGCGAGTACACGCACATCGTCATCGACTGTCCTCCTGCACTTGGACTGCTGACGGTGAATGCGCTGGTCGCCGCAACCCACCTCCTGATTCCGATTCAATCGTCCTACTTTGCGCTCGAGGGCACGGACGACCTGCTGGAGACCATTGAAAAGGTTCGCCAGCGACCCAACCCGGCACTCCGCATCCTGGGCGTGGTCATCACCATGCACGACAAGCGCACGGCCTTGGCGCGTGACATCCGGGAACAGATCTACAAAGTGTTCGGCGGGAAGGTCTTCAAGACGGTGATTACCAAGAGTGTCCGGCTCGAGGAGAGCCCCGCGTACAAGGAGTCGATCTTTACGTTCGCGCCCGATTCGAGCGGCGCAACCGATTATTACAGCCTTTGCGAGGAGGTCATCGAGCGTGCCGAAGCGCGGACTGCCTGAAACGCTGCGGATGCGGCATGACGAGCACTACGTTGAGGCGCTGGCGACCTCGGCCGGAGAGCCCGTGGGACGCATGGTGCCCATCGATATGCTCGATCCCAACCCCAACCAGCCCCGGCAAGTAATGGGCGACCTCTCCGAGTTGATGGCGTCGGTGGCCGAAAAGGGCATCATCGAGCCGCTCGTCGTTCGCCAGCGTGGGGGGCGATACCAGATCGTGGCCGGAGAACGTCGCTATCACGCGGCCGTGCAGGTTGGCCTTCGCGAGGTCCCGGTCGTCATTCGCGAAGCCAACGACGCTGAGGTCATGGAGCTCGCGCTGGTCGAGAACCTCCAGCGGAAGGATCTCACCCCCTTCGAGGAAGCCGAGGCTCTCCAGCAACTGGC
This sequence comes from uncultured Bifidobacteriaceae bacterium, assembly GCA_964505975.1. Taxonomy (GTDB): domain Bacteria; phylum Acidobacteriota; class Vicinamibacteria; order Vicinamibacterales; family UBA2999; genus Gp6-AA40. The sequence goes on along the minus strand of CAZDLW010000102.1, from coordinate 9,614 downwards.
GCAGCAGTGTGGATACACACACGAGGACATGGCTCGAAAACTGGGGAAGTCGCGTACTTCCATCACCGAATCACTGTCGTTGAACGGGATGCCCGACGAGGTGCGCAATCTGTGTCGCCTGGCCGACATTTCCGCCAAGTCCACGCTTCTGCAGATCGTCCGTCAGTCGGACGCGGCCAAGATGCTGGCGCTCGTCGAGAAGCTCTCGAGCCAGGGAGGAGTGACGCGACAGGATGTCAGACGAGAGACAACGAAGCACGCAGCCCCCAGCCGCCCCAAGCCGTTCGTGTTCGCCTTTCGGGCGCCTTCCCGGACGTTTAACCTGCGACTGCGTTTTTCGAAGAGTCGTGTCGACAAGAGGGAGATTATCGAAACTCTCGAGAACATCATTCAGGACTTGAAGGCCTCCTCGTGAAAGACCACTCAGTAGATGCCGCGCGGCTGCGCGCGCACTAAGCGTCTACAGCAGAATCCGAAGTCCCAGGCACTTCAAGATTTGCCGCCCTCGTCTCTCGATTTCGTCGACTGGCGCCGGTTCTCTCTCGTGGCAACGAGCGGTGACAAAAAGCTCAGGCAAGATGAAGAGTTTGCACGAGGTTGCGAAGCGGAGGACCGGCCCCACATTGGGACAGCCGACAATGAAAGTTAACATAACATGTATTATGCGACGTCGTAACAACGACGCTGCCGGGTGTGATGGCCCGGCTGCGACAGCCGTCCTCGAAGGCTCATACCGTCCAGTGCATGCCGTCAAATCGCGCGTCCGGAACGGTGATCTCAATCGGGTGGTGTTGCGGATACCGCGCAGCCTCCACCCCGTGATGCCGGAGCACAACGAAGAAGGCCACGGTATCCCCCGCCTTGACGCCCAGACAGGCAAAGGGCAGCCGGAGCTCGAGGACCTCGCCAACCGCTGCGGCACTCCCCGTGCACTCGGCCGGAGCCTCTTGGGCCGTCTCGACGGTCAGGGTCCGAGCAGCCATCTCCGCGTGGTGCGGATCCACGACCACGCGGAATTCTGCCGGCCCAAGGAACGTGACGGCCACGTCGACGTGCGCCCCGAGCACCTCGCGCATCGAAGCGTTCCCCGCGACGCGTACAAACAAATGGTCGAGGTCGCAGCCGAACTCGACAACGGTCACGCCAGCCCGCCCGGAGACCGGCTGCATCGTTCCCCCCGTGTCGTGAACGGCCACGCAGCCCGCCCCGATCCATTCGAAGTAGCTCGTGGTCTCGCCGTCGATGACGGGCGTCACAAGCCCCGTGGGTGGGTACATGGCTGCGGCCGGGGGCGCCGTGGAAATGTTCGTCACGAACAGGTCCTCCGGAACGGGCCGCTCGAGGGCGCGGTAGGCGTTTCGGAGATGTCGTCTGAATAGATCGTCGAACTCGCGATCGTGTTCGGAGGAGTGGTCGTCTCCGTACCACCAGAACCAATCGCTGCCCTCGGCGATGAGGAGTTCCTCGCGAGCCCGGGCGACCGACTCCATCGGGAGTCCCGGCGCCGCTGCGTCGAGCGCACGCCGCGCGTGCCCCAACTGGGTCCAGGCCCTCTGGTCGTCGGCATGGCCAATCCAGATCGAGAAGTCGGCGTTGATCCATGAGCCGGGAGAGATCGTCGGAAGAGGCTCACTCACGTCCGCGCATGCGTCCGTCATCGTCACGGTGCGGAGGGCAGAATGCCTTGACAGCCGCCGGTACACTGCCCGCAGGAAGGGCCGTCCCTGCCCTTCATAGTGTTCCCAGGCGTTCTCACCGTCGAGAATGACGAAGATGGTTGCCTCCTCCCCTCCTGTGCGTCTGGAGTACCGCTCCCCAGCCTCCGTCAGTCGTCGGACGAAATCCTCCGCCGCAGCCTCGGAAGGCCACGACGCGTACGTGAATCCGATGAGGTCCGACAGCGTATGGTCACGGAAACCGCACGCGACGGTCTCTGTGCCCGATCCGATGCGGTACGGGCGATAGAGTCTCTCGGGCTCCTGTACGTTCCCGTCGCTGTCGCGTGTGAGCCGAAGCCCGAGCGTGCGCGCGAGGATGTCTTCGTCGGTGCCCATCCAGCGGAATCCTGCGCCTGCCACGAGCGGTACCATCTGGTCGGAGACCCCTCCTTCCGACGGCCACAGCCCTCGGGGCTTCGCGCCGAAAAGCTGCTCGTGGAACTCCACGGCCCGCCGCAGCTGTTCCTCGGCGTCTTCCGGATGCCGAAACGGGTCGCCGGGCATCCCCGATTCGGGATGCGCCCGCAGGTGGATGTCCGTGTCGCACAGCAGCGGCAGGATTGGATGGTAGAAGGGCGAGGTCGACAGTTCCACCTGACCGCGTGCCGCCGCGTCGCGGTATTCCGGCACGACGCGCCCCAGCAACTCGAGTTCGACCGAGCGCAGCATCGACTTGTCGTCTTCGGTGAACCCCCGTTCCTTGGCGAGGAGCCGCTGCACCCGCGCGTCCGCCTCGACGTACAGGGGATCGATCCAGACGAGCTTGTGCCACACCTGCAGGTCTCGGATCTCGTCGGTCGACAACTGTGCCGCGCGTGCGCGCGGCCCAGGTGCGTGGCTCCTCCTGGCCCAGAGCTCTGCGTAGCGCGGGAACGGGTCGATCATGCGGGGAGCGTGTGCGTGAAAGAACTGCTCGCTGCAGAACACACGCTCCTCGTCCGTCAGGCGGCCGGCCGGCTTCAACCCGAGCTCCAAGTGGCGGTCCCGCGCGCCATCTCGGGCAAAGGCGTCGAGCTGCACCAGCAGCGACGGGACGAGGTTGATCGTGACGCGCACATCCGGGAACTCGCGCAGGATGGCGACCATGCCCCAGTAGTCCTTGATGGCGTGGAACCGCACCCACGGGAGCACGTGCTCGCCGGTCGCCAGGTCCTCGTAGAACGGCTGGTGCATGTGCCAGAGCAGTGCGACGCGCGTCATAATCAAGTGGAGCCAGGGCCGCGGATCAGCCACACCAGGCGTGAACGGGGCCCTGGTCGTATTCCAGGATGGGCATTATCGACCGGTACGTGATTCGGCTCAGCCTGACGCCCTTGCTGCTCGGGCTGCTCGTCTTCACGTTTCTCATCATCGTGCCTGCGCTCATGGAGTACGCCGAGCCTCTCATCGCGAAAGGCGTGGCCGCTCCGGTCGTGCTGCATCTGATGGCCATGCTGGTGCCACACGGGCTGGCCCTCGCCATCCCGATGTCGCTGCTGCTCGGCCTGCTCATCGCGTTCGGCAGGCTGTCGTCAGACCGCGAGTTTGTGGCCCTGCAGGCATGTGGTGTCCGATTGCTGCGACTCCTCCGTCCCGTCGCCACCCTCTCGGCCGTCTGCTGGGCTGCCACCCTGTATGTGATGCTGGTCGCCGTCCCGGCGGCCAACCAGACCTTTCGCGAAATTGCCTTCAACATCATCGCCCAGCGTGCGGAAGGCGACGTGAAGCCGCGCGTGTTCTTCGACGGCTTCCCCAACCTCGTCCTGTACGTCCGCGACGTCCCGCCGTCGGGAACTGGCTGGCACGGCGTGTTTCTCGCCGATGAACGCCCCGGTCAGCCGGCAGCCACCTATTTTGCCCGCCGCGGACGGATTCTGATCGACCGGCCGGCGCGCACGGTCGAGATGGTGCTCGAGGATGGTTCGCGCCACACCGCCGATCAAGACGGCAGGTACGAAGTGTTTCGCTTCGAGGACCGGCTCGTGCTGCGCGTCGATGCCGAGAGCTTCTTTCCCGGTGATGGTCCGAGCAAGGACATCAACGAGATGACCGTCGCCGAATTGACGACTCGAATCGCGGAACTGGAAGACGTCGGACTTCCGACACACGCGGCCCAGATTGCGATTCACCGCAAGTTCTCCATTCCCGTGGCGTGTCTCGTCTTCGGTCTCATCGGCCTGGCACTCGGCACCTCGAACCGCCGCGACAGCACGCTCGGCAGTTTCGTGCTCGGCCTGGTCGTGATCTTCCTGTACTATGTGCCGCTGGACTTCGGTCCTGCCATGGCGAAAGGCGGCCTCGTTGCTCCGTGGTTAGCCGCCTGGCTTCCCAACATCATCCTGGGCGCGGTCGGCGTGGCGCTGCTCATCTGGCGGGATCGGGTCGACGAGGGGCGGATGGGCTTCAGGCTGCCGGCCTTCCTCCGAAGGCGGTCGGGCGCACGCAGCAGACCGCGGATGCTGCGGCTTCCGACGGTTTCCATCCTGGACGGCTACGTCGCTCAAACCTTCGGCCGCATCTTCGTGCTCTCGGCCGTCGCGACGGCGAGCATCTTCTACATCTCCACGTTCATCGATCTCTCGGACAAGGTGTTTCGTGGCGTCGGCACATGGACGATGCTGGCCGAGTACTTCTGGTACGCGACTCCGCAGTTCGCGTACTACGTCCTCCCCATCTCGGTGCTGCTGGCCGCCATCGTGACGATTGCCCGCCTGACGAAGAACAGCGAGCTCGTCGTCATGAAGGCCTGCGGCATCAGCCTGTACCGCGTCGCGCTTCCCCTCGCCCTCGGCGCGATCGTCTCCGGGCTCTTCCTGTTCGCGATTCAGGAGACCGTGCTCGGGCCCTCCAATCGACGCGCGGAGGCAATCCGCCATGTGCTGCGCGGCGGCTCGCCAGAGACATTCGACGTCCTCGAGCGGCGCTGGGTGGCCGGAGACGGCGGTGCGATCTATCACTTCCAGCATTTCAACCCCCGGATGCAGCAGTTGTCGGGCTTGTCGATCTATGAGATCGACGCCGGGACGCGGGGGCTGACGAGCCGCACGTTCGCAGAATGGGCCGTGTTCGCGGCACATCCCCGTGGTGCGACGCACGATACATGGGAGGTTGCGGAGGGTTGGACGCGCGACTTCGATGCCGACGGCCAGCCGTCGCGTTTCATGGCGTTCGAACGAGCGAATCGGCAGATTGAGAACGTGGCCTACTTCGAGACCGAGCCGCCCGACGCGAAGTTCATGAGCTATGCCCAGCTCCGCACGCACACAGAGCGTCTCCAATCGAGCGGGTTCGATGTACTCGAGCAGCGGGTCGCGCTCGCGAGAAAGCTCGCGTTCCCGTTCGCCACGCTCGTGATGACGCTCATCGCCGTTCCCTTCGCGGTCACTGCCGGGCGCAGCGGCGCGCTCGCTGGTATTGGCGTGGGCATAGCGCTGGCCCTGGGGTACTGGTCCACACTCAGTGTGTTCGCAGCGTTCGGGGCCGGGGGGCTGATCGAGCCGATGTTGGCCGCCTGGGCTCCAAATCTTCTCTTTTCGGCAGGTGCGGCCTACATGCTCCTGACTGTGAGAACCTGACCGACACGGGGACGAGGAGGCTCCGCCTCAGAACCACGAGCACGCCGGCAGCAGCGCCGCCTCGCTGGGTGGCAGCTCTCTTCAGGCTCTGGGGTGAAATCGATCGTAGACCGTGCGCATCCGCTGCTCGAACACATGCGTATAGATCTGGGTGGTGGACAGGTCTGCGTGTCCGAGCATCAGCTGAATCGCACGCAGATCGGCGCCACGCTCGAGCAGATGTGTGGCGAACGAGTGTCGCAGGAGGTGGGGGCTCAGCGCGGCCGTCAGTGCCGCATCGCGTCCGTAGGATTTGAGAATCTTCCAGAAGCCCACGCGGGACAGGCCCGAGCCTCCTCCGCGGGCGCTGACGAAGAGGCGCGAGCTGCGGCGGCGGCCGAGCAGCTGCGGCCGTGCGTCCCGCACGTATCGGCCAATCCAGTGCGCGGCCTGGTCGCCAATCGGGATGATGCGCTGTTTGTCGCCCTTGCCGGTGCAGGTCAGGTACGATGCATCGAGATTGATGTCGGCGGGGCGGAGCCCGACGAGCTCCGACACGCGCATGCCGGTCGCGTATAGCAGTTCGATGAGCGCGCGATCGCGCATCCCCCGCGGTGTTCGCACGTCCGGCTGCGCAATCAGACGGTCCACCTCGTCGACCGACAGGTAGCGTGGAAGTGCAGTCCAGTGCCGTGGGGGCCGCAAATCGTCGGCCGGGTTGGCCTGCACGCGGCCGTCCAAGGCGAGAAAGCGATAGAAGCCGCGGTAGCACGCCACGGCCCGCGCCACCGATCGCGGCGATCGCCCTTCGGACATGAGGTGTCGGACAAGCTCTTCGAGGTCCGCCAGCGATACCTCCTCGACGCGGCAGTCCCGGCCGGCCACGAACTCCGCGAGCATCGCGAGGTCGCGGGCGTACCCCTCCACGGTGTGCGACGCCAGCCGACGTTCGACCATCAGGTGCGTCAAGTAGGCGTCAACGGCCGACATCGGGGAATTATAGAATTGGAGTCTCGAGGACGTTATGCCGGTTCGGTCCAAATGGCAGTCGCTTCCGACGGAAGCCATCAATCCATCGAGCCTCGCGATCGACAAGCTCGGCGCAGAGGAGATCGTCGATCTGATGATCAACGAGGATCGCAAGATGCTGGCGGCCGTGCAGCGCGAACGCGAGCGGATAGCCGTCGGGGTGGAGATGCTCTCGGCCGCGCTGCGGCGCGGTGGCCGCATCATCTTCGTGGGGGCGGGCACGAGCGGGCGGTTGGGCCTTCTCGAATCGGCCGAGATGCCACCCACGTTCAGCACCGATCCCGAAGTCGTGCAGGCCATCATGGCTGGTGGACGCGAGGCGATCTTCTCCGCTCGGGAAGGCGTCGAAGACGACTACGAAGAGGGCGCCCGGGCGATTCAGCGTCTGAAGCCTACGAGGAAGGACCTCGTCATTGGCGTATCGGCCAGCGGCATGACCCAGTTCGTACGCGGCGCCCTGACCCGGGCCCGGAGAGTTGCGGCCCGCATCATCTTCGTGACCTGCGACCCGGCGACCGAGCTGCAGGCGTTCGTCGACCTGACGATCGCCCCCGGCGTCGGCGCCGAGGTGATTGCCGGGTCGACCCGTCTCAAGGCAGGCACCGCCACGAAGCTCGTCCTCAACATTCTCACCACCGGGGCGATGGTCCGTATTGGCAAGACGTACGGCAATCTCATGGTCGACGTCCAGACCGGTTCCGAGAAGCTGAAAGACCGTGCGCGCCGCATCGTGAACATCGTCACGGGGCTCGATTACCAGGACACGGACAAGCTGCTGAAGCGCGCCCACGGGAACGTCAAGGCAGCATTGGTGATGCAGAAGACGGGGCTTCCCTACCCGAAGGCGCTCTCGAGGCTCCGCAAGGCGCACGACTCGATGCGCGACGCGCTCGGGGAGGACATCGAGCCGCGGCTGCGAGGCATGTTGCAGGGCCATGCCGAAGCCTGGGCGAATGGATTCGGCGTCGTCGCCCCTGCCCGCCCGGTCGCCTCGTCGCGACGGAGGACCACGCGCGGTCAGATGACCCGCACGTAGGAGCTGCGCGACGCGCGCCCGTGATCTGGCGACCAGCCGCTGATGCCCGGTGGCGCGGGCGCCCTCGACTCCGCTCGCGGTTGGCCGGAGCACGGTGGAAGGATTAGAGGCGGAGGCCCGTGACTGATCAGGAGTTCGAGAACCTACACATAGGACGGGAGCGCAAGCGCACCTCGCACGGCCGCCAGCGCGAGCGCCACGGAGCCCACAGCGGGTTCCACCTCGAGTACGCGCACGGTGCTCCTGGGCGCAACGTCCCCCAGGCGAAGGGCGACGTCGCGCGCAAGCACTGGAACCCCTCGAAGCACTCCGCCCGCAAGAATCGTGGGGAACGCCTCTCCACGCATGCCCAGCCTGGTGATCACCGACTCCCCTGCCGTGGCGAGCTCCGCGGCGGCGCGCGAGAGAATATCCGCGGCCACCGCGTCACCCTGAACGCCGGCGTGCTGAACGAGCGCCGCCACCCCGCTCATGGTGGGCCGGTGCAGCCCCCGGTCGTACACGACCTGGATGAGTTCGGCAGGGCTGGACACCTCCATGTGCTGTACCACGAGGTCGGTCAACATCGTACGGGGCCCGCGCCCGTCGAACTGCCGGGCGACGGCCGAGAGTGCTGCACGGCCAATCCAGAATCCGCCTCCCTCGTCACCGAGCAGGTGTCCCCACCCCCCGGCCCTGGCTGCACGCCCCGCCGAGTCCCTGCCGTACGCAATCGAGCCCGTGCCTGCCACCAGCACGACGCCAGGCCCGTGGCCTGCGCCGGCAACCAGCGCCACGAGAGCATCGTTGACGACAATGGCGGGCGTCTTGAAGCCGATGCGCCGCATGATGCCGCGCACCGCCGCGGCGTCGGCCGGTCGGTCCACACCGGCAATCCCAAGACAGATCTGCTCCGGGCGCACGACGCGATCACCGATCGCCTCGTCCATGACGGCGTGAAGCACCTTCTCGACTTCAAGTTCTCCAACGGCCTGGAGATTCGCTCCGCCGCCGCGCGATTCGGCAAGGATGCACCCCCGCTCGTCTGCGAGCAGACATACGGTCTTCGTGCCGCCTGCATCGATGCCGAGCACGTAGTACATGCGGGAATCCTGTGACCGGTTCATTCGTTGCCGCCCGCCGAGTGCTCCAGCGCGCCGTGGCCGCGCGTGCGTTCCCTGCAGCGGTCGTGGAGATTGGAGACACGTCTCAGGTACGTTGGCGGGAGCCCTTCGGCCACCTCACGTTCGAGACGCGCGCGATGGCAGCACGCGAGGACACCATCTTCGATCTGGCGTCGCTCACGAAGGTGCTCTGCACGGCCACACTTGTGATGCACGAACTGGAGCACGGACACCTGACGCTCGACGATGCCGTTGGCGATCACCTGCCGGCCTGGCGGCATCCGGACCGCGAGCACGTCACGATTCGGGACCTCCTGGCGCATTGTTCCGGGCTGCCCGCGTACGTGCCCCTCTACCGCGATCATGCCGGGCGCACAGCGTTCGAACGGGCGATCTGTGAGATGCGGCTCGCATACCCACCCAGGTCGGCATCCGTCTACAGCGACCCGGGATTCATGCTGCTTGGCTTCCTCCTCGAACGGGCGGCCCCCCTGCCGGCTCTGCTGGACGCCATGCTCCAGCGGATGGGAACAATCCAGGAGCTTCGGTTCCAACCTCCGGAAACGTGGCGGCATCGAACGGCGCCCACGGAACAAGACGAATGGCGCGGCGGCCTCCTCATTGGCGAGGTGCACGACGAAAACGCGTGGGCGATCGGAGGCGTCGCGGGGCACGCCGGCCTGTTTGGCACTGCGGGTGCCGTCGGGGAGTACGCACGTCACCTGCTGCAGGTACTCGCGGGACGCGCCGGGGCATTCAGGAGAGATACCCTGGAAGCGTTCATCGCACGCCGTACGGACGTTCCTGCCAGCTCGCGTGCCCTTGGCTGGGACACCATGCTCCCCTCCTCGTCGTGCGGCACGCGCCTGTCTCCGCGTGCCTTTGGCCACACGGGCTTCACGGGCACGTCGTTGTGGATCGATCCAGAACGTGAGATCTACGTTGTCCTGCTCACCAACCGCGTCCACCCGACACGCCACAACGACGCTATCAAAGAGGTCCGGCCGGCGTTACACGACGCCATCGTCGAGGACGTGCAGAGCCAGCGGTCTTGACTGACCGTCTTCACGGCTGTTCGAGTGTGACGACTGTGGCGCACGATGCCGCCTGGCAACCGCGCTCATCGTCGGGGCTGCGTGCCCTGGCGCCCGCCTGATGGCGGCAGGACCGCGCCGCCGACGCGCGTGGGACCGGT
>CAZDLW010000101.1:0-17240 GCA_964505975.1 uncultured Bifidobacteriaceae bacterium | reverse complement strand
TCCGCTACATGAAGACGTTTCGGCCACCGATTCGCATCATCGTGCCGGGCCGGGTGTATCGACGCGACAACCTCGATCTCACCCACACGCCGATGTTCCAGCAGTTCGAGGGGCTCGTGGTTGGCGAACGGGTCACGCTGGCCGACCTGAAGGGCACGTTCGAGGCCATGCTCACGGCACTCTTCGGCAACGTTGCGGTGCGGCTGCGTCCGAGCTTCTTCCCGTATACGGAGCCGAGCGCCGAGGTGGACATCAGCTGTCAGAAGTGCAGCGGACGCGGCTGCAGCATCTGCAAACACAGCGGCTGGCTCGAGATTCTGGGCAGCGGCATGGTGCATCCGGCGGTCTTCGAGGCGGTTGGCTACGACTCGGAGGCCGTGACCGGCTTCGCATTCGGTATGGGCATGGAGCGTGTCGCCATGCTCGCGTACGGCGTGGACGACATCAGATTGTTCTACGAGAACGATCTGCGCTTCCTGGAACAGTTCCCCCCCTTCTCATGAAGGTCCTGCTTTCGTGGCTCCGCGAGCTCGTGGATGTTCCCGGAACCGCGGCCCAGATTGGGGCGCGGCTGTCGGTACGCGGGTTCGCCGTCGAGTCCATCGAGCCGCACGGAGACAGCGACGAGGTGATCGACTTCGAGGTCACCGCCAACCGGCCCGACTGTCTGTCCATCGCAGGCATCGCACGGGAGGTGGCAACGGCCTTCGACCTCTCGATGCGGGCAACAGGTGCCCTGGACGCATTCGTGTCGGGCAGCGCGGGGTCCGCGTCATCTGGCGGCCGCGAATCCACGCTCTCAGCCGTCATCGAACCGGACTTGACCCCGGTTGGCCGCTCCGAGATCGAGGTCGTCATCGAGGCACCCGAGCTGTGCCCCCGATACGCCGGTGTCGTCGCCGACGTCAGAATTGCGTCCTCCCCCGACTGGATGCAGACGCGCCTTCGCGCTGCCGGCGTCCGCCCGATCAGCAACATCGTCGATGTGACGAACTACGTGCTGCTCGAGCTCGGGCAGCCAATGCACGCGTTCGACTTCACGAGGCTGCGCGGGGCGCAGATTCGGGTCCGTACGGCCCGGACGGGTGAAACGCTTCGGACGCTGGATGGGGAGATGCGCACACTCTCGCCGGACATGCTGGTCATTGCCGACGCGGATTGGCCCGTGGCCATCGCCGGCGTCATGGGGGGCAGCGAGTCCGAGGTCACCGGCGCCACGACGACCATCGTGCTCGAAAGCGCCTCGTTCAATCCACAGTCGGTGCGCCGGACGAGTAAAGCTCTTGGATTGAAGACCGAAGCGAGCATGCGGTTCGAGCGCGGCGTCGATCCGCACCTGCCGGTGATCGCCATGCGACGCGCCTGCGCGCTGCTCGCCATCACGGGCGCAGGTCGTGCGCGGGGGACGGTGGTGGACTGCCATCCCGTGATACGAGAGCCTGCGGTGCTCCGCCTGCGCCGCGACCGGCTCGCGGGGCTCCTCGGGTCGGCGATCCCGGATGCGGAGGTCCACCGCATCCTGATGAGCCTGGGATTCACCGTCCGGGACACCACCGGCGGATGGGACGTCACCGTCCCGACACGACGGGTAGACGTGCATCGTGAGGTGGACCTCATCGAGGAAGTCGCCCGTCACCATGGGTTCGATCGGCTGCCGGTCACCTTCCCTGCCCTCACCGACGCACCGCCTCCGATGGACCCCCGGATCGCGCAGGCTCGGGAACTGCGGGCCGCCATGACCGGTGCCGGCTTCTCCGAGGCGGTCACGTTTGGATTCGTCGCGGAGGCCGCGGCGGCCGCGTTCGCACCCGACGGCGACATCGTGCCAATAGCCAACCCGCTGTCGGAGACGTTCGCCGTCCTGCGACCGTCGGTGCTGCCAGGGTTGATCGATGCCGTCTCGCACAACAGGCGCCGGGAACGGCGTGACGTGCGACTGTTCGAGATCGGCGCGCGATTCTCGCGAACGGAGGGCGAGCGGCGTGTAATTGCGTGCGCGTGGACGGGGACGGTGGGCGGCGATCACTGGAGCACACCCAACCGCAGCGTCGACTTCTTCGACCTGGCGGGCGCATCCGATCGAATCTGCCAGGTCCTTCGCGTCGAGCCACGTACGGTACCTGCCGACACGGGCTGGCTGGTCGCTGGCCGCTCGGCGGCGCTACTGCTCGACGACACACGAATCGGTCTGCTCGGACAACTTGCCCCTGAGGTGGCCGAACGCCATGGACTGCCGCCGGGCGAGGCTGTGTATGTCCTTGAGATCGATCTCGACGCCGTGGCCATCGGGAAGGTGGCAGAGGAACTGACCGTCGAGCCGCTGCCCCGATATCCTTCCGTGTTGCGTGACATTTCCATCCTCGTGTCCGACGCGCTGCCAGCGGCGGACGCGCGTCGGACGATTCAGGAGGCAGCCCCGCCCATCCTCGTGAGGATCCGCGAATTCGATCGCTATCAGGGCAAGGGTGTGCCGCCCGGCCAGGTCAGCCTTTCCCTGCGCCTGACGTTCCGCTCTCCGGAGCGAACGCTCACCGATGCCGAGGTCCAGCAGGCCACCGACGCCGTGCTCGCCGCACTGCGAGAACGGCATGGTGCCGTTCAACGGTAACGAGGCCAGACTTCGGCGGACGCACGCACGGGAACGAGACGCACTGTCGACATACAAAGACGGATCGTCTCCGAGTCCTTCGTGCTACCATCGGCCGACCACCACCTGACGAGCCGCTGCCCCAGACCGTCGGGGAATCTGTACGCGACGAACAACGCCACGAGCCGGGATGCCCGCCAGGGAGTCATGTCACGAACCATGCGACCGGGACACGAGGTGGTCGAGGCGGCGTGCCGGTCGCGTGTGACGTCTCGGCGCACGAAGGTTCCGTGCACGCTCGGGGCCAGCGCCGAGGCCGTATAGTGGGTCCAACCCGGAGGTCCGATCGGAATGGCAAAGCAGGCGGTTGTGCGCACGGTTGATCTGGAACCCATCGATCGACTCGAGGAGAAAGTCAGGCTGCTCGTCGAGATGCTCGCACAGCTTCGAGCGGAGCAGGCGAGGTCGGCCGAAGACAATGCGCGCCTGTCACAGGAAGTGCAGACCTTGCGAGCGCGCATGGCCGAGGCCGAGCACGCGAACACCGAGCTTGCCGTGCTGCGCGACGAGCGCGAGATGGTCCGGGCGCGCGTGGCGGAGATGCTGCAGCAGCTCGAGTCGATCTGAACCTGGCGGGATGAACACCGTCATTACGGTCGAGATCGCGGGTCAGCGCTATCCGATCCGCAGCTCGCTCGACGAGCGATACGTCGCTGAGTTGGCGGCCTACGTCGACCAGAAGATGCGAGCCGCTTCCGACGCGGCACCATCGAGTGACATGCTCGGCCTGGCCATCCTCGTGGCGCTCAACATTGCCGACGAGTATTTTCGGGCCCGCGACCAGCAATCGTCGGCACACGGGGAGCTCAGCGAGCGGACGCTTCGTCTGGAGCGCCTGCTCGACGATGCGCTCGGGTCGCTTGGCGACCATTCAACGGGCAGTCTCGGCCCCTGATCGTCGAGTCGCACGCCTCTTCCACAACGCAGGCGTGAACTCACGTGTAAACGTAGTCATATCAGTTGGTTACACGCCTTGACCGAACCGCGACCGCACGCTAAGATCACTTCTAGCTCCTGCTTTGCTCGTGATGGTTTGTCGGAGGCTCGTCTGAGCCAACGTTACAACCCAAGCGAGCCGCGAGGTCGCGCGTTGTGCACGCCTCTGTTCCGAGGAAGCCTGAAGCGCGGTCGATAACAGCGGTTCCACCTGCTTTCGCAGGTTCATTCGACCTCCCCACACGGCAAAGCGGGGCTTCCAGACTGGCAGGGACCGTATAGCGTCCTTTTTCCCCCCCAGGTCCTGAGACCCGGACGTGTGTCTGGCCGGTGGCGGTGCGCCGCAACCGGCCCCTTCGTGTCATGGGACCCAATGCTCGCGCCGCGAGCCCCTCGAGTCTCGGGGTGGACCGTCGGCCCGCATCGGCTGAAGCCATGACCGGACCGCCCCACTGGACCGCACGCACCGACATCCCGCCGCCCACGACGGTGGAGGATATCGGTGAGCATGCGCTGATCGATAAGATCACAGGGCGGCTGTCCATGCCGCCCTGGGTGGTGGTCGGGCCGGGCGACGACGCCGCAGTGCTCCAACCTCAACGGGGGGCACTCGACGTACTCACGACCGATGTTCAGGTGGAGGGCGTGCACTTCGAGAGGCGCTTCGTGCCACCGGACGCGCTGGGGCATCGGGCGCTGGCGGTCAGCCTGAGTGACGTGGCGGCAATGGGGGCCGAGCCGCGGGCCGCGCTCTTGTCGTTGGTCTTGCCCGGAACACTCGAGGTGGCGGCCATCAATTGGATGATGGATGGGTTGCTGGCCCTGGCAAAGACCCATGGCATCACTGTTGTTGGCGGAAACGTGACGCGCTCCCCGGGACCGCTCATGGTCGAGGTCACCGCGCTCGGGTCGGTTCGACCACGGCGGGTACTGACGCGCGCCGGGGCAAGACCCGGCGACGAGGTGTATGTCACGGGGACATTGGGAGAGGCAGCTATCGGCCTTCGTTGCCTGCAGCCCGACACGTCGCCCTCGCCGGACGGAACTCGCGACGGATCGGCCGAATGGCACCACAGCTGCCTGGAGCGATATCTCCGGCCCCAGCCGCGCGTTCGTGCGGGGATGCTGCTCGGCCGTAATCGCGCCGCCTCGAGCTGCATCGATCTGAGCGACGGGCTGGGAGACGGACTGCGTCAGATTGCTGGTGCGTCCGGTGTCGGCCTGGTGATCGAGGAAGCCAGCCTGCCCGTTGGCGATGGCGTCCGCCAATGGCATGCGAGGCATGGGGGGGATCCGGTCCAGACAGGGATGTCCGGAGGCGACGACTACGAGCTGCTGTTCACGGTCCACCCGCGCAGGCGAGGCCGTCTCCGGAACGTGCGGCAGCAGCTCGGTGGTCTTCCAATCGCCCGAATCGGGGTCGTGACCAAGGAACGCGGACTGGTACTGCGCAACCAGCACGGGGCGCGGGACCTGCCCGAGGGATACGAGCACTTTCGGTGAATCGTCCGGAGCGTCTAGCAGGCTCTCCGCGCAGGTCTACGATGCGAATGCTCTCTCGATCCGACGGCGCCAAGCTGGCCATGCTCGTCATCGCCGTGGTCGGCCTTGTTCTCGTGTTCGAGATGCGCGGGCTCGATTCACTGGAGGTGGGGAGTGCGCCCGACAACCATCCCGCACCGGCCCCTGGCGCTACGCTGGACTTCACGGCGACGGCGTACTGCAAAGGGACGACAACGGCCTCCGGAGTCGCAGTTCGTAGCGGTATCGCGGCGGCAGATCCGACGCTGCTTCCGGTCGGCAGCGTTGTGAAGGTGACGACCCACGATCCCGCGTACAACGGTGTGTATACGGTGATGGACACCGGACCAAAAGTGCAGGGCCGGATACTGGACTTGTACATCTGGAGCTGCTACGAAGCACTGAGTTTCGGACGCAGGCCAATCGACGTCACCGTGCTTCGGCTCGGCTGGGACCCGGCCGCCAGCTCTGCTGCCCTTGTGGATCGACTGTTTCGCGATCGGGAAGCTGCTTCCGCACGCCGCGTTGCCGCGCGTGAGTCCGCTGCGTTTCCGCGGATCCCGAACCATCCGTCGACGGATGCCGATTCAACTGTCGACGTTCGCGGCGGCACCTCGGAACACCAACCCGGTGTCGACAGTGCCAGTACCATCGCGGGCGATGATGGGACGGCGAGCGCCGACCCATCGTCGCCCGCGACAGCGGGCTCACCGGAGGTTCACGGGGGAATCCAGCCGAATCCGCACGATTGATCCGGCAGGCAACTGGACGTCCTGCCCCTCGGTGGCCAGAATCGCGCCTCCAGCGCCGACAACCGCGCCAAGCACGGCGCCGCTCACGCCGCCCAGCACGCCACCAATCACGCCGCCGATCCCGGCACCAATGCCGGCGGTCCCGACCTCGTCACGGATGCCACCGCTCTCGAAGACCTGCGTGGCCAACGCACGCATCGGGAATGCACGACCGTCGATCGTGATTTGATCGAACGACAGCGTCAGTCGACCGGTACGCTCCAGTCGACCGGCTGGCTGCACAGACGACACGACGCCCCGGACGACCGAACCGGCTGGAATCAGGACGTTCGTATCTTGCATGACATCGACAACCGTGGTGGCTTCGAAACGCTGCTCCACCTCTGCCGTGGCAGAGCTCAGCGCCGACTGCAACCGGACGTCGATTTCATGACCGGCAGGAACTACACCGGGCTCGCTCGCACTGACCTGCGCCGGGGCGGTCGGTGTGGTCTGCGTGACTCCCGGATCCCTCACGGTGGCACCACATGCCACTGTCCCGCACGCGGCGAGCACCACGATGACTCGCACTACTCCTCTCATGCTCCATCCCTTCTCCTGCACAGCAGGGTACGGCGCGCCTCCCAGAGCACCGCCGCATCACCAACGGGACATAGCAAGGAGAGTGCCCGCAACCAGCAGGCGACGACACTTCATTGGTCCGCCGGGGCCGGCTGGGTGTGTGCCCTCAGCAGTGCTTTCACCTCATCGTCGGAGGTTTGATCGAAGTTCCAGTACCACTGCCCCACGGCCGAAAAGGGCTCGGGCATCCTGGCACAGACGACCTCGTCGGCCACGTCATGAAACGCTCGGCAGGTGTCGCGTGCCCCTACGGGCACGGCCACGATGACCTTGGAGGGAGAAGCCTGCCTGATCGCTTGAACAGCGGCGCGCATGGTGGAACCCGTCGCAAGGCCGTCGTCGACCAGAATCACCACGCGTCCGGCGAGCCCGGCTGCGCGGCGGCCTTCCCGGTAGGCGGTCTCGCGACGATCCAGTTCCACCTGCTCGTCGGCTGCTGCGCGTTCGATCTGCTCGCTGGTGATGCCAAGCCAGCGTACGACGTCCTCGTTGACGACCCGTACTCCGCCTGAAGCGATTGCGCCCATCGCCAACTCGCGATGCCCGGGCGTTCCCAGCTTCCTGACCAGGAAGACATCGAGCTGGGCCTCGAGGGCATCCGCGACTTCGGACGCCACGGGGACACCGCCACGCGGCAGTCCCAGGACGACAACGTCGGTTCGACGGGCGTATTCCATCAACCGCCGGGCAAGCTGTCGACCGGCATCGTATCGATCGACGTATCGTTCGTCGCCTTCGACCATGTGCGTCGTAAATTCCTCTCGGACGCGAGTGCTCCGGAGTCGGGCACGCGCGGTCCGTCGTGAAACTGCAACTGATAGAGCCGGTAATAGATGCCCCGGTGCGCGAGCAATTCCTGGTGAGTTCCCGATTCGCGAAGTGTACCCTTGTGCAAGACGAGGATGCGATCCATGTCCTGAATCGTTGACAGGCGATGGGCAACCGCGATGGTCGTCCGGCCACGCATGACTGTCTTCACGGCATCGCGAATGAGGGCCTCGGTTTCCGTGTCCACGCTCGACGTGGCCTCGTCGAGGATCAGGACTCGCGGGTCGAACGCGAGGGCGCGTGCGAAGGACAGCAATTGTTTCTGTCCCACGGAAAGTGTGGCCCCCCGCTCTGCAACGGCCGTGTCGAGCCCTCGTGGCAGCCGATCGACGAACGCGTCCGCATGCACGGCCTCGAGCGCCTTCCGGAGTCGATCGTCGTCGATGGCCGGATTCCCCAGCCGGACGTTGCCACCAATCGTTCCCGAGAAGAGGTGCACGTCCTGCAGTACCAGACCGAACAGGCTCCGCAGAGAGGACAGGTCGAGCTGCCGGATATCGACACCATCGATGCTGATGCGCCCGTGCTGCACATCGTAGAAGCGCAGCAGCAGATTGATGATCGTCGTCTTTCCGGAACCGGTGGCTCCAACGATGCCCACGCGTTGACCGGGACGCACCTCGAAGGAGATGTCGCGCAGGACGGGCTCGCCGGACACGTAGGCGAAGGTGACGTTCTCGAAGACTATCGATCCCGCCTGCGGACGTTCCCGCTCGAGGGGGTGTGCGGGTGTCTCGTGGCGCACCGGTGAGTCGAGCATGGGGTTGGAATATCCAGCGGCGACCAACGGGGGATGTGTCGCGTTCGAAGGAACCGCTCCCTGGTGCATCTGTCGGTTCATCTCCGGCGATACCTCCGGACGCACCGGAGACACGATCTCGACCGGCGTATCGAGGAGGGCGAAGATCCGCTCCGACGCGGCCATGGCTCCCTGCAGGACGTTGAACTTCTCCGAGAGATCGCTGATCGGCCGGAAGAACCGCTGCGTGTACTGAAGGAAGGCGACGAGCGCACCCAACGTGAGCGCGTCCTGCAGCACCCATCCGCCTCCGACCCAGATGATGAGGGAGGCTGCCAGCGCGCTGACGAGCTCGATAGCCGGATAGAAGACCGCGTAATAGAAGATGGAGTGCAGGTTCGCATCGCGATGCCGCCGGTCGATCTCGTCGAACGCCGCATAGTCCTGCCGCTCGCGCCGGTAGAGCTGCACGGTGCTCATGCCGGTAATGCGCTCCTGCAGGAACGCGTTGATTCTCGCGATCCAGGTTCGAACGGATCGGTACGAGGCGCGGACGTTCGTCCGGAACCATTGCGTGACGAGCACGATGAGCGGCAGGACCGTGAATGCAACGAGGGCCAGCCGCCAGTCCATCCAGACGAGCACGGCCATGATCCCGAGCAGCGTCAACACGTCGCCGAACACCGACACGACGCCGGCCGTGAACAGCTCGTTGAGCGCATCCACGTCCGTCGTCACGCGCGTCATCAGGCGTCCGACCGGGTTCCGGTCGTAGAACCGCAGATCCAGCCGCTGGAGATGCGAGAACGTCTGCATGCGCAGGTCGAACATGACGCGCTGTCCCGTGAGCTGCATGGTCCACGTCTGCCAGAACTCGAGGACGAACGCGGCGAGCAGCATCGCGAGGTAGAGCACCGCGAGGGTCGCCAAACCCTGCAGATCACCGGCCGGGATGTAGGTATCGATCGCGAGCTTCGTCAGATACGGTGGGACCAGTTGGAGCACGGAGTGCCCGGCAATCGCCAGCGCCGCCAGCGCTACCGCGCGGCGGTACGGACGCAGGTACCCGAGCAGGCGCCGCATGAGCCGCGCGTCGTAGGCTGCGCCGAGGATCTCGTCGTCATGCGCGGGCATGTCTGGTCTGTCTTCCCTGTGCTGGCGGCCGACTCGCGGGAGCGGCACAGGCTCCTGCGTGCGACGCCGCTCGTGTGTCTGCCAGCGGGTCGAACCAGGTTGTCATGATGCGGCCAGGTCCTCTTCGAGCTGCTGCATGCGTGCAAGCTGTGCGTACGTGCCCTCGTGACGAACGAGTTCGTCGTGCGTCCCTCGCTCGACAATCCTTCCCTCGTCCAGCACCAGGATCTGATCGGCCGCCCGTACGGTCGAGACCCGGTGCGACACGATGATGCACGTGCGCTGGTACATCACGCCCGCCAGGCGCTGCAGGATCTGCTCCTCGGTGTACGTGTCCACGGCCGACAAGGCATCGTCCAGGATGAGCACCTTTGGATCGACGGCCAGCGCACGCGCGATGGCCGTGCGTTGCTTCTGACCTCCAGACAACGTGATTCCGCGCTCACCAATGACGGTGTCGTATCCCTGGGGAAACGCGGCGACATCCTTGTCGAGCCTGGCGAGGGCCGCCGCCTGCTCGACATCGTCCCGGCGCGCCTCACTGGCGCCAAGGGCGATGTTGTCGGCAAGGGTAGTACTGAACAGGAACGGCTCCTGCGGTACGAAGCCAATGGCCGCACGCAGAACGGCCAACGGGATGCGACGGACATCGACATCGCCGATGAACACCGTCCCGGGCGGTGCCTCGTTCAGACGCGGCAGGACGCTGAGCAGCGTTGACTTGCCGGAGCCCGTCGGCCCGACAATCGCCGCCGTCGTCCCTGCTGGAATCACCGCGGACACGTTCCGCAGGACGACGCGATCGCCATAGGCGAACGTCAGGTTCCGAAACTCAATCGTGCCGTCGATCTGCGCCACGTTGTGGATGACGCCGTCGGCGCCCGCATCGGAGATGGATGGCTCTGCGTCCAGCACCTCGAGCAGGCGCTTCCATGACGCCATGCCGCGCTGCAGCAGATTCGTAACCCAGCCAAAGGCAATCATCGGCCACGCCAGCATCATCAGATAGGCGTTGAACGCCACGAGATCGCCCACGGTCATGCGTGCTGCGACGACTTCACGACTGCCCAGCCAGAGCACCAGCAGCGCCCCGATGCCCATGAGCAGCGCCATGCTCGGGTAGTACAGCCCCTGGAGACGGATGAGCGTCTTGTTCCGGCGTACGTATTCCTCGTTGGCGCGACGGAAGCGGGCGATCTCGAACGGTTCCTGCCCGTACGCTCGCACGACGCGGACTCCCGCGAGCGACTCCTGTGTCACCGCGCTGATGTCCGAGAGCTGCTCCTGAATCTGCTCGAAGCGGCGATGGATGGCGTCGCCGAAATAACGGACCGATGCAGACACGAACGGCAGCGGGAGGAGCGCAATCCCCGTCAGCCATGGATTGATCGCGAGCATGAGCCCGATGGCGATGACGAAGGCGAGCCCCGTACTTGCCGTGTACATCACTGCCGGGCCGATCATCATCCGCACGGCGTTCAAATCGCTCGTCGCGCGCGACATCAGATCACCCGTGCGGTAGCGCTGGAAGTACGCAGCATCCTGGCGCTGCAGCTGCGCGAAGAAGGCGTTCCGAATGTCGTACTCGATCTCGCGGGACGCGCCGACAATGATCCGCCGCATCAGAAAGCGGAAGACGCCGCCAACCGCCGCGAGCAGCAGCAGACCCACCGCGTAGAGACGGACCTTGTCCATCGTGACGCCCGCATGGAGGTCGTCGATGGCGAACTTCAGGATCCACGGACCGGCCAGCGAGATTCCCGTGGCGGCGACAACGCAGGCAAGACCGAGCAGAAACGAGCGGTCGTACCGGGCTGCCACCTGCAGCAACCGGCGAGCGGGGGTCATCTACTGGCAGTATATCCAGCGAGGCTCCGCCTCTAGGACCCGCGTGCGTGTCGGCAACTGCTCCGCCTCGCTGGCTGGCAGTATCTCTTGCCCGCACTCCGTGCGGGCGGGACGTCTTGAACGGCCTGGCAGCATACATGGCTCGTTTGCATCGAATTCGAGCCGTTCAAGGCGTCTGGAGCCTCCGTTTAGGACCCGCGTGCGTGTCGGCAACGGCTCCGCCTCGCTGGCTGGGTCGTGCCGGCCGTGCGAAACAACGTAAAGGGGGCACCAACGGCGACCGATAAAGCGACATATGCTGCCTCGCGTTGTCGCATTCGTCTTTGCCATCCTCTGGACCGGCAGTTACGCCGAGGCACAGTTCAGGATGCCCTCGGCGGTAATGCCGGGCGAGAACTTCAACGTAGAGCTCGCCCTGATGTTCTGGCAGCCGGCGCCGGATCTCCGCATACAGACCGGTACGCTCAGCGAGGACGGGCAGAACCAGGTGGACTTCGTCCAGGAGCTCGGCATCGAGGACAGGCGGTTCAGAGAGTTCCGGGCCGTCCTCAAGGCGGGCCAGCGACACAAGCTGCGGCTCAGCTACCTCCCGGTGGCCTACCACAAGGACAGCACGCTCACACGGACCGTGCTCTTCGGCGACCATTCGTTCAACGGAGACCTGCCAACGACAGCCGCGGTGACGTGGACCCAGTGGCGCTTTGGCTACCAGTGGGATGTCGCGTCGGGCGATCGTGCCCAGCTTGGCGTGATCACAGAGCTGAAGCGCAACAAGGTGTCTGCCGAACTGACGGCGCCGGACGTCGGCAGCGAGCTGTCCGAGCTCACTGTGACCGTCCCGACGCTTGGATTCATGGTTCGCGGATACGTGCACCGATCGGTGGCGGTCACCGCGGAGCTCACGGGATTCCGTATTCCCGGTCTCATTGGCCGTCTGCTCACGGACGAAGACCTCGAGGTCACCCTCAGGGACCTGGACATCTACGCGACGGCCAGCTTCTCACGGCACTTCGGAATCCAGGGTGGATACCGTTCCCAGACGGTCGAGTACTTCGTCGACGAACAACGCGGCGACCTCAAGAGCAAGGGCCTGTACTTCGGGGCCCTGGTACGATTCTAGCGAGCTGACGAACAACGCGTCAGCGTCAAGACAGAACGCAGTTCAGAATGCAGAACCTCAAAAATGCGCCAGGCCCAACACGTCTGCATTCTTCATTTCGCATTCTGCATTCAGGTTGCTGGTTTCAGCAACCTGCTTTTAGGCCCTGTCAGGAAAGCGATCCCCCGGCTGTCTGCGGGCGCCTTCCGCGCCACCACCAGCAGCGAGCTCCCAACCGGCATCGACACATACCGTGCGAGGGCTGCCTCCGCGGAGACGAGCCCAGTCAGCGCGCGGTTGACCGGCGCAGGCGGCACCCTGATATCGTGGTCTCCCCGCAGCCTCCGATACGGGCGGGTGACGCGCTGACCAACCCGCACGGCAAGCATCAATGGAAAGACGGATCCGAAGATGAAGGAGACGCGATCGATCTCGAGGTGTGCCTCATGCATCAACCGCCGCACGCCGCCCGGCGTGTAGCGGCGGACTTCGTGCCAGGCCTCGGCATGATCGCCGCGCAGCACATCGAGCGCGGCCACGGTGAGGACGACGGCGCCCCCAGGCCTGGCCACGCGCGCCATTTCGCGTGCAGCGGCCAGGTCCTCGTCGACACACTGAATCACGTCGAAGGACGTGACGACATCGAAGGTGTTCGAAGCAAAGGGAATGCGTGTGATGTCGCCGCGTGACACGACGCATCCGTGCGCGCGCGCATGCAGCAGCCCGCGTGGCGCAACGTCGAAGCCCACGGCGCGGCCGTAGGGACGAAGCAGCGACAGGTTGAACCCGGTACCGCACCCGCAATCAATCAACCGGAGATCGGTGCGTCCGGCGGCCAGGTCGCGAAGCACCGGTACCACGAATCGGCGAAACCCCTGAAACCAGAAATGTCGCGCTTCGGCCCGGGCGGTCAGATCCAGCAGATCGTCCATGAACGGCCAACGGATCTTCGCAGAAGTCCCGGCACAGCCAACCCCAAAAGCGGCCCAGGTCTGCTACCGGTTGGGTTGGCGTACGTGGGGGCCGCTTTCAGGCGGCCCGACGGCGGAACCGGCCCTCAGGCGATCGCAACGCGCGGGCGCGGGGTCGCCGGGGATGTCAAGGGGCAGCGCCCCGTGGTAGATCCGGGCCCATCGCACCATTCGGGTACAACCGCCGATAGTCTTCCGTCGTGCCCAGGATGCGTTTGACGTAGTTCTGCGTCTCCGGGAAGGGAATGTCCTCGATGAACTCGTCCTGCGGCATGTCTGGACGCTCGGCCAGCCATCTCACCACCCGGCCCTCGCCCGCGTTGTAGCCGGCGAGCGCGAGGTGGGCGCCACCGAATCGATCGATCAGGTCCCTGAAGTACTGCATACCGATGCGGACGTTCGGCTCCGGCTGAGTGAGAATCGCGGTCGAGAAGTTCCGGATGCCCACCTTTGTCGCGTAGCGCCGTCCCGTCGCAGGAATGATCTGCATCAACCCGATGGCGTTCGCCGACGACCGGATCTCCGCTGTGAACGTGGATTCCTGGGCCATCAGCGCCGCCATCAGGTGCGGGTCGAGCCGGTGGGCGGCGGAGTACTTCTCGATGAGGGGCCAGTAGTCGAGCGGAAAGATGATCCGCAGGATCTCGGCCGGCAACGTCTCCCCACCTGCGGCCATGAACTGCGGATACGCACGCCGCATGGTGTTGATAGCGCCCCGCAGGGCAGTGAACCGCTCGGTGGCCGTCAGACCGCGTGCCTGATGATGCTGCAGCCAGGCAACCGTCGCCTGCAACTGCGGCGAGTCGCCCCACATGCGGCGCGCATACTGCACCTCTCGCAAGGCATCGTCATACATCTGGACGGCTGCGAGTTCGCGAATGAGCCCGGCGGTTCGTACCTGACTCGTGGGCGGCACGGGAGGCACCAGGGCAACCGTGGCAGGTGACGGCGCCACCTGCCGCGCTTCGAGCAGCTTCGCCGCGAGGCGGCCATGATAGAGATTCTGATAGTCGGCGATCGTGAGCTGATACCGCACGTTGGCAGCCCCACGATCCTCCTGCTGGTCGCGCGCGCGCCCGGACCAGTACAACCATGCCGGACGGTAGTCGGACCGCGGGAAGGCAGCGGCCGCATGCTCGAAGAGCTGCGCCGTCTCCGCGACGTTCCTGTTCTTGTACGACCGCCAGCCCACACGCCAGGCCGCCCGTTCCGCATGACGATGCGACGGGAATCGGCGCAGGAGCTCCCGAAGCACGGTGTCTGCCTGCCCTTCGTCTCCGGTGACGATGAGGTGTGTCGCCAGATCGTTGAGAGCTTCAGCAGCCCAGCTGCTGTTGGGATAGTCTTCGACGAACTGCCGCACGAGCGTGACGTACGTGGCGTACTGCCTCTGCGCTCGCGTCGAGGCGAGATAGAAGTACCGTGCTTCGGCGCCTCGTTCGGCATCCTTCAGGTGCGGCCGCATCGAGTCGCGCGCGGCCTGATGGCGATTGAGGTGATGCTCGCACTGCGCCAGCCGGAGCGCGATGCGCGTACGGTCTGCACCCTGGGCAAGTGCCGCGAGCGGCGAGAACGTCGCGCGCGCTTCGGTCCAACGCCGCGCCTCGAACAACCGCTCGGCACGCGCGAGCTCGACCTCGAAACGCTCGGGAGGAACCGTCGTCACCGGATCGAGCCGTGCGATCCCGTCCCGGGCTGGCCCGGCATGAGGACTCAACGGGAACTCGTAGTACACGCGTCGATACACGCTGAGAGCATGACCCGCGTGCCCGAGCCCCTCCTCGGCGACACCCAACTGGAGCAGCACTTCATCGGCCGCCGCGAGCGGTTCCTTGCTGAGCGCCTCCAGTACTTCCTTGGCTCGGCCAGGCTTCTCCTGCGCAAGCGCGGCCTCCGCCAGCCGAAGCGCGATTGCTTCGCGAAGCGCTCCCTGCGGTTCTCGGGCTGCGGCAACCCCCAGGATCGCATCCGCCTCCGCGTAGCGCGACAGACCAATGAGCGCGACGCCGCTATAGAACCGCGCGTAATCCGCTAGCGGCGACTGCGCCAACTGAGTAGTGCTGATGAGCGGAAAGCCCTCGGCGAACCGGCTCTCGGCAATCAGTCCGACACCACGAACGAATTGCGCGGTCGTGGAATCTCCCGACGCGGACGCAAACGCGTGCGGCTCTGGTACCAGCCAGTAGTGAGAAGGGTCGTCCGGTACGGGCGAGTGCGCCGTGGCCGCAAGTTGTACTACTCCCTGCTGTGCCCGAAGCCCACTGTCCTGTGCCGGCCCCCCGTTCGTGACGGTAATCGCCAGCACGACGCCAATGAAGGTCACGAGTGCAGCGAACGATCGACCCACGGGCAGCCGTCTGCCCCCGGGACCGTGATAAGCATTGGAGGAACGCGACGTCACCTGAATGCTCCTGTCCACGAGGCCGGATCTCCCCTGCGTCTCTGACGCAATCATGGACGGCCGCCGCTCCAAACCCCATCGGAGCCAACGGCGCGTGAGCCGATTATACCCGTAAATTACTGACTCCTATACAGAAGCGGACATTGCTCGTGCAGGAGCGCGCACTACCGGCACGCCACCCCAACGGCCAACGAAAGGTCCGTGCCTCTCTACTCGTCGGTGTGGGGCGAAGCTCCGTTACTATCCGGTGACGTGCTGGATTCGATAGCATGGGGCTCTACGGAGACAGACAGGAGCGAGGCCGAACGATGTTGAAGCTGGTCGAAGAATGCGGAGGAGTGGGTGCCCTGGTTCGGCAGGGGGAGGCCTTTCGTCCCGTTCCTTACCGCATCAGTCGCTATCAGCACGTCCTGCCTCAGTCCGGGCTGCCTGTGCCCGGTTTGCACCGCATCGAAGGTTCGGTCGATCTGGCGGCCGTGAGTCATCCGGAAGAGCTGGTTGGTACGACGTTGACCCTCGAGCTCGAAGACGGCCGCAAGATCCACATCACGCTGGCCGACCGGTACGGGCGCGTCCTTACCGAAGGCCGCGGGCCAATCGGCTGCTCCTGCTGCTGAGCCTGACGCAGCGGCACTCCACCGTGACCGGCGCTATCTCCAGCCGACTCGTCACTTGCGTGCCTTGGATCGCTCCGATAAGATGCCGGGCGGGTTGCTTCGCAAGTACATCCTCTCGACGGATCACAAAGTCATCGGCCTCCAGTACGGTTTCACGAGCCTGTTCTTCCTGCTCGTGGGTTTCCTACTCGCCCTGATGATTCGCTGGCAGCTCGCCTATCCTGGCGAGCCGCTGCCGCTCATCGGGGGGCTGCTCGGCGAGGACAACGCCCCGGGCGGCGTCATCGGCCCCGACTTCTACAACCAGCTCGGCGCGATGCACGGGACCATCATGGTCTTTCTGGGCGTCGTGCCGCTGGCCGTCGGCGCGTTCGGCAACTACGTCGTGCCGCTCCAGATTGGGGCGCCCGACATGGCGTTTCCACGGCTCAACATGCTGAGCTACTGGCTCTACCTCGCTGGTGGCTTCGTGATGCTCGGCAGCTTCCTGCTGCCCGGCGGCGCTGCCAGCTCCGGGTGGACCTCCTATTCGCCGCTCGCGAACATCGCCCCGCCGGGCCAGACGTTCTGGCTGTTCGGCATGCTGCTCATCATTTTTTCGTCGCTGCTCGGGGCGATGAACTTCATCACGACGATCGTGCAGCTGCGCGCGCCCGGGCTGACCTGGTTCCGGTTGCCGTTCTTCGTCTGGGCGCAGTTCGTGACGGCCTTCCTCCTGCTCCTGGCGTTCCCGGCCCTTCAGGCAGCCGCGATCCTCCAGGGCATGGACCGGTTGGTCGGGACCAGCTTTTTCCTGCCGAGCGGTCTCGTCGTCAGCGGGCAGGCGCTCGAAGTGGCCGGAGGTGGGAACGCGCTGCTATGGCAGCACCTCTTCTGGTTCCTCGCGCACCCGGAAGTGTACGTGCTGGTCCTTCCCGCGATGGGCATCATCGCCGAGGTCATCGCGAACAACACGAGAAAGCCCCTCTGGGGCTATCACTTGATGGTCTATTCGATCTTCGTGCTGGGTTTCCTGTCGTTCATCGTCTGGGCCCATCACATGTTCCTCACCGGCATGGGCACCACGATCAGCGCGTTCTTTCAGACAACGACGATGATCATCTCGATTCCGTCGGTGATCGTGCTC
>CAZDLW010000100.1:0-17438 GCA_964505975.1 uncultured Bifidobacteriaceae bacterium | reverse complement strand
CCCGCGCGGCGAGCAGGCCGCGGCGGCGTTCGCCCGCGACGACAATCCACGCTTCCACTGCGAGACGACGAGCATCCTCTTCGACTGGACGTTCGACGGTCCGGTCAACCGCATCATCCAGACGAGCAACACCATCGTCATCCGGTACGGCCAGATGGGGCTCGAGCGAACGATCCACATGACCCGGCGCGAGCATCCGCCGAATCTCACGCCGACGCGGGCCGGCCATTCGATCGGCCGGTGGGAAGACGATGTGCTGGTCGTGGAAACCGCTGGCTTCCTGCCGGGCGTGCTGAACGCACCGGTACGCCACAGCGATCGACTCCGCATCGTGGAGCGCTTCTCCCTGGACCCGGAGACCAGGATGCTGAGACGCGAATACGAGGCCGAGGACCCCGTCTATCTGCAGGGGAAGTACACCGGTTCCGATGTCGTGCAGATTGCCGATGCACCGTTTACGCAGGACAACTGCAACGAACTGGGGTTCATCGACTTCTCGAAACAGGCGGAGTCCTGATCCTGACCGCTCCAAAATGCGCTGCCCCCCGGACGTTCCGGGCCCCGAAGGCCATCTGCCTTCGGATAATGTCGGGCGGGCTGGCTGAAGCCGGCCCCCACAAACGAGCTGAGGCGGTCGCCGCGGCTCAGGCCGACGGGCGCGGTTGGGCGGCGGTCTGTCGGTCGCGAATCTCCTTGATCGCCAGCCGCTCCTCACGTCCTGGATCGTTCACGAGCCGCGTCTCGCCAGCGTCGAACATCATCGTGGCGCGCTGACCTGCCTCGAAGGGGGTCCACGATGGGAGACCGCGATGATTGGGCGTACCGGTACGCGCGAAGGCCACCCAGGCAGCGCTCATCTGGTCGGCCAGTCGCTGCGCCGCTGGACCCGAGCCAGTGAAGACCCCACCGGCCTCGAGATTGTCGAACACGAACGGGATCTCCATGCAGTGCATGGATCGGAGACGCCCGCCGCGCACTGGCGAATAATACTCGAAGCGGTACATGTAGACGGGTGCGGCGCGCTGTACCGCTTTGCGCTCTGCCTGCGTGTCGACACCCTGCCGGAAGAAGGACGCATCGGTGTCCATCCGCAGGAACAGATCGACGTTGTCCCGTCGCGGCTGATTCCTCCGATACAACGCAATCAGCCGACCCGCCTCTGTGTCGTCAACGCGCAGCAGCGCCTGCACACGACTGCGGAACTCCGTGTCGGTGATGGGGTGCAGGCGCTCATCCGGTGCGAAGAACGTCGTCTCCGTGGCGGTGGTTCCCGTGAGAAACGGCACGCTTGCCGCCAGCGTGGGGGCCGTCGGATTGAACGGTGACGTCGGCAGCGACGTGCCGTCCACAACCGGACCGAAATTGAGGTTTCCACCACCCGGTCCGGGTGCGGGATCTGTACCCGGAGCCGGACGCATGGCCGCCAGGATCTGCTCCACCGGCAGAGACTGGAGTCCATCCAACCGGTCGGGGCCAATACCGAGCCGATCCAGGACCTGCTCGGTCGTCCGGACCGCCTGCGCCTTGGAAATGCCGTCGAGATTCGCTCCGCTCTGCGCGATGGCCCGGTGGAACAGGCCTCGCGCCGACGGCATCGCCATCAAGGTCACCACCTTGCCGGCACCGCCGGATTGGCCAAAGACCGTGACGTTGTTGGGATCCCCCCCGAACTCCGCGATGTTGTCCTTCACCCACTCGAGGGCGCGCACGATGTCGAGCATGCCTGCGTTGCTCGCGTCGGTCCACTGCCCCCCGAACTCCGCGAGATACAGAAATCCAAAGATATTGAGGCGATGGTTGAGCGAGATCGCGACGACATCGTGCTTTCGCGCGAGCTCTTGGCCGGAATAGATCGTGTATGACCCCGAACCGCTGGCAAATCCCCCTCCGTGCAGCCAGACCATCACGGGGCGTCGTGAGCCCCGGCTCGGACTGGGAGTCCAGAGATTCAGCACCAGGCAGTCTTCACTCTGCGGCTCTCGCGGATCGGTCGGCAGCATCTCTTCCGGTTCGCCGCCAACGAACTGCGGCGCGCGCCCTCCCAGATCGAAGGCGTCACGAACGCCTGTCCAGGGCTGGGCCTTCCGCGGCGGCAGGAACCGCCCGGCCTCGGCTGTCGTGGCTCCGTACGGCAACCCTCGGAACGCATGGACACCGTGTTCGATGGAGCCACGCACCCGGCCAGCGGTGGTTTCCACGACGACACCGGGTGTACGCTCGGTTCCCCCGACTGCCGACACGGCGGACGATGCGGTCTGCTGCGCGAACACCTGTCCGAACCGACGGTCGACCAGCACACCAGCACCGGCCAGCGTGCTGTACGCGATGAACTCACGGCGCTTCATGGTCGTTCTCCCCCGCTCTTCGGACGTCCTCACGGAATGCAGAATGCAGACGGTTCTGGCGCACTCCGAGATTCCAATTCTTCATTCTGAATTCTGAATCGGACAGTCAGATCATCCGGCACGGCGATGGGGTCCATCTGGACCCATCGGGTTCCTTCTTGAAATTCGAGCTCACGATGAACGGCTGGGCCAGGTACACGGGATCCGTGACGGTCGTCGTCACCGTGAACCAGTCTCCGGCGTCCGGCTCGCTGAAGCGGATGAAGTGTTCCGTGATCACGGCGTTCTCACTGTACGGGACGCCATTCCGGCGTAACCACCCCGCCCGCTGGTTCGTCGTCGTGACGCGAAGCTGACCCCAGCGCTGCTCGGGGGCCGGACCGCCTCCGCGCGCGAAGAACCCGTCGAAGGCGCCACCGCTTCGCACCCATTCGGCAACCGAATAGCCCTGGAGCGTTCGCTCAGCGGGCCGGGCGCCGGCCGGATCGAAATGCAGCAGCCGGGTCTGTTGCCCGGCGTCCGTCTCGATCTTCAGCGTTGTGTCGTTCTCCCAGCTTATGCGCACACGCGTGGGCATCCGCAGGAGGGCGCCCACACCGTACGCCTCGCACCGGCCATCCTGAGATGGATCCCACATGTCGGCCACACGCCGTCCCTCTGGCGTGAGCGGCACGCTCGCATAGTCCCCTTGCGCCGGCGTGACCATCCGCCACTGCCAGTCTTCGGACACGACAGCTACCCAATTGCCCGTCAGGTCCACCGGAGCACCGGCACGCGGGGGGGGAGGTGGCGCGGCGCCACCGCGGCCCCCGCGGCCCTGGGCCCCGAGGTCGGCGGCCATGGTTCCCACCAGGACCAGCACGGCTCCCACTGCCATCATCCTCATCGCTTACTCTCCCCGCGGCCGCGTTAGAGTCCGGCCGGGCGCCGGCGCGTGCAACGCGGCCATCTCCTCGTAGATGGTCTGCACGAACTGGCCCGTCGTCCAGAAGCCGGTGTCGGTCCCGTAGCGGGGATCCCAGTCGAGCGTCGGCCGCGCCGCGCGCACCTGCTCCAACGTCATGCCGCGCTTGACCATCGTCTCGATGCGATCGCGCACGATAGTCAACATGTCACGGTACTCGATGACGTCCTGCTCGTCCGAAAGGCGGCCATGCCCAGGAATCACCAGCGTCCCACCCTCGTTCACGTTGCTCGGCACCGTCAGCCTGAGGATGTTGTTCAATGCGGCGATGTAGCCGTTCACGCTGCCGCCGTTGGCCCGGTCGATGAACGGATACATGACAGTCGTGAACAGATCGCCGGTCGCGACCACGTCGGTGCTGCGAAAGAACACGAGAATATCGCCGTCGGTGTGGGCATTCGGCTGGTGGAACATCTGAACGGCTTCGTCGTTGAACCGCATGTCGCGCTGCTCGACGAAGAACGTTTCCGTGGGCCAGGCCCCAAAAGGCACCTGTGGCTGCCCTTCGACCGATCGGCTGAGACGATTGAGCACGTTCTCGTGCGCCACGATCGCGGCCGTTGCCGTTGCCGCCGCACCGAGGTCGCCGACGACATTCCCGCCGGCCCGCGTCCGCCCGGCCCTGGCGATGGCCTCGTTGCCCCCGATGTGATCCGGATGAAAGTGCGTGTTGACGACGTAGCGAATCGGCTGATCCGAGAGCTCGCGGATGGCCGCGAGTATCTTGTCGCTGAGCGGCGCGAACTGCGTATCCACGAGGAGCACGCCTTCCGGCCCCACGTGCACTGTGGTATTGCCGCCCGCGCCGACCAGCATGTAGATGCCCCCACGGACGTGGATGGTCTCTATCTGGACGTTGTCGAAATTCTGCCCCTGCTGGGCCGTCGCTCCGCCGACGAACGCCATCGCTGCACCCGCAACGATCGCGGCGGCCACGCTCCACGCCCGCACGGCCCGGGAACCCTGCGAAGTCACGTGATAGCTCCTCATCTCATCGCCCTCGCGACGCCGGCTGCGAGGGAGACGCGGCTGCCTGCGCCTGCCGGAGCCGCTCCTGGAACTCCGGATACAAGGTGTCGGCACCGCCTTGAACGGCAATCTCTGGCAGATTGTGCTTGCTCGCGAACTCGTCCTTGAACGGATGCTCGCCAATCATGTAGTGTGGCACCTCTCCGTCGGGCCGGCCCGCAATCTCCACCACGGGCTGGCAGACCCACAGCCAGTTCTGTTGCGGCAACTCCCGTTCGCTCGCCACGAGGTTCTGACTGCGCACGAGCGGCTCGGACAAATACACGGGATCCTTGATGACCCGGATGACGGTCAGTGTGCCGCCGTTCCGAACGAAGTACTCCGTCATCGTGGTCTGGTCGCTCTGCGGTACGCCATTCCGCTTGTGCCAGCCCTGCTTCAGGTGCGTGGTCCGGACCACCAGCATGTCACCTTCATAGCGGCCGGTCGAGAAGCCCATCCAGGTATGTGGATGATTCGCACTTGGATGGGGCCGGCCGTCCATCCAGATCGTCCGGCTCTGTTCGTAGGTGCTGATGTACATCTTCCAGGCGATCAACTGCTGCGTGAGCGGATCCTTTTCGGCCCACACCCGTGCGTTGAACGGCCCCCATAGGATGTACTGCGCCGTGTGGACACGGCACTGCTGCTCGGGCAGCGTGATGCGCGAGGGGTCCCAACTGTCCGCGAACTGGCGGGCAGACTCGTTGATGGGGAGTCCGAGATAGTCCCGGAGGGAGGGGCCCGGGATGCGGTCCGGCTGCTCCTCGTGAAATCGCGGCTGCCAGACGCCAGCGAAGTCGGCCTGTGCGCTCGCGGAGTTGCCCGTCCCGTCCAGCGCCAACACACTCACCGCAAGCACCGGTATCAAGAATCCGTACCGTCTCTGCATGTCATCTTCCTCGCGTACCTGCTCTTCCAGCGTCCAGCCCACCTACCCCGTCTCCATAGCGAGCACCGCTGCCGCAGCGTCTGTTTGTGCCTGATCCGCGCAAATCTTCTCCACACACAATACGACTCGTCTCGGAGAACCCATTACGGCCCAGGTATGGCTCGCAGGCGCCGGGATTCGACTTCCCACCGGCGCTCCCCACGATGCCACCCCGCGTCCGGGCGCGTCGTCGCCGCCTGCCGTCCGGGTGGTTCAAGATATCACGGCAGGGGAGGGGGGACAGGGGAGGGGGAGGGGAGAGGGGGCAAGGGGGCCCGGGGCCCTCACGGCATAGGAGCGAGCGCGCGGATGGCCTCGGGTGTGACACCAAGCTTGGCGGCGTGTCGAGCCGACTCTTCCAGGTCGAGTCCGTACCAGTTCCGCTTTGCGGGTCGCACAGCCCGGCCACGTTCAGACAGTCCGCCGCCGTGGCAACCTGTCTGGCGAACGCGTCAAGCTCGAGAGCCCCTGCCGGTCCGGCCGGCGACAAACGGGTCATGGCCGTGGCAAACGCGGGATGCGCAGCCCCCATGAACACGTGATGCAGCGCGGCGTCGTCAACGGCGTTTGGTGGACTGCCCTCCGTGGCGTACTCGGGCATGTCGCCGCAGCGGGCCACGCCGGTGAAGTGGGAAAACGTCGAGGAACCTGGCGGCGCGCCGAAAGTCATCCAAGGACATGCGCTTGTGGAGTCGGGCGAGCACTTCCGGATGCGCCGTCTCGAGCCCGATGGCCACTTCGAGCCGCCCGCAGAGACGATCGCGGAAGCGCAGGCAGCGGTCGGCGTGCCGGCCCGTGAGAAACGCCGGATACGATTCCACGATGATCCGGTCGAACGGATCGAGCGCCTCGGCAATGGCCGCATCCTCGGATGGGGGGATGGCACGGGGATCGAAGAAGCTTCCAGCGTTGTACAGCTTGATGTGCCGAGCCGGAGGCAGTTGGGCCAGCGCAGTGCGGATCTGCGCGGCAATGGCGCCCCGCTGCACGGTGTGGTCCAGGGTGTTCACCCACAGGTCGCACATGAGGCAGCGGAAGGGACACTCGCGGTTCGTCAGGAAGACGACTGCCGTCGGCGGAGGAGGCCATGTTCGTCGAGCTCCTCTTCCCACACAGCGCCATACGCACGCCACGGATCCAGGCGATTCTTCGGTCCGCGCCGGCTGACGATCCCTCGATCCCGCAACGCCGCAGATAACGGATACGCGTGAGCCTCCTGCCTGCTCCCAGGTGCCCTGACGAACTCTGTTGCCTCGTGCCTACTCCCTTGATGCCCTGACAAGCCCTGTTGCCTCCTGCCTACTCCCTTGATGCCCTGACAAGCCCTGTTGCCTCCTGCCTACTCCCTTTGATGCCCTGACAAGCCCTGTTGCCTCCTGCCTACTCCCTGATGCCTGGCACAGCCCTTCCTCCTCCCCCCTCTCCCCTCCCCCCTTCATCATGAGCTCTGCACAGCCACCATCTCATTCCCCGACCGCCGCTCGTCCATCAGCTCCGTCTCGGCCAGCCGCTCCTGCCACTGGCGAGTGAAGATCCGGCGGCACCAGGCCTTGGTCAGGCGGCCGGGCGGCACAGCGTGCACACCATCCTGGAAGCGCCGTTTCGGGTTGATCGGCATGTCGATCCCCGTCAGGGTCCTCATTCCCGATCGCACGACGTCCTGCTTCAGCGTGTAGAGCCGATTTTCGTTGCCGTCTATCACCCGATCGAACGGAAGGCTCAGCGCAGCCCCGATGACCGAGCGGGTCGTGAAGGGGGAGAAGGCATCGAAACCGAGGGCCTGGGCCGGGGCGACGGTGCGCGCATAGCTGCGCGAGAGCCCCCCCGAATACACGACGCTGTGCTTGATCGCGTCCACACCCCATCCCTCGTGATAGAGTAGCGGATTGCTCAGGACGCTGGACAGCGTGAGATCCGAATCAACGAGCGGATACGCCTTCAGGTTCTCGTCGCCGCCCTCACCGTCGAGAAGGTATCGAAGCTCCGGGTACCGCTCCCGCACCGCTCGCATCAAACACAGCCCCGCGGCTGCGCATTCCACGTCGAGCGGATGGTAGTCCTCGATCACCTGGATCGCCTCTTCGATGTCGACGCGCTCGCAGGACACGGCGACGCGTTCCCAGCTCTGCTCCAATCCAAGTTCCTGCATCGTGCGCTGCGCCTGCGCCGCATCCTCCCCACCACCAAAATCCAGCGTGAAGGCGCGCACACGATCCGGACGGCTGCCGATCTCCTCGAGCGCTCTTCTCGCCAGCAGCAGAACCGACGTGCTGTCCACGCCGCCGGAGAAACTCACAGCGATCGGGGCCTCATCGAGCAGCGCCGAAACCCATCGCTTCACGACGTCGTACGTGGCACCGATATATGCAGCACCCGCCTCGTCCAAATCCGGCGATCCGGACCCGACGTCTGGTTCGAAGAAGCGCCAATACCGGGGCACCGGGTCGGGGCATCCCACCTGATCGAGCTCGACGAGGACGTGCGCCGGCACCATGCGCGTGTACGCCGGCTCGAACTGCCAGGCAATCCGTTGTCCCCTGCACCAGTCGAAGAGACGATCGATTCGATCGGACACCACGAGAAACGGCCCGTGATACATCTTGGCGACGAAGTACCGCAGCGGCAGGCCGATGGTACGGGCAAGCCGGACCGTCCTTCCATCGCGGGCGCACGCAGCAAAATGTCCGTCGATAGCGGCAAGCCTGGGACAGCCACGTGTCTCCACGGCCGCGAGGATGTCGGATTCGGTGCCGCCGCTCAGCGCAACCGACCGCGGCCCCGTGAGATCCACCAGACGGTCTACTCCTTCGAGCATTCGCGACCTCCTGAGTATGGCCCTTGGGCGGGTTTCCGTTATACCAGGGATCAACCGACGGCGGAACGAGTCCCTGTTTTCGATAACGGATGAGGTGTGGATGTGACGGAGTTCTCACCAGCCTTGGCAACGGAACCAGCGCAGACAGGAACAGATCAAGACCTTTGGTGTCCAACGCTGCGAACCCTTCGCCACGCATCGACGTCTATGCGGATGCGTTCCCCTGCCGCCACCGCCAGTCGTGGCCGCTCCCGTCTGAGGAGGTTGTGTGCAGCTCTTCGTCCAGGATGTGAAGCACGCGCTGCGGATGTTCGCCCAGCATCGGGCGTTCACGGCGGCCGCCGTGGCGGCGCTCGCACTCGGCATCGGCGCCAATACCGCCATCTTCTCAATCGTCAACGCCGTGCTGATCAAACCGATCCCATTCCCGGATCCGGGACGTCTGGTGCTGTTCATGAACACCACGCCCCAGGGATCGGGGCCGGCGGCCTCGCCGGCCAAGTTCGCCCACTGGAGCGAGCAGACAACTGTCATTCAGGACGCCGCGGCATTTCGCACCAACGTGGTCAATTACACGGGCGGCCAGTTTCCGGAGCAGCTCAGAGCAGGCCAGGTGAGCGCCAACTACTTCCGTCTGTTTGACGCACCCATCCTGCAGGGCCGGACGTTCACGCCGGACGAGGATCGGCCGGGAGGGGAGCGGGTCACGGTGCTGAGCCATGGGTTGTGGCGCCAGCGCTTCGGGAACGACCCCTCCATCATCGGCCAGACCTTGTTGCTCAGCGGCGACCCGCACGTGGTCATCGGCATCATCGGCCCACGGTTCGACATCGAGGAATTCGGCCCGTCCCCCGAACTCTTCGTCCCGTTCCAACTCGATCCGAACTCGAACGATCAGGGACACTTCTTCCAGGCGGCTGCGCGGCTCGGACCTGGAGTGTCGCTCGAGCAGGCGCAGGCGCGGCTGAAGCTCTCGGCCGACGAGTATCGCGAGAAATTCCCGAATGCACTGCAGCCCGATCAGGCCTTCAGCGTCGAGCCACTCCAGGAAGTCTTCGTGAGGAACGCGCGTCCCACGCTCCTCATTCTGAGCGGTGCAGTTGCATTCGTGCTGCTCATTGCCTGCGCCAACGTGGCCAACCTCCTGCTCGTGCGTGCCACCGCCCGCAAGCGCGAGATTGCGCTCAGGGCGGCCATTGGTGCCGGACGCTGGAGAATTGTCCGCCAGCTCCTCACCGAGAGCGTCATGTTGTCGGTCGCCGGCGGAGTCATCGGGCTTGCCGTCGGTCTCGTGGGGATGAAGGCGCTGCTGTCGATCAACACGGCCGGGCTTCCGCGAATCGGGGAGAACGGGGTGCTCGTCGGCCTCGACTGGCGGGTCGTCACATTCACCGCGCTCCTGTCCGTCGGTACCGGAATCCTCTTCGGGCTCCTGCCGGCCCTCCAGAGCTCACGCTCCGACCTGAACTCGACGCTGAAAGACAGCACCGGGCGCTCTGGTGCGACCTTCCGGCACAACAAGGCCCGATCGACGCTGGTGATCGTGGAAGTGGCGCTGGCCCTCCTGCTGCTCGTCGGCTCCGCGCTGCTGATTCGAACGCTCGTCGCCCTTCAAAGCGTCGAACCCGGCTTCGACGTGCGCAACGTGCTGACCATGCGGATGTCGCTGACCGGACCCGAGTTCCTGACATCGGAGGGTGTGGAGCGGCTGCAGCGTGAGGGTATCGAGCGGCTCGAGGCGCTGCCGGAAGTGGAGCGCGCCGCAGCAACCTGCTGCGTTCCGCTCGAGGGCGGATATGGACTGCCCTTCCGGATCGTCGGCCGGCCGTTACAGGAAGGGCCGTTCCACGGAGGCGGCGGCTGGCTGACCATCTCACCCAACTACTTCGACGTCTTCAGGATTCCACTCCTGCGCGGGAGGGGCTTTACGGAACGCGACAACGCCGGGGCTCCGGGCGTCGTGCTGATCAACGAGGCCATGGCCCGGCAGTTCTGGCCCGACGGCGATCCATTGAGCGATCGACTCATGATTGGCGCCGGCGTCATGAGGGAACTGTCGGAAGAGCCCGAACGCCAGATCATCGGCATTGTCGGCAACGTGCGCGATGGCGGCCTCAACAACGATCCCCAGCCCAGGATGTACATACCGCAGGCGCAGGTCCCGGACGCGCTCAATGCCCTGAACGTTCGCATCACGCCGGTGGCGTGGGTGGTGCGCACGCGGGGAGAACCCTATGCCGTCAGCGCCGCCGTCCAGGAGCAACTGCGCCAGGTGAGCGGACTGCCGGTGTCGGACGTGCGATCCATGGAGGCGATCGTCTCGCGATCGATCTCCCGCCAGCGTTTCAACGGCTTGCTGATGACCGTGTTCGGTGGCGCTGCCCTGCTGCTCGCGGCCATCGGGATTTACGGTCTGATGGCCTACTCGGTGGAACAACGCACGCAGGAGATTGGCATCAGGATGGCCCTCGGGGCGGAAGGTCACCAGGTGCGGCGGATGGTAGTGATCCAGGGCATGCGCCTGGCCGCAATTGGACTGACCGTGGGTCTGGCGGCCGCACTGGGCCTCACCCGGCTGATGACCAGCGTCCTCTTCGAGGTCCAGGCGCGCGACCCGGCAGTCTTCGTGGTCGTGCCGGTCCTGCTGGCGGTCGTCTCGTTCCTGGCGGTCTGGCTGCCGGCTCGTCGCGCGAGCACGATCGACCCGCTCTTGGCGTTGCGGTATCAGTAGGCAGCGCGATCGGTGCACCTGCACCGGCCTGGCTCGGTCATCAGTCGGCGATTGGACCGCTATGCGGCCCGGAACGCGAATCTTGTACTCGTTTGTCGGTCCGCATAGCGGTCCTAGCCGCGCGGAGCGCGGCAAAGAGATACTGGCAACCAGCCGAGGGGCGCTGCGGGGATATCAAGGGTCAGAGCCCCTTGGCTGGTCACGAGCCCCTGCGTGAAGCGGGCTCGAAGACGAGCGATACGGCGGCGCTCCCATCACGCACGCCTCGGGCGACGTCGATGCGAAAGACACCGGCCAGACCCGGTATCGCCGCCCGCGCCCCGGCACCGAAGTCCACGTCACTGCGGCCCGTCGGGTCGATGCGGTGATCCACCCGGACCGCGTCGACGAACACTCCTACGCCAAGCTGCGTGGTCATCGGCCCCTGCCACCACTGCCGTCGCTCGGCCGACCCGTGCAGGACGCCACGTCCCACGTGCGAGATGCGCAATCGTCCGCCGTCCAGCAGCGGATGTGCCCGCAGCAGTACTGGCCGCACCGACCCGGTGTCTCCCCCGAACCAGAGGCTTTCCGGCGCATGGCGTGTCGTGACGCCCGCGCCGCCTTCGGCATGCCAGACGACGCCTCGAAACCTGGTGGACGAACGGACATGTACGACACCGTGGGCACTCGCAAACGGGCGTGCGCCGGCCCAGCGGTCAATCCCAACGGATGCCCCGACACGATCGTCGTGCGAGGCATATCGCAGGATGCTCCCCACGACGCCAAAGGCACCCGATCGCTCCCATCGATCCAGACCGGCACCGAAGGTCCAGTGCACCCGCGAGGTCGCCCACGCCGACAGGGCAACACGTGCTGCGCGGCGCTCCGAGGGCGCCAGGTCTGGAATGTCGAATGGCTGGCGTTCCCAGAACGCATCGGCACTCCAGAGGCCGCGCCCGAGTGCCGTGCTCTGGATTTGCAGCCCGATCCGTGGCCGTTCAGGCCAGAATCGCCAGCCCAGCCAGAGGCGCTCCCCGCCGCCGGACAGTGCGCCAGTCGTGAACTCGACCTCCCGCTTCACCGCCCCCGTCAGCCCGACGGCGGCGTACGACCAGACGCTCGACGGCATGAGCGAGCGCTCCGAGATGGACGCGCGCACCTCAGTTCTGCCTCCGGGTACGGGCACGTACGTCAGGTCCGTCGAGAGCGCGGACGGCAGATCGCCGATCCGCCGTCGCGCGCGCCTGAAGTGTTCGAGCGTCAGCACTTCGCCGGGCGCGACTCCTATCAGGCGCTCGACGACACGCTGACGCGTGCGGGTCAGGCCGTCGATACGCACGATGTCGACCCTCGGCTCACCAATCGCGTTCCAGGCGACCAGCGCCCTGGACGACTCCTGCTCCAGGAACAGGCTGGTTGCCAGCAGGCGCCATGCATGGGCATCGGCGGCATCCTGTGCGACGGCCGCACCCGCAAGCGCTGTCACCTCGGACCAGCGCTGCTGGAGTGCGCGAACGCCTGCAAGCTCCCGCACGGCCGCCGGGCCGGGACATGCCAGCGCCATCGTCAGGGAGCGTTCGGCGGCCTCGAGATCTCCTGCCTGCGCATGCCGCACGCCGGCGGTGACCAGCCAATCGCACGGTGTCGTTGACTCAGGGGAGTCACGCGAGACCGTGGCATCTTCGGCACGCACAGGTCTCCCGGGGACCACCACGGCCATCC
Source organism: uncultured Bifidobacteriaceae bacterium (assembly GCA_964505975.1). Classification (GTDB taxonomy): domain Bacteria; phylum Acidobacteriota; class Vicinamibacteria; order Vicinamibacterales; family UBA2999; genus Gp6-AA40. The sequence continues at coordinate 4,940 of CAZDLW010000100.1, read as the reverse complement.
AGTAGCCAGCCGCACGCCAGCGACGATCGAGCTCCTGGGGCGTCATGACACGGAACGGGCTCCGTGCGGGATCGTGAAACACGATCGCCGTGGGCCTGGCCGCCACGATTACGATGTAGTGAAAGATTCCCGGGCGCTCTTCGATCAGCGCGATAACGGGACGGCCGAGCGCCAGTTGGTCAACGACGATCTCCAGACGCCCTCGAATGCCGGTGGCGACCCACCCGCGCCCAACGAGCTCGCCGATGAGGACGTCGGTCCGAATGCCGGCGGCGCGATCGTCGACGAGGTGCGCGAAGGATTCAGCAGCGAGGCCCCGATCTCCCCAGTAGCGCAGCACCATCGCGGCGGCAGCACCTCCGCACAGCGCCTGCGACTGGGCGATGTACGGGACGTCCAGCAGTATCAACGGGTCGTGATTGGGCTCCCCCGTTGCCGCAACAGGCCCCATCACGAGGAACAGGAGCCCCTGGAACACCAGAGCCGGGCCGATGGCAACCCGAAAGCCTGTTCCCGGGCCCCTCGTACACGGCGAACGCGCAGCCTGCCGGATCGACCCGTCAGTTCCGCACCGGAACGCCGACGATTCGCCGGACCCGCAGCACAAGGTCAGCTGACGGCGACGATGATCAGGATCAGGACGAGCAATCCAATGATGATGGTCGTCGTGGTGAGAGTAATGCTCGCCCCTCCGGCCAGCGCCTCCTCGACCTGGCTCGCCTGCGCGGCAAGCGTGGCCAATTCCTCGGCGTCCATCGTGGCCACAGCGCTGGCAGCACGGCGGAGATCGAGACCAATCCGTTTCGCCACGACCTGCACTTCCTGGTGATTCAAGACACGAAGGACGTCCTGACGCTGGGCGTCCGTTGCGCTGACATGCTGCGCGATCGCAGCGTCGAGCACGGACTGAGACGCAGCGTGCTGTCCCTGCGCGTACGTGCGCGGAACGGCCGTGATTGCAAAGACGACGATCAGGGCTATCGAAGCAACCGTACGCATGCGTGAGCTCCCCGGGTCGGCTGTCTCGCCACCATGTGAAGCCGGGAGCAGCCGCAATCATCCCGCTCTTCACAACGGCGACTGGACGTCGCTCGCTGCCTGTGTATCGGGCGGCGCCGGAACGGCCCACAGGTCGTGCGTAGGGGCGGTCCGGTCCGAGCGAGACGGCCGAGAAGCCGTGTGCAGGAGTGGCCCCGCGAGCTACTGCGCCTTGAAAAACAGCGCCTCCGTGCCCTTCGTCGCGCCACCTCGCAGGCCCGTTTCACGGTCGGCATTCGTAATGAGCATCAGTCCCAGCTCCGGCGAGTTGCCAGGGAATGGACCAAAGTCGTACACGGCCAGGCCCGCCAAATCGGACCTCTGACCGGGCACATCGACCGTGACACCAAAGAAACGCTCACCCAGTGGAGTCACAGTCAGGCCATCGACCCCATCGCCAGGACCGCCATAGAAGACATCCTGAGCGATCACGAACATATCGACGTTTCTGGTCAGCAGCGCTGCGCCGGTCAGCCCGACCTGCTCACCGCAGATGAGCAGCACCGTGTTACCCGTGTTCGTCGAATGCTCGGCGAAGAAGAACGCCGAAGCGCTTCCAGTCGCCAGGTTCACCGCCCACGTGACCTGGCGGCCGTCGGCAATGGTATTGAGGCCGGACGCATCGCGGTTGAGCACGACGAAATCCTGGGCGCCATCCTGGTTCGTATCCAGCCACACTTGATGACTCACGGGGAGGAGGTGCTCCTGTCGTTCCCAGGTATTGATGGCGAACGCCCACACGAACGACGGGCTCCCCGAACAGAATCCCGCTGGGACCGGGAACGTATTGATGCCCACAGCGCGAATGTCCGGCGTCGGCGATTGCTCGCCCCGACCCCCCTGCGGCAGGTTGGGGCTGACCGCCAGGAGCGCATAGGCGTCGTTCTGTGCCGCGCCCACGCCACTGTTGTTCAAGGCGATCACCTGCGGGAAGGACCCAGGAACAAGGCTCATGGTACCGGGCGCCACGCGTGCGGCCTTTCGGGGGAGCACGTGCCACGGCAGGTGAATCGGATGCGCGCCGTCGTCCAGGATCAGGTAGCCATCGTACTCGTTCATCGACAGGGCGGCCGGATTCGCGCCCTGGCTGCCCGAGCTCATGAAATTGCCGCGCAACAACGCGCCCCTGATGGTCATGGTCACGGTGAACAGCGTGTCGCGTCCTTGCCCCGGTCTCACTTCGACGGTAGGCGGGGCGGACACGGAGACCGCGCCGTTGGCCGCGTCGTCGGCAAAGCGGAACGTCGGCTTGATGGCGTACGTGCGCCGACGGTTGTCGAGATTGCGAATGCGCACGGTCTTCGCGAACATGACGATCTCGTCGGCCACGTCGACGAAGCCAAAGCTGAGCGCCGCTGACGACACGTCGTTGTCCCACGCCGCCACCGGCGCGGCAAGTGCGCGATGGACTCGGACTTCGCCCCCACCGATGCGGGTGATTGGCGCCAAGGCACCCGTCAGCGGGTCATTGACGATGTTGGTCTCACCGTTGTTCATGAGCAGCGCCTTCACCTCGACCGGCTTCAAGCCGTGGCCCAGGGCCTGCCCCGGAGGGGTGCCCCCCGGAGTTGCCCGGGGCCTTCCATGGGCCTGCAGCAGCAACGCCGCCGATCCGGACACCATGGGTGCCGCGCCGGAGGTTCCACCGAACGCGGTCAGTCCGGTGCCGGTCCCCGCTATCGCAGAAACCGAGGCGCCCGGGGCACTGATCTCGGGCTTGATGAGGGTGGTGGCGTCATGCTGAGGTCCGCGGGACGATGACGAAACCACGGTCTCGATCAGGGGCACGCCCACGTTCGGGTCGAAGCGAACGACAGTGTTCGGAAGGCCGACCTTCAACCGGTTGGCCACGGCCTGGCTCACCATGTAGCCCGGGATGTCGATCGGACGATCGCCACCATCGCCTCCCACGAACGGATCTCCGGGAGCCACGAGCCCGATGATGCCGATGAGCCCACCAGCCTGACCGATGTGGCTGATCTTCAGCGTGAAGTTGCAGGCGCCGCGATCCACGAGCACAACTTTTCCTGCCAGCGAACCAGGCGTGAATGGGTTGCAGCCAAGCAGATTGCCGCCGGCTCCATCCCCGTACTGGACCGGTGCCTCGACAGCCCCCATCAGCGGGGCCGACCATGTCTGAAAGACCGCAGGGAACTGTCCAACGATCGACGGCGGAGCCACGATCTGCATGAACGGCAGAAACGCACTGGGCACGGCCGTCTCCGCGACCGAGAGCGCCGAGCTCGTCGAAGACGGCGTTCCAGTCGCATAGGGCTTGTCTCCCGCATTGCCCGCCGATGCCACCGTCAGGATGCCCAGCTTCGTGGCGTTGTCGACCGCCGCGGCCAGGTCGTCGTCGAAGGGCTGCCCGTACGGCGCACCAAACGACATGTTGATGATGTCGACGCGATCGCTGTATCGGCCGTCGCCGTCGGGATCGGCGGCAAAGTCCACGCCTTGGAGAACGGCGATGCCGGAGCAGGCCGTCGAGATCGACGAGCAGACCTTCACCGCATACAGGCGCACGCCGGGCGCAACTCCTCCGGCCCCGCCAATGATGTGCGCGACATGGGTCCCGTGCCCGGCCTCCGGGCCATCGTCCAGAGGATCCGGATCGGGAAGCAGCGGCCCGGCAGGCCAGAGGCTCCCCACGAAGTCGTATCCGCCCACGACTTTGGCCGTTGGAAACGTCCCCGGTTCGAGAATGGTCGGGTCGTTGGCGGCGTAATCGGCAGGATTGCCAGAACCGCCGAACACCGCGTGGGTATAGTCGATCCCGCTGTCCAGGACGGCCACGACCACGCCGCTGCCGTCGAACCCTGTCGCCTTCACGGCGGATGCACCAATGTACCGCACCGTCTCTGACAGATCCGTCTGGTACGTGCCGACCGGTGCAATGCGAGTCACTCGAGGGTCCTGCGCGAGCTGGGGCAACGCTGCGGCGCTCACCTCGACGAAGACAGCGTTCAGCACGGTCTGGATCCGGGCGATGACTCGCGCAGTGGGATCGAGCGCGCGAACCATATTGATGAGCGCGTTCTGTTGGGCGATGGCGGCGTTCCTGGCGGCTCTGGTGTCGGCTCCGCGCTCGAAGGCATCGGCGCCGGACGGCGCCGTCAGGCGGATGATGACCTGCTGCGCACCCTGCGCGCCGCGCAGTTCGGCGGACAACTGGCCGACCGCCAACCCCTCGAGCAGTAGCGGTGCGTCCAGCGCGAGATCCGCGAGGCGTGGCGATAACGACCGATCGACCGATCGTCCGGGAGGCGCACCTTGCTGCGCCGTGACGGTGAACCCCAGCACGATGACCAGAATCGCGACGTGAACCGGTGGGAGAAGGTAGCGGGACATGTCTCTCCTCCGTTGCGTGACGACAGCGAGCCGGCGACTCCAGTCTCCAGTGTCGCGCCGCAAGTATGCGCACCAGCAACAGCGGATTCAATGGCGAGCTTCACGACTTTTGTGGGATGAGCCGACCGATGCGGGCGTACGTCGGGGCCGCCTTCAGGGAGGTCTCGGATGTCGGGAGCCGAAGAACGTCGAGACCGCAGGAGCGACACGGTGTCTGCTCCTACGGTCCGTGAGAGTGTTCGATACCTACCGTCCCGGAAGACCTTCGGGCCGGCCCGCGTCGGGACGCGCATCCAGCGGCCGCGTCCCTGGTGTGGGCACACCGGCCGGCGGCCGCACACCAGTCGGAGGTGCATCCGGGGTGTCCGGTCGCGTGGCTGGACGACCAGCCTCGCGCGCGGCCTCAGCGGGCAGGTTGAGCAACGCCTCGGGTCCACGCTGCAGTGCCCCACGCACGCGCTCGAGGGCATGCTCCGGAACGTGACCGAGTTGAACCAGTTGCTCGAGCGCGGCAATCGCCACAACGCGGCGCTCGCGCGGGGCCGACTCAG
>CAZDLW010000099.1:0-17722 GCA_964505975.1 uncultured Bifidobacteriaceae bacterium | reverse complement strand
AAGGCAGCGATTTGGATGTCAGTCGGAATCGGCGTCGGTGTAGCAATGGGCGCAGCGACCCACTCGATGGCCATTTGGATATGTATTGGCGTGGTGGTCGGCGCCGCGATTGGCGCAGTTCTCTACTGGCGTGGAAAATCCATGTCGTAGAGATCGTGCTCGTGTGTGGAGGCCCCAACGCCGCCTAGAGTCAACCTTGAGGTGCAATGTTGGCTGGTCAACGGCCGACCGTTCATAAAGCTCCGCAGGTGTGAGGTAGCCGTGCCGCTTACGCGGCCGTGCGTTCAGAGCAGCAGCCAATCGGGTGCAGTCCCGCTGCGTCACGTGCGCCATGCTCGTTCGCTTCGGTAGAAACTGTCGGATCAGTCCGTTCGTGTTCTCGCTGGTACCGCGCTCCCAGGAGTGATGAGGCGTGGCGAAGTAGATCGGTGCTCCGGTCGCCTTCTCAAGGGCCTTGAAGCCGTGAAACTCGGTCCCGTTGTCCACCGTGAGCGAAAGCGTCCGTCGCGGTGCGTTTCGGATCAGGGCAGCCGCTCGACGGTTTGTCGCCGCGGTGGTACGACCGAAGAGCTTGCCGATCATGACGTAGCCGGTCTTCCGGTCCACCAGCGTCAGGATGCAGTGGCGGTCGAAGGCGCCGATCACCGTGTCCCCCTCGAGGTGGCCGACCCGGGACCGGTTCTCCGCGCCGGGCGGTCTCTCCGAAATTGGCCGCTTGCCCCGCATGCGACCACGGCTGTCATAGCTGCGATAGCGCTTCCACTTCTGCTTGCGGGAGCCGCGCAGGAAGAGGTAAAGCGTGCCGCCCACGCGCTTGTCGTACCAGATGTACCGATAGATCGTCTCATGGCTGATGGCGAGCACCTTGTCACGGCGAAGCCGGCCGGAGATCTGTTCCGGACTCCAGTGCAGCTCGAGCCGCGAGCGGACCACGGCCCAGTTCTGTTTGTCGAAACGCCAGTTGCGCCTGGACCTGCTGCGCCGGCCGCGCGTCATCTCGCCTGCCGTGAACGGCCGGTAGCCACCGTCCTTCCGGGAATTGCGGTGCAGCTCGCGACTGATCGTACTCGGATGGCGCCCGAGCGCTCGGCCGATGGCCGCCTGGCTCAGGCCTTGTCTCCGGAGCGCGGAAAGTGCATATCGCTCCTCTGAGGTGAGCTGGTGGTATTTCATGAGTGCCTCTCTTTTCTTGGTCGAAAAGGAAGCTTGTGGGTCCACCAGCTTGCCTCAACCCCCTTGGCACCGGCCAGGGACCGGATCGTTGCACTTAGTATGTGAATCCTGGCCGCATAACGAGGCGCTCCAACTGTCGAGCGGGCCATGAGATGCGCGGACCGCAAGAGGCGTTCCGATCGGTCGAGGTAGCCGCGCCCTCATAAGCCCGCAGCTGACCTTGGTTGCGTTATGCGGCACCATCTAAGCTTGGCGTCGCGAGCGCGTGCTGAGGACGCCAGTTGCATACTAGCCTCACTTGTGCAATGACCAATCCCGCACCTAGAGTCATCAGTGACCTTACGGACCGCAGCCGCCCCGTGCTGGCCGCGGATGTCACCGCATACCTCGACGACATCGCGCGGACGTACGGTCGGCAGGAAGGCCTGCTTTCCAGTCTCATTCTGTTCGGAAGCGCAGCCACTGGCGGGTACGTACCGTTGTTGTCAGACGTGGACGTGCTCATCGTACTGAGCGACGACGCGGATCCGTCCGCTCGTGAGCATGTACGGCGCGGGGTGGCCAGTCTCGAGTCGCAGCACGGCTTGGGGAAGCTGAGTGGTCGAACTTCTGGCGCAGTTGGCCACGGACTGACAGGGTTCGCCGATCGCGTAACGGCCAACGTACGCGCATTCTTCATCTGTAGTCGCGGCGACCTGCTCTCCGGAAGTCCTGACCGGATCCTGGGCATCTCACGTGTGCAGGCGGCGTTTGTAGACCGCGTCGCCATTGCGAGCATTGTTGAGTCCGCGACGACCGTCTGGGGGGAGGATCTGCTTGACACCGTCCCCCTCCCGGCGATCCGGCGTTGGGACGTCGCCAAGGCGTTCTTCGGCCTGTTCAGCCAGGCGTTGTTCCCGACGGTGGTGTATCCTTTTCTGCCGGACGCAACGAAGTACGCTATGGACACACTGAAGCGCTCGGTGCACAACTGCTACTTCTGCCACCACGCGCGACCGTCAGTTCTATCCGAGGAGGTCGCGTTTCTGGAGGCGCGTGACGGTCCAAGTCGAACACTGCGGCGTCTGTTGGAACTCCGGCGGGAGTACCGGCCGTCATACGGCTTCGTCATCGGGTGCTTGCCAACGCTCGTGGGGCTGCACGTGCGGACGGCGCGCAGCGTGCGATTTCCTCGGCCTGCGCGGGCGAAGCGGTCGGCATCGGGTGGAGCGACAGCCGCCTAACTCAGGTGCGTATGCGGCTAGCAGGCGGGCAGGTGCGCGGCATGGAGCCAGCCCTTTCAACAGCCGGCAAAGGCGGCATTGCCGCAGGCTCATCCGAACACTTGACATCAAGGAGTCGTCGTTATGAGTGCAAACGCACCTGACCAGTTGTTCGCGTCTCGCGATGGCTTTCGTACCTGGCTGCGCGAAAACGCAGAGACAGAAAGTGGAGTCTGGCTGATCTTCGGCAAAACAAGAGCACTGGCAACGTTGTCTGCAGATGATGCCTTGGAAGAAGCTCTGTGCTTTGGGTGGATCGATGGACAGGTAAGAACTATTGACGACACAAGATATGCCAAATACTTCGCCCCGCGGCGCCCGAGAAGTCGTTGGTCTGAAAGAAACAAAATGAAGGTGCAAACGCTGCGGGCTAGAGGATTAATGACCGACTTGGGCGAAAGAGCAGTGCAAGCCGCACAACGAGATGGGATGTGGGACGCTCCAAAGCGTGATCCCGTTGCCTACGACGAAGTCGAGGCGCTGGCGAAGAAGTTGGCCGGCATATCACCGGCGTACGAGAACTTCAATAGCATGTCGCCGTCTGTTCGACTGACATACACAAAGAGATACCTCTCATTCAAGACGGAGGAAGCCCGCCATCGAGACTTCGAAAGGATTGTGGACAGGCTTAACAAGAACCTGAAGCCCATGTAGCGGGAACTGAGGAATGCACGTGCCGCGTAACGAGAAATGCACCTCACACGACGCTTTCTCGCGGTGCAGGTTAACGCGATGGCGTTGGAGCTACAATGCCACCGTTGCTGATGCAGGGACTCTTGATACCTCCTGACGTGTTCGCCCTCATCGTAGCTGGATTGATGTGGATAGCGGCGGGAGCGACGCCGTCCCTGGAGGCTCCTACTACTTTTAGGGTCCTTGTCGCGTTGCCTTTTTTCGCCGGTGGCGCGTATCTGATCGTTCCCGCTCGTATTGTATTCGCGCGTGTGGGAACGACTTACAGCCCTGTTGCGCCGAGCCAAACGACTTGACTGGTAACAACCGGCGTCTATCGATTCTCGCGCAACCCCATGTACCTGGGGACTCAGCTCGGGCTAATGAGCTGACCGAACCGACATCCCTTCAGGAGGATGAGTGTGAGTACTGGCAGCAGAGCGGCCGTGCAGTTGTTGGCTGTGTTACTTGCGGTTTCTGGATGCGCCGCTCGGCAGCCCAGCATGACAGAACTTCCGTCGCAGCAGTTCTCCGGGCATGCCACGAGGTCCGGGAGCGGATACTGGTTCCAGCGCTGCAACGCACCGGCGGATTCATTGTGGTGGGTTACATTCGTGGGCGTGGCCGTCAGTCAGCTTGAGCTAAGCCGGGAGGGCGATGCATGGACCCCTGGTCAACGCACATTCGTCCGGTGGGATGCTGCACTTACGGATGAACGGCATGTGGGACCTGGAGGACCCGCCCTGCTCGTCAGGAATATTGTCGATATTCGACCTGCGTCGGCCGCGGATTGCCCGAGCTGAGTTTGTCGAGCCGTAATCGGACGCTCGACGGGCACGCAGCTTAGCTATAGAGCGGTAGGCCACGACCGGCGCCGAAACACGCCGTGGCGTGGGGCGACCGACAGATGCGCTCGCTCAGGCGGCGACTGTGTGATTCCTCAGCAAGATGACGAGGCCGAGCTCGTCGAGATTGCCGGCCGCCAGGACCAGGATCATGCGAACGACGTCGGGCTCTTCGGCTTCGATCGCAGGACCGTTGAGCCGCAGGAACACGCACATGGCCTGGAACGCTACAGGCTTGTTTCCGTCCGCATTCCGGCCTCACTCTGCCCAATGCAGTGCTCACCTGTTGCCCGGCATACCGCATCGAGCGGGGCAACCCGCTTCTATTGCGCTATACCGACGATGCCAGGCAAGTGACGCGTGCAGCACTTCTCTCACCGGATTAGGTCCATGCCTCGATTCACGCTCTCACGATCGGTGCTGCTGGCAACCCTCCTCGCGGTCGGCTGTGGTGGTCAACCGCACGCGGGTACTGGCGGCGAGAATCCAGACTTCGATCTGGCGGCGACGCGTGACGGCTGCGGATTCATTGCCGTAGCCGGTGCGCCCGCAGGCTCGCCTGGAGATACTTTCCACAGGTACGTGTTCGAAACGGACGGGCACAAGGTGATCAACGACAGGGCGAGTATTTTTTCCGCCGGTCGAGTACGTGGAAGGCTGCTCGTAGCGTCCGATCGAGTTCCCGCACCGAGCCAGTACCATGACGAGTCGGATGAAGCCGGCAGGCGTGCAGTGCTGACTTCGGAGCACGATCGGGCGCCCACCACGCGTGACAGGGAGCAGGGACCTGGATGAGCATGGCTGGACGCATCATTATTGCGGTTGCGGTGAGCGCAGCGGTCTGGGTCTTTCACAGCGATCTGACGAGTGATCTCAACGCACAGTCTGCTCCCCGCGTCTTCGAGGTCGATCGGTCCCGGTCCAACGTTTTCGTGGTCACGCACCGCAGCGGCCTGTTCTCGTTTCTCGCCCACGATCACGCCATCCTCGCGACCGAGTGGTCCGCCACACTGTGCTGGACCGACGCGTACACCCTCCGAGGAGCAGGCACGATTCAAGTTGCAGCGCAGGGGCTCGTTATTGATTCGGACAGCGCTCGTGGCCTGGCTAGACTGGGCGCTGGTCCATCGCCTGGGCAGGCGCGGGATCTTCAGCAGAAGATACTCACCCAGCGTTACCTGGCCGCCGCGACATATCCTCGCCTCACATTGGACCACGTACAGGTATACCGGTCGAGCGTTGACCGACTCGAAGTTCAGGGGGTCCTGACCATTCGAGACCGAAGTCTGCCAGTGCGGTTCCCCGTTGAGATCTCCGGCGGTCCCGACGGCGTTCACCTTCGCGGCGTTCTCAAGGTTCGCCAGAGCGATTTCGGTATCCGTCCCGAATCCGTTGCTCGCGTCGTACGTGTGGCGGATCAGGTAGACATCCACTTCGATCTGCTGGAGAGCTCGGCGCGCATGTCGTGCGACGATGAATAGTCATGGGCAATCTCATTGTGGCGAAGCGTGACCAGGTCCGGAAAATCCGCATGACGGAACGCAGGAGGTCCGAGCGATGAGAAAGCTGGTCGCCTCTACATCTGTTTCGCTTGACGGTGTGATGCAGGCCCCCGGGGGGCCGGAGGAAGATCCCACCGCTGTCTTCTCCTTTGGTGGCTGGGCGTTCCCTTATTGGGATGAAACCCTGGATCTCTCCGGCCGGGGGTTCGAAGGCATGGATCGCGAAATTGTGCTCGGCCGCAAGACGTATGACATTTTCGAGGCGTTCTGGCCGCACCTCCCGGCAGACGATCCCAACGCTCAGTCGATGAATGCGGCGAGGAAGTACGTGGCCTCGCGGACGCGCAAGACACTCCAGTGGGAAAACTCGGTCCTGCTCCCGGAGGATGTCGTTGAGGCTGTCGCCGCCCTCAAGACGCAGCCCGGGAATGACCTGCAGATTGTCGGCAGCAGCAACCTCATCCAGTCGTTGCAGGCTGCGTCACTCATTGACGAATACATCGTGTGGACCTTCCCCGTGATCCTCGGGCGCGGCAAGCGGCTGTTCGAGACAACTGCGAAGCCGGAAGCTCTACGCCACATCAGTACACAGGTCTCGCCCGCCGGGGTTGTCATGAGCACCTATGTACCGGCCGGCAACATTCCGCTTGGCTCATTTGCACAGGGCGAGCCAAGCGAGCAGGAACTTGATCGGCGTGCCACAGTGGCCCATGAGGATCACTAGTGTCGCGAGAGTGTCGGGCGCGCTAACGAGTACGGTGAAGCAGACACGCGGGTCAGTCGGATGTGAAGCCTCTGGATAGAACGCGTATGGCCGTCCACGCGCGAAGGCGCTGTTCACCAGATTCGGGTCCGATGATCTATGGCCCCGGTGCCTATGAGCCATGAGCGCGGCGCCTGCAGGGGAGCAGCCGTAACCCCGTGCCGGTCGACCAGCGGCTGGGGTTGACGACGCGGCGATTGCCTGACAGGAATGAACGTCATTTGTTCTCAGCCCACGAGAGGAACATGAGCGCAGCCGACCTTCTGGAAGAGCTCAAGCGATTGGGAAGCGAAAGCTACAGGAAGACGATGATGGTTCACGGCGCACGTGAGCCCATCTTCGGCGTCAGGATACAGGATATGAAGAAGATCGTAAAGCGAGTCGGCAAGGACTATCAACTTGCGCTGGATCTCTTCAGGACGGGGAACTACGACGCGATGTATCTGGCCGGCCTTATCGCGGACGATTCCAGGATGACCAGGAGAGATCTCCAGCAATGGCTCGACCAGGCCTATTGCTCCGGAATCAGTGAATACACGGTTCCATGGGTAGCCGCAGAGTCAGCACACGGTTGGGAGCTTGGCCTCAAGTGGATCGAGTCCAGGAATGAACAGCACGCGGCGGCCGGATGGTCTACCCTGAGTTCTGTTGCCAGCCGTAGAGCCGACGCCGACCTGGATATTCCAGCCTTTGACAAGCTCCTCGGTCGAGTTGAGAAGTCGATACACGAGCAGCCGAATCGGGTCAAGTACACCATGAACGGGTTCGTCATTGCGGTCGGCAGCCACATCAGGCCATTGCACAGGCGCGCCGTCGAAGTGGGAAGGTCGATCGGTAAAGTGTCAGTTGAGATGAACGGCACATCGTGCAAGGTTCCGTTCGCACCCGAGTACATCAAGAAGGTTGAAGCGCGTGGCTCACTTGGAAAGAAGCGACGCGATACAAGATGCTAGCCGACGAAGCCAGCGCCCACCAGCCGGCATCGACATCACTTGGTGAGAAGTCTCCAGGCTTCGTTATGCACCCTCGCACTCACGCTGGTGGCACAATGGACGATCGCAGTGAACCTGTCGATTTTCAGTTCGTCGTTCGAAGCGCTGAGGATCAGGAAAGTGACGCACGGCTGCTCCCTACGCTCGAGCTTGACGCGCGTGCCGGCGACAGTTGGCAGGAGCATGGCACGCCGTTCGGACTACGTCTGCGACTGCCCGTCGGCTTCACGAGCATGGCATCGGAGGATACCGATCAGGCTGCGTGGCAGGGGTACGACGGGTCGATTGTGGTCGTGATGGTGCATGACGGCGCCGGGGACTATTTTTTATTTCATGATGCCGGGACTGCGCCCGTCGAGCCTCATGATGAGGGGACATATCAGATCCCGATTGCAGACAGAGCAGGTACACTCAATCTATCGCGTGTATCGGCGGGGCAGCAGGACCGCTACTGCGCATTCGCGAGCGCTGGCATTCGTACCGGGCTCGGAGTAGCCGTGTTCGTGAGCGCCGCTACGCAAGCGCTACGCGCCAGCCTCCTGAACATAATTCCAACTATCGTCGCGGGATCGTGACTCTCGCACGTGGTGCATAAGACACCTGAAGCTGACAGGCTGGCGGGGATGGCGGTCGGCGCTGCAGAGCCATTTGCAACACCGGGCTGTCGCGCGTCGTGGGCCTGCGGTATTCACGGGGCGTTGGACGGCCTGCACAGTCGACATGTTCTTTCTGGCTACAGTGGACAGGGCCGGCCAGCCCGCGTGCTCCTGCAAGGGTGGGGACATTAGTATGGTTCTCGTGTGAGCCTCACTCCGACGCACCTTTTTTCTCGGAGGTGAATGATGGATCTACCGTTCACTCCGGCGGAGTTTTTCGCGGTCTTTGTTCGATACAATCAGTCCGTCTGGCCGCTGCAGGTGGTGCTTCTCGGTTCCGCGCTCATCGCGGCCTGGCTCACGGCGTTTCGAGGCCCACGCGGCGCGACAGCAGCTCTCATCATTCTCGCCTTGTTGTGGATCTGGATGGGTGTCGTGTATCAGGGCTGGTTCTTCCGATCCATCAATCCGGCGGCTACAATCTTCATGATTGTGTTCCTGTGCCAGGGCCTGCTTTTGCTCTACGCCGCGTTTACACGACGCGTTGAGGGTATGGTCCTGGATTCGGCGGGATTGATCGGTGGGGCATTGATCCTGTACGCCCTCGTTGTCTATCCTGCACTCGGCTACTTCCTGGGGCACCGGTATCCTGCAAGCCCAACCTTCGGGCTCCCATGCCCTACAACCTTGTTCACGCTGGGCTTGCTTCTTTGGATGCGGCCGGTACCATGGTTGCTGTTCATTATACCGCTTGGGTGGGCGGCCATAGGTACGAGTGCTGCGGTCAAGCTGGGCGTACAGGAAGATTTCGGCCTTGCCTTGGGTGGTGCTGCGGCTCTGCTGGGCGTACTCCTGGCTCGCCGAGCAACGACGGGAACCGCGGTTAACAGGATTGCTGCATGACAGGCACTCGGTCCTGACAAGCTGGCACTGACACGATCCAACAGTGCCTCCTGCGCACGGCGCGCCTTGTCCGGTTCCCTCGCCCGCCTGGAGCAGCACCCGCTTCAGCCATGACCTTCAAGGTATCTTCGGACGACCGGCGCTTCGTCTCCGATTTCGAGGCCGGCAGGATCGAGCCCGGTCAGTTCGATCGTCGTGCCCACGTCCGCGCGGCCTACATCTATCTGGCCGGGAACACGCCGGGCGCGGCCCCCACGCTCATGCGGGATGCGTTGCTCGCGTTTCCCAAGTCCCACGGAGCAGGTGCTTCCCGGTATCACGAGACTGTTACCAGGGCGTGGATTCTGGCCGTCCGCCATTCGTCGAGCCGGACCCCGGACCGATCCCCAGGCACGAGTGATCCGTCGCACGTCAGGCTTCCCAGGACGCGGGGGGCATGCCTACCTTGGGTCCGAGGCTCGCAGCCCATCCCCCACAGCACCGGAGTTCCCATGGACGTCGTACGACGCAGGGTCATCAGACTGACCGCCGCCGGCGTAGCGCTGGCCGTTGTTCACGCGTGCGCCCCCGCCCCGGACGAAGCGGCCGACGCGGACGCCACCCACGACATGGCGGCGACGGAAACCGCGTCCGAGGCCGCCGACCTGGACGCGCTGCGCCAGGTCACGGCAGGCTTCGGCGACATTTCCGCGGCGAGGGCGGCTGGCTACAACGAGCAGATCACGCCGTGCTGGTACCACCGCGACCAGGGCGCCCAGGGCTACCACTTCGGGCGGACCGAGCTCATCGACGGCAGTGTATCGCTGCTCGAGCCCGAGCTGGTCATGTACGAGCCCCTCGCCGACGGCTCCATGCAGTTCCTCGGCGTCGAGTACATCGTGCCGTTCGACGCCTGGAACGAGCCGGATCCGCCGGAGGTGCTGGGTCGTCCGTTCATGCGCAACGAGCAGCTCGGCCTCTACGTGATGCACGTCTGGCTCGGCAAGGACAATCCGAACGGGCTGTACACGAGTTGGCACCCTAACGCCTCGTGCGAGCACGCAGAAGAATCGGAGGACCGCGCATAGCCCCGTCGGAGTTCTCCCTGGTTCTCCGTTCCATCCGGATCGCCGCCGCCAGACTGCACGGGCGGCGGCCGATTCCGGTGCTGGCGCCCCGCCGCCGGAGGCAGCCCATGCACGTCCATGGGACCTGGACGTCGTGTCGTCCCGGAGTACTCGCAGTCGTTCTCCTGGCGGTGCTGTCCCGCCCGGCCGATGCACAGCTTCCCCCTGCACAGGCGAACGACAATCGAGTTGGGGCGGGTGGCGTGGTCGATGGTGAGCTTCGGGTACGCCTCGCGGCGGTCCTGGCCGAGTGGCGTCCGCGCGGTGAGGACGGCCCGGTGCTCACAGCCGCCCTGTTCGCCGAAGAGGGAGGCGTGCCGCTCGCTCCCGGCCCGATGATCCGGGTCACGGCCGGCACACCGATACACGTCACGATCCGCAACGCCCTGGACCGGCCGATGCGCGTCACCGGTCTCGGCGACCGTTCCGGTGAGCCGACGCCCCCGGCCAATCGCAACCGTCCGGCCTGGATGCAGGCGACGACGCACGAGATCGCGCCGGGCGAAATCCGCGAGATCCGGTTCACGCCGACGGAGCCGGTGACCTCGGTCTACACGGCCAACGTGCTGGGTCCGCCGGCAGGCCGGCCGGACGCGGCGGTCTTCGATGGCGTGTTCATCGTCGATCCCGCCGATGAGCCCGCGCATCCCGACGAGCGTGTGTTCATGATTTCCGCGTCCGGGGCGGAGGGCGCAAACCCGTCGGTTAAGGTGTTCTCGAACGGTCTCTCGTGGCCCTTCACCGAGCGTCTGGACTATACGGTGGGCGACACGGTTCGCTGGCGGGTCATCAACCTGTCCGGCGTCCAGCACCCGATGCACCTCCACGGCTTCTTTTTCATGATCGACGCCCGGGGCGACCTCGGTGCGGACACGCTCTTCGCTCCCGGCGACCGGCGGCTCGCGGTGACGGAGCTCATGAGCGAGATCTCCTCGGTCCGCATGACCTGGGTGCCCACCGAGGCGGGCAACTGGCTGTTCCATTGCCACCTCATCCGGCACATGGGCGAGCCGCAGCTCTTCAACGTCGACCGCGAGCGCAGGTCCACTTCCGCGCACGTCCATGACGAGCACGACATGGCGGGACTCGTCATGGGCATCACGGTGCGGCCCCGCCCCGGTCACGTCGAGGCGGACCCGGAGGAACGGCGGCGGATCGACCTTTGGACCGGGTCACGCCCGGGGGTGCACGGGGAACATCCGGAGCTCGGCTTCGTCGTCCAGGCCGGGGCGGTCCCGCCGCCGGATTCGACACTGGTGCCAGGCAGCACGCTGGTCCTCCGCCAGGGAGAGCCGACGAGGATCGTGGTCCACAACCGCCTCCATTTCCCGCTTGCGGTGCACTGGCATGGTCTCGAGCTGCGCAGCCTCTACGACGGCGTGGGCCACTGGAGCGGACACCCGGACGCGACGCGCCCTCCCATCCCGCCCGGCGATTCGGTGGCGGTCATCATCACCCCACCCCGTGCCGGCACCTTCATGTACCACACCCACGGCGAGCCCGGGCACGAACTCGCACAGGGGCTGTACGGCGGGTTCCTCGTGCTGGAAGCGGACGAGGAGCTGAATCCGCTGCGTGACCGCCTCTTCATGCTTTCGTCCCGGGGCGCGGTGATCGATGCGCCCCCCGCGATCAACGGTCGGGAACAGCCGCCCCACGAGTCGTTCACGCAGGGCCAGAAAGTGCGCCTGCGTTTCGCCCACATCAGTCCGGACGAGTTGAAGACCGTCCGCCTGCTGAGGGACGGAGTGCCGGTGCACTGGCGACTGCGCGCTCGCGACGGCGCCGACCTTCCCGCGCAGCAGCGTGTGTCCGTGCCCGCACGTTTCGACATAGGCGTGGGCGAGACGCGCGACGTGGAGTGGACGCCCTCGGAAGCGGGCGTCTACCTGCTCGAGATCCGCACCACCTACTACCCTCAGCGCGGCGGAGCGCAGGTCCAGCGGGTGGCATTCGGCGTTGGCGCCGTGACCGAAGCCGCCCTCACGGCGGCCGTCCGCGGTACGGACCTGCCGGTGGTGTACCTCGCCCCGGAAGCAGTAAGGCGCTACAGCGGCCTCTTCAGCACGGGGACCGCGGCCGACGGGGCCGGCATGATGCGGGTCAGGTTCTCCGAGCGCGACGGCATGCTGTTCGCCGATGACACGACCGCGTCCGGCGCAGCTGCCGGACCTCCCTACATGATCCCCCTCGGCGATCATCTCTTTGCGTACGGCAGCCTCGTCGATGGCGTGATCGCGGGTGTGCACGCCAGCCGCCGGGTACGCTTCGTGGAGACGGACGGTCCCGTCGACGCGGTGGAAATCCTGGATGGCGATTCGGTTCTGGCGAGGCTCGAGCGAGCCCCCGCTGTGGTGCTCACGCCGACACAGCTCGATCGCCTCGTCGGGGAGTGGGCGCCGCCGGGCGCAGAATTCTCCATCCGCACGGAACGGGACGGCCTCGCGCTGGTGGCGATCGACCCGAACGGCGAACGAAACGTCCTCACTCCCATGACCGCCACGCGGTTCGTCATGGCGGGCGCCCCGCCCGGGTCGACGGTGGAGTTCGTGTTCGAAGGAGACCGCGCCGCGGCAGTCGTGATCTCCGTGCCGGGCACGCCCCCGTTCAGAATGGAACGGAAGCCCTGAGGCTGACCCGTCCGGCATCCGACTTCCTTGCGAACCGGATGGCTGCCGGCTATACACGACGCATGCTTCCACCGGCGCCGGCGAGGTCGCATCGCGGCGGAGATGGAAAGGGCTCCTGCACCGCTGTACGGCGGAGGCGAGTATGGGGAAGGTGAATCTCCGGGAGAAGCTGCTGCTCATCGCCGAGCACTGGAGCCCCAGGATCGTGGGCGAGCTCAACGGCCAGCAGGTCAAGCTCGCGAAACTGCTCGGCACCTTTGACTGGCACCGCCACGAGGCGGAGGACGAGCTCTTTCTGGTACTGTCCGGCACGCTCACGCTGCGGCTGCGCAGCGGCGACGTGGTCCTCAATGAAGGCGAGTTCTTCATCGTCCCCCGTGGAGTCGAGCATCAGCCCCACGCCGAGGAGGAGGTCCACGTGCTCCTGTTCGAGCCGGCCTCGACGGTCAACACGGGCGCTGTCCGGAACGAGCGCACCATTGTGAATCCGGACTGGATCTGAGCACTTCCATGCTCACCGACTGGGGCTGGGACGACGACTGGGCTGCAGCGTTCGCAGGCGCGAACCGCGACGCGGCGGAGCGACCTGCCCGGGTCACGGGTCAGGACCGCGATCGGTGGAACGTCCAGCTCGCGGCTGGTCCATCCCTCGCCCGTATCGCCGGCTCGATCCGCGGCCCGATCCCGGTCGCCGGCGACTGGGTCGCCGTCCGGGCCGGACCCGCCCCGGGCGACCCCGAATCCATCGTGTCGGTGCTGCCCCGGCGGTCGGCGGTGTCCCGTGGCCGGGCCGGAGACGGCACCACGGAGCAGGTCCTCGCCGCGAATGTCGATGTCGTCTGGATCGTCCACGCTCTGGATGCGCCGCCGAACCTCCGCCGCATCGAACGCTACCTGGCCGCCGCATGGGAGAGCGGCGCAGTCCCGGAGATCGTCCTGACGAAGGCGGACCTGGCGCCCGAGGCAGACCACGCGGCGGCCGAGGTCGGATCCATCGCCATGGGGGTGACGCTTCACCTCGTCAGCATCGAGCTGGCCGACAGCGTGCACCGCCTCCGCGCGCGCCTCCGGCCGGGCCGCACCGTCGTCCTGCTGGGTCCGTCCGGAGCGGGGAAGTCCACGCTGATCAACGCGCTCGCCGACGCCGCGCTCACGGCTACGGGCGACGTGCGGGAGTTCGACCGGAAGGGGCGTCACACAACGACGCGGCGCGAATTGTTTCAACTCCCGGGCGGCGCGCTGCTCATGGACACGCCCGGACTGCGGGAGTTCAGGGTATGGGCACTGGACGAGGGTCTCGACAGCGCGTTCCCGGAGATCGAGGCGCTCGCAGCGGAATGTCGATTCCGGGACTGTCGGCACGAGTCCGAGCCCGGCTGTGCGGTGACCGCGGCCGCGGGGACGGGCGGCATCGACGGTGAACGGCTCGCGAGCTACCGGAAGCTGCGGGCAGAGGCTGCGTATCTCGAGCGGCGGTCCGACCACCAGGCCCACGCAGCCGCCGTCGCCCGACACAAGACGGCGCTCAAGACGCTCAAGTACCACCCGAAGTATCGCCGGGACGACACGTGATGGGACCGCTGAAGCGCACAGCGCAGCCTCTAATGGGCGCAGGAGGCGACCCGAGTCATGCGCCTGCGCGACGTGCGTACCACGTGGACGACAGGAGGCTGTGATGCACGTTCGAATGCTTGTGCTTACGGTGGCAGTCGCCGCGTGCGCACCGACCCCTGCACCGTCGCCGCCGGCCACGGCATCACTCCTGGGTGATGGCGCCGGTGAGCTGGCGCCGACCGAACAGGAGGCGATCGCGAGCCTGCTCGGCTTCGAGCTCTCTGCCGAGGGCGTCCTCGTGGATGGGACCTGCGGCGAGCCGGTCCACGTGGAGCACGTCCACGTTCGGGATCTGGATCAGGACGGCACACCGGAGATCCTGTTCCTCGGGGGCAACACGTGCACCTCGGGCGGAACCGGGCAATCCGTGTTGCTGTTCGTCAGGGACGGGGACAGCGGCTACCGCGTTGCGCTGAACCTTCCCGCCGCCGCCTACGAGCTCCTCGAGCGCCCCGCGGGAATGCCTGACGTGCGGCTCGTCGGCATGCGTCCCTGCGCGGGCGTATGGCGCTGGACCGGGACTGACTATGATCACGAACGCAACGAACCGCTCGAGCCCGGCGGCTGCGATCTGTGACGGGCGGCCCGATTTCCCGGGACGTCATGCTGCGCCACCGGAAGGCGAAGCACGCGATGCCGTGGCTGATGGGCATGGCTGCATGCATGGCCGCCGTCGTGTCGTGGCCGGCGATAGGCCATTCGCAGGGGACGGACGCCGTGCGGATGGTCCAGGCGGGCGCGGAGGATGGCGCGACGCTGTCGCCCGACGGCCGGCTGGTCGCCTTCATCGACTGGACCACCGGCGATATCGCCGTCCGCGACGTGTCCAGCGGCACCGCTGTCCGCATCACGGACAGGGGCCTCTTCGCCGGCAGCCCGGGGTTTCCGGAACCGAGCCTCGTATTCTCGCCGAACGGGAATCGCATCGTGTACCCGTTCGGCAACTCCGAGGCGGGTGCGCCCTTCCGATACGAGCTGCGTGTGGCCGGGCTGGACAGCGCGGGCCAGCAGGTCCTCGCCGTGTACCCGCCAGACGTCGAGGTCGTCGCGCCCCTCGATTGGCGTGCGGGCACCGGCATCCTGGTCGCCACCGTGGCGGCCGACGGGAGCGGTGAACTCAGCATCATGCAGCCCGACGGCCGGCACACCCGGGTCGTGGAGCATCGACCGGGCGGCAGCGGCGTCATCCGTCAGGCTCTCTTCACCCCGGATGGCGCAGCCGTCGTATACCTGGCGAACGGAGGAGTCCGCCTTGTCCCGTCCGACGGCGGCGTCTCTCACGCACTCGGCATCGAAGCCGAAGCGCTGCTGGCGTGGACCGCGGATGGCGACCGGAGGCTGCTCTTCCATGGCACACGCGGCGACGTCACCGGCATCTGGGCGATCCCGTACACGGCAGGTCGCGCGGCCGGAGAACCGGCCCTGGTACGGGAAACGGCGGCGGGAGTACTTCCCGGCGGACCGACCGGCGTGGGTGTGGCGTTTCTCGAGCCCGCGGCGTGGCCCGAGCTGTTCGTCGTATCCCTGGACCTGGAGGCCGGGCGAGTCACGCGCGAGCCGGAGAGGATCTCCCTCCCCGAGGGCCTCGTGCCGGGCAATCCCGCCTGGTCGCGCGACGGCGCGCGGCTGGCGTTCACGCTTCGCGAAGCGAACCGCTCGGTGCACCGGATCATGGTCGCCGACGGGCTTCGCGGGCCCGTACGCGAGATCGCCCGGGTCGACCTCCGCGTCATGGGACTGGACTGGTCTCGGGATGGGCGGTACATCGTCGTGGGCGGGAGAGCGGATACCCGCCAGCTCGCCTGGGTCGGTCGGATCGATGTGGTGTCCGGCGTCGTGGAGAGACTCGTCACGGCACCCGTCAATGCCGTAGCCGCCGGCGCCGGCGAGGAGGTGGTATACGTGCAGGCCGCCCCTGCAGGGGAACGGACGGTCCGCGTCAGCGTCCTACCGGGAACCGGGACGGTGCCCCGGGTCCTGGACACGTACGCCGCCGCCGAACTTCCCCGCTCGATGTCCGTCTCACCCGATGGTGAGTGGCTGGCCCTCGTCAAGGCGGTCGATGGAGGACGGGCATCGGTGCTCCTGCTGCTGCCCACGTCAGGTGGAGAGGCACGAACCCTTCTGCGGCTCGAACGACCGGATGCGCTGGAATTGAATGCGGGGAGTCTGCCGTGGACCGCTGACGGCCGGTGCGTGGTCGTCGCGCTGCGTCGAGCGGGAGTGCGCGGACTTGCCGTAGTGGATGTGGACTCCGGGGAGTTTACCGTCGTCCCATTCTCGTCGCGGCGAGTCGGGCGATGGCAGCCCGCGCTTCACCCGGACGGACGGCAGCTCGTCTACATCGACGGTGAGTCCCGAAGTGACTTGAGACTGCTGATCCACCTGCGGCATACAGGGATGCTCCCTTGACGCACGACGACACCCTGTCCGAACTCGTCTACACGGCGGAGGGAATATCCGGGATGACACCGCGTTCATGACCGCCCCGCGGCCTCTCGCACGGAACGTTCTGCTCGCCATGGTCGCGCTCCTCCTGCTCGTTCTGGCGTGGGGCGCCCTGTCCGGCGGGGTCCGGCAGATTCCCCTTGCCCGCACGTTCGGACGCCAGGCACAGACGGTTCTCCAGATAGCCGCCGGCGTCCTGAGCGTGCTCGTCCTCATCACGCACGCCGGCCGGCACACGTGGCGCAGGCACCTGCGCGCGGCGTGGGCGGTGTCCCTCGCGCTGGCCGCAGGCCTCTCGTCGCTGGTCTGGGGCCCGCCCATGCCCCTGCTCGCGGTGGTGTTCGCCGCGGTGGCCCTGCTCCTGGCCCTGGGCGTGATACGCGTCCTGCGCACCACGTTCGGCGACTGATGTACCCTGCACGCCCCACAACGATGGGAGATTCCATGACGCCAACGAACGCTGCTCAACCACCACGCTGGTTCCGGGTCGTCGCCGTGCTCGCCATCCTCTGGATGCTCGTGGGGGTCATGGCGTGGTTCATGGACCTGATGATGACCGAGGAGACCCTCGCCGGCATGAGCGAGGGCCAGCGGCAGCTCTACGAATCGAGGCCGGCCTGGGTCTTCGTCGTCTACGGGATCGCCATCGCCGCGGGTTTCCTGGGCGCCGTCGCGCTGCTGATGCGGAGGGCGTGGGCGGTGCCGGCTCTCGCCGTGTCCCTCGTGGCCGTGGCCATACAGTTCGGCTACACGTTCCTGGTCATGGACGCCATCGGGCGGATCGGCGCCGCTGCGGCCCTTCCCTTCCCGATGACAATCATCGTCATCGGCGCCGCACTCCTCTGGCTCGCGCTGGAGGCGAGGAAGCGTGGCTGGCTCCGGGGCGCGCAGGCGCCGACGATGTAGCGCGACGATTGCGGAGGAAGGCACCCTCGGGCGCGGCCAAACGGCCCCGCCCGGGGCCTTGACCCACCCCCCAAACGCTCTATATTTAGTGTTTCCCGGCCGCGAAGCCGGTGTCGACGCGACAGTTAGCGCCCCCATCGTCTAGTGGCCTAGGATATCTGGTTCTCAGCCAGAAGACCGGGGTTCGATTCCCCGTGGGGGTATTGTGAGAGGGAGATAGGAGGCAGGCGAAGGGAGAGGGGGCTCTCCCGGAACCCGTCGCTCGTCTCCCTCTTGGTTCGGGCGCATAGCTCAGTTGGTTAGAGCGCAC
>CAZDLW010000098.1:0-17764 GCA_964505975.1 uncultured Bifidobacteriaceae bacterium | reverse complement strand
AGAAGCTGCGGCTGTTCCGCGCGATGCGGCCGCTGGACCCCGCGTGCGTGGTGCGGGGCCAGTTTCGCGGCTATCGCACGGAGAAAGGTGTGGCGGCGGATTCCCAGGTCGAGACGTTTGCCGCGCTGTGCCTGCACATCGACACCTGGCGCTGGGGCGGCGTGCCCTTCTACATCCGCGCCGGCAAACGCCTGCCGATCACCGCCACCGAGGTCAGGGTGCGTCTGAAGTGCCCGCCGCTGGAGATCTTCGACGAGATCAGCCAGGCGACTTCGAACTACTTCCGCTTTCGGCTCAGCCCGGAGGTCGTGATCTCGGCGGGCGCGCGGGTCAAGCAGGCTGGCGATCACATGCGCGGCGAGCCGGTGGAGCTCGTCGCCCGTCACGAGCCGCGCAGCGAACAACTGCCGTACGAGCGCCTGCTGCGTGTCGATGTTACGGCGGCCACCGAGATCTACACGCGTGACGACAGCGTCGAGGCGGCGTGGCGGGTGATCGAGCCGGCGCTCGCGGGTGTGTCGCCGGTGCACGAGTACGAGCCCGGCAGCTGGGGGCCGCCGGCGGCCGCGGGCGTCGGCGGCGAGAGGTGGCACGATCCGAAACCGGAGGAGACGGCGCCGTGCTGACGGAAGCACAGCCACCGCCCTTGACGGGGCAGGTCGCCCTCGTGACCGGCGCGAACTCTGGCATCGGTGAGGGCATCGCCCGCGCCATGGCCGCGGCGGGCGCAGCAGTGGTCGTCAACTACGTCAGCCACCCTGAGGCGGCCGACACGATCGTTCACGACATCACATCGGCGGGAGGACGTGCTCTCGCGATCGCGGCCGACGTCGGCCAGGAGGCCGACGTGCACGCGCTCTTCCGGCGCACGATCGACGCGTTCGGCACGGTGGACATCCTCGTCAACAACGCGGGGGTCCAGGACGATGCACCGCTGGTGGACATGACGCTCGACCAGTGGAACAGGGTGCTCGCTGTGAATCTCACCGGGCAGTTTCTCTGCGCGCGCGAGGCGGCGCGGGAGTTTCTGCGCCGCGGCGTCCGGCGCGAGGTCTCGAGAGCTGCGGGCAAAATCCTCTGCATCAGCTCCGTCCACGAGCGCATTCCGTGGGCGGGCCACGTGAACTACGCCGCGAGCAAAGGCGGGGTCGTGCAACTCATGAAGACAATGGCCCAGGAGCTCGGTCCTCGCCGGATTCGGGTCAACAGCATCGCGCCCGGTGCGATCAGGACGCCGAGCAACCGGGCGGCGTGGGAGACGCCGGAGGCCGAGGCGGCACTGCTACAACTGATTCCCTACGGCCGGATCGGCGAGCCGGACGACATCGGGAACGTGGCCGTCTGGCTGGCGTCCGATGCGGCCGACTACCTGACGGGCGCCACGCTGTTCGTCGACGGCGGCATGACGCTCTATCCGGGCTTCTCCACGGGCGGGTAAGGACGCGTTGCGTTTTTTCGTGGCCGCCGGAATCCTATATGGCATCGTCGAGGCGATGTACGCCAACTGGGCTGTGATCATGGCCAACGCGCTCCGTGTGGGCGACCACTTGAGGAAGCGCCTGGCATGAGGGCAGGAGAGATCACGCCGATTCGCGATTACGCCGCTATCGGCGACGGCCGCACCGTCGCGCTGGTCGGCCGCAACGGGTCGATCGACTGGCTCTGCTGGCCTCGGTTCGACAGCCCGTCCATCTTCGGCGCGCTGCTCGACGAGCAGGGCGGATGCTGGAGTCTGGCGCCGACCGCACCGTCCCGCGTGACGCGGGGTTATATCGACGCGACGAACGTCCTCGAGACGCACTTCGACACGGACGCCGGCAGCCTCGTTGTCACCGATCTGATGCCGGTCGCCTCGGAGGACGACAAGCACCGGGTGCTGCTGCCGGACCACGAGATCCTTCGGGTCGCCAAGTGCGTGGCGGGCGAGGTCGAGGTCGAGATGCGGTGCACTCCCCGCGCGAACTACGGCCGAACGCCGGACCGTGTCCGGCACGCGGGCGCGTTCGGCGTTCGCGTGGAGACAGGCGCGGATCTGCTCGTGTTGCGGAGCGACCTCCCGCTGGACATCACCGCGGACGGAACGGTCTGGGGGCGCACGCGCCTGCGCGCCGGAGACGCCGTGCACGCCTCGTTGACGTTCGCGGACGATTGGCCCGCCGTCTTCCCGCCGCTCGGCGAATGGTCGCGTGCGGCGATTGCCCGCTCGGTGACCTGGTGGCGAGACTGGGCGTCGAGGCTGCGATACGACGGTCCTCGTCGCGAGATGGTGATTCGCAGTGCCCTCGCGCTCAAGCTCCTGGTCTACGCGCCGTCGGGCGCGGTGGTGGCCGCACCCACCACTTCGCTGCCCGAGCGCATCGGCGGGGACCTCAATTGGGATTACCGCTTCTGCTGGCTGCGCGACGCCGCGTTCACCGTGCGGGCGCTCTTTGCGCTGGGTTGCGCCCCCGAGGCGCACGCCTTCGTAAACTGGCTGCTGCACGCCACTCGGTTGACGCAGCCGGAGTTGCGCGTTCTCTACGACGTGTACGGCAACGCGCCCGCGGACGAACGCGTCCTGGAGCATCTGGCTGGCTACGGGGGATCGCGGCCGGTTCGGATCGGCAATGCGGCGGCCGGACAGCGGCAACTCGACGTATACGGAGAAGTGATCGACGCGGTTGCGCACTTCGTGGGGGCGGGCGGCGCCCTCGACCGCGATACGGAGCGGACCCTCTGCGCCTTCGGCGAGTACGTCTGCCGGCACTGGCAGGAGCCGGACGAAGGGATCTGGGAGCCGCGATCGGGTGCGGCGCACAACACCCATTCACGCGTGCTGTGCTGGACGGCGCTCGATCGGTTGCTGCTGCTGCATTCTCAGGGCCACCTGGGTCGTGCCCCCGCGGCGATGTTCCAGAAGAATCGCGCGCTCATTCGCCGCGAGATCGACGCGCGCGCGTGGCATCCAGGCCTGGGCAGCTACGTCGCGCAACTCGACGGCGATCGCCTGGATGCGACGCTGCTCCTGCTGCCGTGGTACGGCTTCGAGGACGCCGGGACGGATCGGATGCGCGGTACGTATGCGCGCGTGCGCGAGGCGCTGGGCGCCGGTGAGGGGCTTCTCTACCGCTACCGCACAGCGGATTCGCCCGGCGAAGGCGCGTTCGGGATCTGCAGCTTCTGGGGCGCGGAGTTCCTGGCGCTCGGGGGTGGAACGCCGGAGGTGGCCCGAGACGTCTTCGAGCGTCTCTGCGGCTATGCGAACGACGTGGGGCTGTTCGCCGAAGAAATCGATCCCGCGACCGGCGCGGCGCTGGGCAATTTCCCGCAAGCGTTCACCCATGTGGGCCTGATTAACGCGGCCGTCTCGCTCGCGCGCCGTCTCGAGGGCGCTCCGCCGATCGAGCGGCGGCTGCCGCCGCCGGCGAGCAAGGCGGAGCAGCCGGAGGTCCGCGTATGAACTGGGGAAGCTGGCTCTTGTGGGGCTTCGTGGCGACACTCGTTCTGACGACGATCATGGCCAGCAGCCAGGGGCTGCGCCTGACGCGCATGAATCTGCCGTACATGATCGGCGCGATGTTCACGCCGAGCCGCGATCGCGCGAAGCTGATCGGCTTCGGCGTCCATTTGCTCAACGGGTGGCTGTTCTCGCTCCTCTACGTGGCGGCCTTCCGCGAATGGGGACACGCCACCTGGTGGGCCGGCGCCGCCATCGGGTTCGTCCATGCGGCGCTCGTGTTGACGGTAGGCATGCGTCTGCTGCCGGGCCTGCATCCGCGCATGGCGAGCGAACAACAGGGGCCCACCGTCATGCGGCAGCTCGAGCCACCCGGGTTCCTCGCACTCAATTACGGCTACCAGACGCCGGTCTCGGTCCTGATCGCGCACCTGGCGTACGGGGTCGTCATCGGGTCGTTCTATGCGACGCCGTGAGGACACGGGCGGTTCATCTAACGCGTGGGAACGATTTCCAGAGCCGAGGCGAATGTGTCACCCGCAAGCGAACGCACGCCACGATCGAACGCGGCGAGGACGCCCTTGCGGCGGTTCGCCAGGGCCAGGAGGTACGCGTCCGTGAGCTGCCGGTAGCCTTGCAGCGCGGCCTCTATTCCTTTGATCTCCTCGAGGCTGAACCCGAGACGCTGAGCGGATTTCACGAACTTGACGCGCGCCACGTCCGATGCGCCATAGCGCCGAATGGTGCCGTAGGCCCGTCCCGGCCCTGGTAACAGCCCCTTGCGCTGATAGAAACGGACCGTTTCGACGTTGACCTCGGCCGCCGCGGCAAAGGCGCCGATCGGCAGGTCGCGCGGATGGTTTTTCATGGCGCTTGGGTCCGTACCTAAGTACGGACCCAAGCTTAATCTGTCATGCCGGCCATCGCAACGGAATCACGCCCGTCGCCGCCTGCCGCCGGCCGAGGTGCCCTGTACGTGGGTGGCCTCGCGGCGATCCTCGCGTCCACCTGCTGCCTGGGCCCGCTGGTGCTGCTGATGCTTGGCGTCAGCGGCGCCTGGATCGGGAGTCTCACGGCGCTCTCGAACCCTACCGCCCGCTGTTCGTCGTCGCCGCCGTGGGGGCGTTGTTTGTTCGCCTACCGGCGGATCTTCCGCCCCGCCGTAGCCTGCACACCGGGCGAGGTGTGCGCGGTTCCACAGGCCCGCCGCCCCGGGATGCCGCCGCAAGGAGGTAGGCCGCTCGCCGCACGCGCGGCAGAGACGGCTCGTTCGCGCCGCACCCTCGACTCGGGTTCACGCGCGCGGGCAGACGGTCCCGCTCTGCGCATTGCCGTCATCGGCAGTGGCGGCGCGGCGATGGCGGCGGCGCTGAAGGCGGCCGAACTGGGCGCGACGGTCACGCTGATCGAGCGCGGCGTCATCGGGGGGACCTGCGTCAACGTGGGCTGTGTGCCGTCGAAGATCCTGATCCGTGCGGCCCATATCGCCCACCTGCGCCGCGAGAGCCCGTTCGATGCGGGCCTCTCGACCGTGCCGGCGATCGTCGACCGGCCGCGCCTGCTCGCGCAACAGCAGGGCCGCGTGGATGAACTGCGCCACGTCGAATACGAGGAGATTCTCGCCGGGATACCGGCCATCACGGTCGTGCACGGCGAGGCGCGCTTCACGGCCGGACACAGCCTCACCGTGACGTTGACCGAGGGCGGCGAGCGTTTGGTCTCGTTCGACCGGTGCCTGATCGCGACGGGAGCGAGTGCCGCGGTCCCGCCGGTTCCGGGTCTGAAGGAGACGCCGTACTGGACCTCGACCGAGGCCCTCGCGAGCGACCGCATTCCGTCGCGGCTCGCGGTCATCGGGTCGTCCGTCGTCGCGCTGGAGCTCGCCCAGGCGTTCGGGCGGCTCGGCAGCGACGTCACCATCCTCGCCCACAGCACGCTGCTCTTTCGCGAAGATCCGATCATCGGGGAGGCCCTCACGGAGGCCTTCCGCGCCGAGGGCATCACGGTGCTGCCGTACACACAGGCGTCCGCCATATCGTTCACCGACGACGAATTCACGCTGACCACCAATCACGGCGATGTGCTGGCCGATAAGCTCCTGGTGGCCACCGGCCAGGCCCCGAACACGCGCAGTCTCGGTCTGGACGCGCCCGGCGTGACACTCGACGCGCGCGGCGCGATCGTCGTCGACGACCACCTGCGGACCAGCGCGCCCAATATCTACGCCGCCGGCGACTGCACCGATCGGCCACAGTTCGTGTACGTCGCGGCCTCGGCTGGCACGCGCGCCGCGATCAACATGACGGGCGGCGACGCCGAACTCGATCTGACCACGATGCCGGCGGTCGTCTTCACCGATCCGCAGGTGGCGACGGTAGGACTGTGGAGAAGTTCGGGAGCTCTCGGATCACCCTGACGCTGCCGGTGTTGAACACCGCGGCGCTGGTAGTGTTCCTCGTCAGCGGCGCCCAAAAGGCCGAGACGCTGCGCGCCGTGCTGGAAGGCTCGCATCAGCCGCCCCGGTTGCCGGCGCAGGCGGTGCAGCCCTCGAAGGGGCATCTGCTTCGGACCGCTATGCGGCCCGGAATGCGAATTTTTTGTACTCGTTTGTCGGTCCGCATAGCGGTCCTAGCCGCGCGGAGCGCGGTAGAAGATACTGGCAACCAGCCGAGGGGCGCTGCGGGGATATCAAGGGGCAGAGCCCCTTGGCTGGTTTGTGGATGCGGCCCGCCGCGACAAGACTGAGCGCCCGCGGCGCTGACGCGTGATCGGACGTCAAAGACGATGAATCGCGGCACGTCGGCCCCGGGGGGCCTTCATGAATCCTCCGTCTTCAACTCCCTTTCCAGCGCGTGCCGCGCGGATCGCGTGACGAGCACAACCGCCAAGACCGTCGCCACCAGGCCCGCCACGGTGAGGGCCAGCCTCCCGGCTCCCCCGCCTCCGCTCGCGTCGGTCAGCTCGGCGGCTGTGGTCGCGAGAGAACCGAGGTAGACGTAGAGCCATGTTCCGGGAAGCATGCCGATGAACGACGCGACCACATAGCGGCTGAGGCTCGCCTCTGATACTCCCAGTGCATAGTTCAACACGTTGAAGGGGACCACCGGTGACAGGCGCAGCAGCAGAATCAGTCTGAAGCTGTCCTTTCCGATCGCGCGACTGAGCGCGCGGGTTCGCGGCGCGCCGGCAATCGTCCGCTGCACCCAGCCGCGAAGCGCCGTGCGTCCCAGCAGAAACGCTGCCGTCGCGGCGAGCACGCGAACTCGCTGGCCTCGAGACGGCCGATCTGAAACTCTCCGCGAGCGCCGCGGACTTCCAACCAGACGTCGACGGACGAGAGCGCGAACCGGGACGAAGCGCTCTCCGTCAGGTAGAGCCTCATCAGGTCATCGACGGGCCAGGAGGCGCGAAGATAGTGCAGACCACGTTGGAGGGTAAGCACGGGCATCTGGCAAGGCCCCAGCATCGAGCTTTGAAAAATCAGCGAGGGTTACCCCGGGTGTGTCGATCGCAATGGCGACTTGGCCGAGGCACCATTCGAGCTCCGCAAATTCGCGCAGATAGGGCACGCGGTCAGCAGCAGGCCGTGTCGACAGGAAGGCGGGAAATTCCACGCCGTATTCCGCGATGCACGGGGCGAGAGGCGGGTGCTCGCGAATGAAGTGTCGGGCGGCCTCAGTCACGAACGGCGATCCGACCACCACACGGTCGCCGGGAACTTACCCACGAGGGCCGTGACCAGGCTCGTCTCGTAGTGCCGGCGATGCTCTTCCAGGCCATGGGCTACTGGGTACCGGATGACTACCTGGTGTTCTTCGACCCGGCGCGTCTGGAGATTCGCGACGGGGCCACCTACCGTACCGACTCGGGCGACGAGCGGCAGATTCTGCGCGAGGACGTCGATCACTGGAAGGCCGAGTACCCCCAGCCTGCCTTCGCGCGCATGGACGCGGCGGACGCGTTCTGGGCCGCGAGCATCGCCGCGAAGTTCACCGATGAGACGATCCGCGCCATCGTCCGCACGGGACAGATCAGCGACGCCAGGGCAGATACGTACTTGGCCGACACCATCATCATGCGGCGCAACAAGGTCGTCGCGTATCGGATCAGCCGCACCAACCCGCTCGATGCGTTCGTGGTCCGTTCGGCCGGCGCTGGCGACCGATGGTGGCTCGCTTTCGACAACGCGGCCATCTGCGCCGGCGCGGCACGCCCCGGCGCCGCGTACCGCATCCGCTGGTCGCGCCTCGACAATCTGACCGGACGCGAAGAGCCGGTCGGCGACGAGGTCGGCGTCGAGGCGTTCGTGGCGGACGTCCCCGAGACGTGGGGTCCGCCCGATGACGTCGGGGACCGCTATCTGATTGCTCGTATCAGCGAACACGCCGACTTCCCCGAGTGGCGCGAGCCGGTGGAAGTCGCGCTGCGCCGCCGCGCGGAGCAGGTCGAGGTCGTCGGCATCCTGCGGCCGCGCTGATGAACGCGCCACCACGCGTCGACTCGTCGACCGGTCGCGATGGCGTCGGCGACGCTCTTCCTGCTGACACACCGAGCGCGCAATCTCCGGGACGCATCGCGGCCTGCCGCGTAACCGACCTCGAGTCAGCCACGACAAACGTATGACCCCGTCGCGGTCCTTCGTCGATCGGGCGCTTGCACCGTTCGTGGATCTGCACCCTGGCGAGGGGTTCACGACGCTGGCCAGCAGCCTGGTCTTCTTCCTCGTGACGACCTCGTACTACCTCGTCAAGCCGGTTCGCAACGCCCTGTTCGTCGAGCGCGTCGGCGCCGACAATCTGCCCTACGTCTACATCGCCACGGCGCTGGTCGTGGGCGTGTTGATCTCCTGGTACGCGCGGCACGTGGTCGATCGCCTCCGCCCGAAATGGCTGATTCCTGTCACCTATGTGTTTCTCGCCGCCAATCTCGTGCTCTTCTCCTGGCTCCTTCGTTACGAGTCGGTCGCTACGTCGGCGGCCTTCTACATCTGGGCAAAGCTGTACCCGGTCCTGACCATCTCGCAGTTCTGGCTGATGATGAACGTCATCTTCGAACCGAGACAGGCGAGGCGGTTGGTCGGGTTCGTCGGCGCCGGCGGGATCCTCGGCGGAATCACGGGTGGGCTTCTGGCGGGGGCCACGGCCGAGGTCGTTGGCACCGGGGGTCTCCTCATCGCCTCGGCAGTCGTCATCACGCTGTGTGCTGGGATCGCGATGCACCTGCACCCGGAGTCCGCGCGCGTGACTCGGCCTGCCGGTGCGGCCGCCGTCGCCGTGGAACCGGCTCGGTCGGCCGCGCAGATCGTGCGCGCCTCGCCGCATCTGCGGGCCATCGCCGTCATCCTGACGCTCTCGATCATCGTTTCGACGGTGGTCGACTGGCAGATGAACAAGGCCGTAGAGCTGTTCGTCCCGGGCGCAGATGCGAAGACCGCCTTTTTCGGCCAGTTTTTCGCGTTGCTCAACGGAGCGTCGCTTCTCGTCCAGGTGATGCTCACCAGTTACGTCCTGAAACGATTCGGCATCGGGATCGCGTTGCTCCTCCTCCCACTAGGCCTGCTCACCGGCGCTGTCGGCGTGCTCGTGCATCCGTCACTTTGGATGGCTGCGCTGGCCAAAGGCGCCGACGGCACCCTGCGGTACTCGCTGGATCAGTCAACGCGCGAGCTGCTGTTCCTTCCGGTCCCGCACGCCCTCAAGGCTCGCGCCAAACCCTTCATCGACGTCGCCGTGCAGCGGGGTGGCACCGGGGTGGCGGGCGTGTTGATTCTGCTGGCGACCAGAGTAGCGGAGGTTCCCTTCCAGTACATGAGCCTCCTCAGCATGGCCGCGATTGCCATCTGGATCGGCTCCATTGCCGTCGTGAAACGCGAGTACATCGGTTCGATCAAACGGCTGATCCATGCGCGCGACGTCGAGGTCGACGACCTCGTGGTGCGCAGTCTGGACACCGACCACCGGCGCCAGCTCCTGGCGGCGCTCGAGGAACACGACCCGCATCGCGTGCTGTTCGCGCTGAAGCTGTTGGACCTGGCCGGAGAGCTCCACCCGCACGACCGGCACCTCGCCAAACTGCTTACGCACGCGAGCCCGGACGTGCGCGAGCGCGCGGCAGCGGCACTGGTGAAGCACGGGGATCAGGCCCTGCTCGAGGCCGTTCAGCCACTCCTGGAGGACGACGACATCCGCACGAGAGGAGAGGCCGCTCGACTCCTGTGCCAGCACTGTCTGGGAGGGGAGCTGGTGCACTTTCAGATGCTGCTCTCGGATCCGCGGGCGCCGCGTGCGCACGGGCGCGATTGTGGGTTACTACGAGAACCCCGACCCACGGCTGGGCGAACTGGCGGAGGCGGCCCTGGACCGCCTCGCCAGTGAGCCTGGCGCCGAGGGTGCGACGTATCGCCGGGAAGCGGCGCTCCTGACCGCGATCCTGCCGCCGAGCGGAACAATCCGTCGCCTGCTCGAGGATCCCGATGCGACGGTTCGCAGAGCGGCGCTGGTCGCCGCCGGCCGAGGAGCACATCGCGATGTCGTGCCCGTGCTGATTCGAGCCTTGGGGACCCCTAAGACCCGCGAGGAGGCCCGGAGCGCGCTGCTGACGTTCGGCGACCGTATCCTGGGCACGCTGGCCGATCACTTGCGCGATCGCTCGGAGCCGCGCCAGGTACGGGTGCAGCTCGCCCGGATGTTCACGGAGCTTCCTGTCCCGCAGACGGTCGAATATCTACTGGGTGCGATCGAGGAGCCCGATATCGACGTTCGCTATCACGTGCTGAAGACGTTGAATCGCCTTCGTCGCGATCACACAGAGCTGTCGTTTCGTGAGGAACCTGTCGAGCGGGCGCTGCGCAGCGAGCTGGAGCTCTTGGCGGACTTGTCCACTGCCCGGGCGACGGCACACGCTCCCCCAGCGGGCGCAGGCGTGAACCTGCTCGGGCTCGTGATCGGCGAGCGCGAAGACGATGCCGTGGAGCGGATCACCAGATGCCTGGGGCTCATCTACGGACTGGACGAGGTCTTTCACGCCTACAGGGCCATCACGATGGACACGCCTGACGCGCGGGCGCGAGGCATTGAACTGCTCGACACCGTCCTGCGGCCGGCGCACCGCCGGACGGTGATTCCCGCGCTCGAGCGTCTCGGCGGCACGTCGAGCCAGTCAGCGCCGTCGTCGCCTGCCGCATGGCGAAGCGCCGATCCGTGGCTGGCGGCCTGTCTATCGTTCGTCGAGCGCACGCGCACGCCTGACGTGCCACTGTCCCCTGAGGAGCAAGCGATGATGACGATTGTCGAGCGGGTCGACTTTCTGCGGGACGTTGACATGTTCTCCCTCGTACGGACCGAGTATCTGGCGAAGATCGCCGCCGTGGCCAAGGAACGCGTCCTGGCCACCGGCGAGGAGCTCTTCAAGCAGGACAGTCCGCCCGAGGCGGTGTACTTCGTCGTGGAGGGGGAAATCCGGGCGCGTCGGGATGGCCAGGAGGCCTGGGTGACGCGACGCGGCCAGGCGATTGCCGTCCTCCCCTTGCTCGATCGAAAACCGACGCTTGTGTTGGCGACGGCCGTCGGCGACGCCCGGATCCTGTTCGTGGAGGATGAGGTCTTCAACGACC
Organism: uncultured Bifidobacteriaceae bacterium; assembly: GCA_964505975.1. Lineage (GTDB taxonomy): Bacteria > Acidobacteriota > Vicinamibacteria > Vicinamibacterales > UBA2999 > Gp6-AA40. Next base: position 6,716 of record CAZDLW010000098.1, on the reverse strand, counting down.
TGATGGCGGACAACCCGGCGCTCCCGCTCGGCATCGCCAGGTTCCTGGCGGGCGAGGTTCGGCGGTTGCTCATGGACCGGGGCAGGGACACGGCGCCGTCGTATGTCTGAGCCAGAGCTGGCTGCCGCGCGCCAGAACTACCGCGTCCACGCCAACCATTTCTTGAAGAGGGATTTCACGAACGGCGTGAGCCGTGTCCGGTTGAACTGGTCGCCGATCTTGCGGATCGCCTCCGCTTGTGTCGGGTACGGGTGAATCGTGCTGCCGATCTGTTTCAGCCCAAGACCGTGTGTCATGGCCAGAGCGATCTCGGAGATCAGATCGCCCGCATGCTGCGCGACGATGGTCGCGCCGACGATGGCGTCAGTGCCCTTCTTCACGTGGATGGTGACCAGGCCCTCATCCTCGCCATCCAGAATCGCGCGATCCACGTCGCGGAGCTCCTGGACGAACGTGTCGATGTCGAGCCCCTTTTCCCTGGCCTGGCCTTCATAGAGTCCCACGTGGGCAATTTCCGGCGAGGTGTAGGTACACCACGGCATCACCAGCGACGTGGACTTCTTCCGGCCTTTGAACAGCGCGTTTTGAATCACGATGCGAGCCATAAAATCGGCGGCGTGCGTGAACTGGTAGGGCGAACAGATGTCTCCCGCGGCATAAATCCGGGGGTTCGTGGTCTGCAGGCGTTCGTTGACCGTGACGCCCTTCGCGTCGCAGTCCACGCCCACGGCTTCCAGGTTCAGATGTTCCACGTTCGGCGCGCGGCCAACGGCGACCAACAATGTGTCGATTGGTTCGTCATACCCTCTGCCGTGCGATTCGACCACGAGCCGGATGCCTCCGTCGTGCTTGATCTGCAGGTTCCTGCCGCAACAGAGCAGCGTGACGCCGTCTCGCACGATTGCCTGTTGCACGATCTCGGCCGCGTTGCGGTCTTCGCGCGGCAGGATGCCGTGTTCCGCTTCGATCAGGAACACGCCGGCGCCCAGCTGCGCGAACGCCTGGGCCATCTCGCAGCCGATCGGTCCGGCGCCAATGACACCAAGCCGCGGGGGCAACTCGGTCAGCGAGAAGAGCGTTTCGTTGGTCAGATACTCGACGGCATCCAAACCGGGAATCGGCGGTGCCGCGGCGCGGGCACCGGTCGCAATCACCGCCCGGCTGAAGTGGAGACGCGTCCCCTCCACGTCGACGGTGTCCGAGTCCACGAATCGCGCCGTCCCGAAATAGACGTCGACGCCGAGGTCGCGGAATCGTTGTGCCGAATCATTCGGGCTGATGCGAGCCCGCAGCCGTCGCATCCGCTGCATGACGCTGGCGAAGTTCACGGCCACGCCGGCCGGTACGTCGACACCGAACGCGCGTGCGTGTCGTACGGCGGCCGCAACGCGGGCCGCGCTGATGACGCCCTTCGACGGCACGCACCCGACGTTCAGGCAGTCGCCGCCCATCAGGCTGTGTTCGATCAACGCGACCTTGGCCCCCAGCCCGGCCGCGCCGGCTGCCGTGACCAGGCCGGCGGTACCCGCTCCGATGACGACCAGGTTGTATCGTCCTGCGGGCCGCGGGTTGACCCAGTCGCCCGGATGCACGTGGCGAACCAGCTCCAGATTGAACGGGTCGGCCGGACGGGTCTGCGGCATCCCCGCGATCACCGGTTGATCCACGAGGCGCGCATGGTCTTCTGCGCTGGCTCGCTGCCCCGCTCCTTCATCGTGTGTGGGCCTGCGTGTCATGTCACGTCGCGAAACGTCAGCAATTGCGCCAGGTCGTAGTCCAGTAGGTCGCCGATGCGATCCAGGCTGATGTCCGCAGCCGGAAAGTCCGCCAGAATCTTCGGGTCGCAGGCGTAATGGCCCTGGCGCACGAACACCGTGGTGACGCGCGAACTCCAGACGTTCTTCACGGCGGTCAGGATGCGCAGCTTGTCTTCGACGAGCACGTAATGGTCGGCTCGGCAGCGCGCGGCCACATCGGCGAGTTCCTGCTCTTTGTGCAGGTAGATCAGGACATGGCCGCCCACCGCTGCGGAGAGGCCGGAGCGGTCGACCTTCCGCGGCTGGAAGACCACATCACCGTCTGTCAGAAGGGCCGCGTGCCCCCAGTGCGTGACGTGTTCGATGACGTCGAGCGCGCGAGGAAAGAGGCGGTCGGCAAATGGATAGTCGAGCAAGAAGCGGGACACGGTCAGGAGGCTCGGGTCGCGGGGATACTCGCGACGATAGCGCTGCAAGGCACCCAGGTAATCTGCGTAGCCCAGCTCGGTTCGCAGTTGCTCGAAGATGGTCCAGTAACACCGCGCGCGATCGGGGCCGACCTCGCGCTCGAGATGCGCGCGCAGATCTGCGATGACGCGGTCGTTGTCGAGCAACGTGTTGTCCACGTCGAACAGGAACGCAGTGTCGGCTCGGGAGGCGCTCATCGCGTGATCCTCGTGCTGCTGTCAGGTGCCGGCGGGCTTCCCGATCCGCCCGCTGAACCCATTGTGGTCTTCCTTTCCGACAATGGTGTGCGGGCGGGGTCCCTTCGCGACCTGATTGATGGCGGCACGCAGGCTCGTCATGGCGGCCGCCACTCCGTCGCTGTCACCAAAAATCGCCGATCCGACCACCAGAACGTTGGCTCCTGCCGCAACCGCCAGTGGAGCGCTTATGGCATTGATACCCCCGTCCACCCCGAGCTCGCAGCGGAGTGTGATCCGCTCAATCATCTGCCGGACACGCTGAATCTTCGGCAGGGTTGCATGGATGAAGTGCTGATGTCCGAAGCCCGGGTTGACCGTCATCACCAGGACTTCGTGCAGGTCTTCCAGGATGTCTTCGAGCACTGCTGCGGGCGTGGCGGGGTTGATGACCACTCCGGCGCGCTTGCCCAAGGCCTTGATTCGTTGCACCGTGCGGTGCAGATGGTGATTGCCCTCGCAGTGGACGAGAAACGAGTCGGAGCCGGCCTCGGCAAACTGGTCCAGAAACGAGTCCGGGTCCGAGATCATCAAGTGCGTCTCCAAGGGCAGGCGCGTCACCCGTCGCAGGGACCGCACAATAGGGGGTCCCATCGAGAGATTCGGCACGAAGTGTCCGTCCATCACGTCAAGGTGGATCCGGTCGGCGCCGCCCCGCTCGGCTTCGACGACTTGTTCGCCCAGGCGCGCGAAGTCGGCCGCAAGGATCGACGGGGCCAGCTTCACGGCGCCTTCGAGCCAATGCGGAGTCATCGCGCGTGCCCCTTCAACGTCCGGGGCGATGCCTGCGGCGTCAGGCGTGGGCGACTCGCGGCGCTGGGGCGCTGGCGATGACGCCGAGAAGGCTGCCATAGAGAACATGGCCGGCAAGAGACGCCATCGCGGCCATGATGCCGCCCATCGCGCTGCTGAAGAGGCCGCCGCCCATCATCGGCATCACGATGACCTGCGCCATGAGCCACAGCACGACGCCCCAGGTCGTGCCCTTGATCACGGCGGACCCTGGGAGTCGAGCGTACAGCCCGAAGACGTAGATCGCCGGGAACACCACGGTTCCATTCAGGAGGTGCACCATGAGGCCCGCGGTTCAGCTCCCGCCAAGCATGGATCCCAGCATGGCCGCGATGTCCATGCGGAGGCCCATCATGGGAGCGACGAAGTACATCATGGCCGTCATGACCACTGTGCCCACGAACCCGCCCAACACGGCGCGCGCGAACGTCGGACGCGTTTGCATCACTGTCCTCCAAGGTTTCAAGTCTGGCCGCCAGTCGCCCCGTGGCCGTCATGGGGTATGCGCGGTATGCGCGAGGTGTGCCATGACGGCCGCGCCGCAAGCATGATCGTAGGTCGACCGCGCCGGCACGTCTGTTCTCGATCGCACAGGCCGGCCGACGTGTCTGTTCGAGCCGACACGCCACGGCCGCGTAGGGTTGAGCCGGTGAGCTGACGAAGCGACATTCATCCACAGTCACGCGGAATCGGGCTGGGCGAGCGGTCTGCCGTCGCGCGAAGTCCTGGAACGGGCGGAGGACGCCCTCGCCGACACGCTCGGCGTGCGTCCGCGCGAGTACTTCGTCGTCACGCACCAGATCACGGAGCGTCATGCGGCCCTGCCGACCTGGTAGGCCTGTCGCCAGCGAACGTGCCAGAGCAGCCAGGCTGATGCGGTAATGGCCCCAAGCGCCAGCCAGGCCCAGAGCGGCGTCGTCAACACGCGCTCGCCGAGGACGTTCAGCAAGACCGTCAGCGGCAGGATGCCGATCCCCGTTGCCCACGCGAACGTCCACCACGAGATGGTGGTCAGGGCTGCAGCATAGTCGAGTAGATTGAATGCAATGACGGGAATGAAGCGCGCAATCAGGAGCGATGTCCCGCCACGCTCGCCGGACCAGACCGCAAGTTCCTGCTGCTGATGGCGGGAGAGCATGCGCCGCACCAGAGGCCGTTTGAACACGCGTACGGCGCCGAATGCGACGAGGGCACCCAGCATCGCGCCGACCCACGTCACCGCGGTGCCCACGATCGGCCCGAAAATCATGCCGTTCGCGACAGCGACAAGCTCCGCTGGGAAGGGCACGAACGAGTGCGCCACCATCAAGCCGAGCGACCCGACCACGCCCCACGCGCCCCACGAGCGGATCAACGCCACAGTGTCTTCGAGCGCGCCGGCCCGCTCGCCGGTAGCTGGGGATGGAAACACGAACGACACGAGAGCGCCGACGGAGCTCAGCACGATACAGGCGGCTGCCAGATACTCGACGATGGAGCGGCGTGGTGACATCGGCTCGTCACCGCAGATTAGGCATCGGCCGCGCGGAGGCGGGCCGATAAAGCGCCACCTCGGCCGCCTCGATCTCTCGCACGCGTCGAGCCGAGGCGCTTCGCTGCACAGCGATGCAATCGATGTCGTAGATCCGTTGGCGGTGACCGCCGGTATCACAACTTAATTCTCCGTGGCGAAACGCGCGTTCACGTCTTTTGACCTTTACACCATGTGTGCTGATTCGCCAGCGTACTGTGCGTTTACCTCCACCCGCTGTGAGCCCGCTCACACAAGCCCCGGCCGTTGTCGCGGTAACCTCGATCAGAACACAGTGGAGGAGTACGGAGGATGCTGGAAGTGCGATGTCCGACGACGTGCGCTCCCACGCTTCGCTGCGGCTCGAAAATGTCGGCTGAGGACCTGTGACCGAAGAGGAACGACGACTTCAGCAGGCGCGTGACCGGATCGTCCACTGGAAACGGTGGGGACCGTACGTGAGTGACCGGGCCTGGGGCACGGTGCGGGAGGACTACAGTCCGCACGGCACGGCGTGGGAGTACTTCCCGCACAATCACGCCCGCTCGCGCGCGTACCGCTGGAACGAGGACGGGATCGCCGGCTTCAGTGATCAGCATCAGCGCATTTGCCTGGCGCTCGCCCTGTGGAATGGGCGCGACCCCATCCTCAAAGAACGCTTCTTCGGCCTGACCGGCAACGAGGGCAACCACGGCGAGGACGTCAAGGAGTACTACTTCTATCTCGACAACACGCCGACCCATTCGTATATGAAGTGCCTCTACAAGTATCCGCAGGCGGCCTTCCCGTACGCATGGCTCGTCGAGGAGAATCGGCGTCGCGGCCGGGATCGCCCCGAATTCGAGTTGCTCGACACCGGCGTGTTCGATGACGACCGGTACTTCGACGTGTTCGTCGAATACGCCAAGGGCGGCGTCGAGGACGTCTCGATCCGGATTACCGCGATCAATCGCGGTCCCGACCCGGCGCGCCTCCACCTCCTGCCCAGCGTCTGGTTCCGCAACACGTGGTCGTGGGGGGACGGCGCGCCTCGACCGTCGCTGGGCCAGTCGCCCGACCAGAGCCAGACGATCGTCCTCGACGAGCCGTACTACGGGCGGCGTTGGCTCTATTGCGATGCCGACCCTGAGCTGCTCTTTACCGAGAACGAGACGAACTTCGCGCGTCTCTACGGCGCGCCGAATCGTTCACGCCATGTGAAGGACGCCTTCCACGAGCGCGTCGTCCACGGCCGCGGCGACGCCGTCAACCCGGATAGGGTCGGTACGAAAGCCGCCGCGCTCTACGCGCCCGAGATTGGCCCAGGCGACACGTTCACCTGCCGGCTCAGGTTCACGGACCAGGCCCCCTCGCCGCCGGCCGGCGTCTTCGACGACTTCGATCGAGTACTAACCGCGCGCAGAACCGAGTCGGACCAGTTCTACGCAGCCGTCACGCCGCCGTCGCTGTCGGCTGACGGGCAGCGCGTGATGCGGCAGGCTTTCGCCGGACTGCTGTGGTCCAAGCAGTTCTATCACTACGTCGTCGACGAGTGGGTGGCAGGCGATCCGGCCGGCCCGCCACCCCCGCGCGAGCGCCGGAGCGGCCGCAATCACCAGTGGGTGCATCTGCACAACGAAGACGTCGTCTCGATGCCCGACAAGTGGGAGTACCCCTGGTATGCCGCCTGGGATCTGGCGTTCCATTGCATTCCGCTGGCACTCGTCGACTCCGACTTCGCCAAAGAGCAGCTCATTCTGCTGTTGCGCGAGTGGTACATGCATCCCAACGGGCAGTTGCCAGCCTACGAGTGGGCGCTCGGCGACGTGAACCCGCCGGTGCATGCGTGGGCGGCGTGGCGCGTGTACAAAATCGAAGAGAAGCGCCGCGGCACGGCCGACCGCGCGTTTCTCGAGCGCGTGTTCCACAAGCTGCTGCTCAATTTCACCTGGTGGGTGAACCGCAAGGATCAGG
>CAZDLW010000097.1:0-17968 GCA_964505975.1 uncultured Bifidobacteriaceae bacterium | reverse complement strand
AGTACGTCATCATCAGCCACGCGCACGGGGATCACGATCAGGGTGCGGCGGAGCTGCAGCGCCGCTACGGCGCCCGGGTGGTGATGGGCGCGGCGGACTGGGACTCCACGCTGCAGCGGCCTGCGACCGCCGCAGGCGGCGTGCCCAAGCGCGACATCGCGGTCGGGCCGGAGGGCACCACGCTCACCTTGGGCGACACCACGGTGACCATCGTGGCCACGCCGGGCCACACGCCCGGCACATTGTCCTACGTCTTCCCGGTGAAGGACCAGGACAGGACCGTGATGGTGGCGTATTCGGGCGGCACGCTGACAGGCGCCTTCGGCACCGACGGCGCGCGGTGGGACGAGTACGTCGCCTCACAGCGGAAGATCGCCAGGGCCGCGGCCGATGCCGGCGCCTCCGTGCTTCTCTCCAATCACAGCGAATACGACGGCGCCTATACCAAGGCCCGCCTCGTCGGGTTGAAGCGTGAGGTCGGCGAGGATCACCCCTTCATCGGCGGCCCCGAGAGCGTGCAGCGATACTTCACCGTCATGGCGGAGTGTGCGCTTGCCTCGAAGCTGCGGCTCGGAGCGAAGTGACGCGCATCCAATTCATGGCTCGGTCCGTCCCAGAGTCGCTCCGGTGAATACGACCGGGACAATCGTCGGCTCACCGCCTGCGAGAAGGCGCTGGGGATCGGCCGCTGGCGCGACGCGGTCGTCTCGTCCTGTCGGACCTGGCCACACCGTCCCTGCAGCGCCGTACGTTGGACAGGGGAGCACAACGAGGAAGCACCGGACCTGGACGTACTGTGCGACCTTCATCGCGATGCACATCGTGGCCGCCGGATGGGTCCATGCCGAAACGGATCTGTCGGGCGAATGGGTGCCGCGCTACCACGAAGACTTTCCCGAGCGGATTCCAGGACCCGCGCTCGGCGAGTACCACGGGATCCCCCTCAACGACGCGGGCAGGCGGCGCGCCGAAAGCTGGAGCGCATCGATGCTGTCGGTCCTCGAGCATCAATGCGTCCCGCATCCCGCCGACTATGCGACCCGCGGTCCTTCGCACATGCGGATCTGGAAGGAGATCGATCGTCCGACGCAGACGCTCGTCGCCATTCGAATGCACATCAGCGCCTGGGGCACCGAGCGCACGATCTGGATGGACGGCCGCGCCCACCCGCCGCCCTATGCGGCGCACACGTGGCAGGGGTTTTCGACGGGCGTGTGGAACGGCAACGTATTGACCGTCACGACCACCCATCTGAAACCCGCCTTCATTCGACGCAACGGCGTGCCGCGCAGCGAAGGCGCTGTGCTGCGCGAGCACTTCATCCGTCACGGCAATTACCTCACGCACATCAGCGTGATCAACGATCCGGCGTACCTGACGGAGCCATTCATTCGCAGCCAGAACTGGGTCCTGTCGCCCTACCAGGTCATCGCGCCCTACCCGTGCCATCCGGCCGAGGAGGGCTCGCTGCCGCGGCACGCCGTGCCGCACTATCTGCCTGGACGCAGCCCGTATCTGCGCGAATACGCGGAGAAGTACAACCTGCCGCTCGAGGGTGCGATGGGCGGTGCCAGAACGATGTATCCGGATTTCGTCGAGTGAAGGGTCTTCTGTTCGCCGTCGCCGTTGCAGCCGCCGTGGGCTCGTCGGCCACTCTGGCCCAGCACGGGGATGTCAATGTCCTGCACGTCCAGGGCAGCGTGTACATGCTGCACACACCGCACGGCAACATGACCGTTCAGGCCGGTGACGAGGGGCTCCTGATCGTCGATTCACTCGGGGCCGAGCTCGCCGATGAGGTATACGCGGCGATCGCGCCGCTGTCGGCGAACCCCATTCGATACATCGTCAACACGCACGCACACGAGAGCCGCACCGGCGGCAACGGTGCGCTTGCCGCGCGCGGCCGGTCGATCGTCGGCGGCAACGTGGTGGCCGGCGTCGATCAGGATGCGCTGAGCGCGAGCGCCAGAATCATCGCGCACGAGAACGTGCTCCTCTCGATGAATTCCGCGAATCCACCAAGAGCGTTTCGCGATTGGCCGACAGACGTCTTCCATACAGACCGCAGGGACCTGTACTTCAACGGCGAGGGCGTGCAGATCACCCACCTGCCCGCCGCCCGCACGAACGGCGACAGCATCGTGTACTTTCGCCGATCCGACGTCGTCAGCACGGGTGATGTCTTCAGGACCGACGCGTTTCCGTTCATCGATCTCGAGGCAGGCGGCAGCGTCCAGGGTGTGATCGACGGGCTCAACGCAATCATCGATCTGGCGATCCCCGCGTTCCTGCAGGAGGGCGGCACCATGATCGTCCCCGGCCGCGGCCGGCTGTCGGACGAATCCGATGTCGTCGAATACCGCGACATGGTCGTGATTGTGCGGGATCGGATCGAGAGCGGGATCGACGAGGGCTTGTCGCTTCTGCAGGTCCAGGCCGTGCGTCCGACGCTCGGATACGACTGGCAATACAGTCGAGCCAACGACGGCTGGACCGGCGAGGACTTCGTCGCGGTCGTGTATCGCGATCTGAGCAGGACCAGATGATGGGCGCAGCAGGCCGTTTCGTGTGCTCGGGGCTGCTCGCAGCGGTGCTTGCGGCGGCCGCGGTGCACGCGCAGCAGGCAACGCCGCGCGAGATGGCGCCCTTCGACCCTACGGGGTATTGGACGGCGGTCGTGACCGAGGACTGGCGCTGGCGCATGGTGACGCCGCCGAAGGGCGATTATGCGAGCGTGCCGCTCAACGCGAGGGGGCGCGCCGTTGCCGACACGTGGGAGCCGGATCGCGAGTCCGCGAGCTGCCCCGTGTACGGTGCGGCCGGCATCATGCGGATGCCGTTGCGTCTGCACATCACGTGGGTCGACGATCGAACGCTGCGGATCGAGACGGATCACGGCATGCAGACGAGGCTCCTGCACTTCGAGGACGAGGTGCGCGAGCCGCAGCTGCCCTCGATGCAAGGCTATTCGCGTGCGCGCTGGGACGGCAATCCCGGCGGCCGTTTCGAGTTCGTCACCATCGCACCCCAGCTGTCCCATCTCACGGTCGTGACGACGAACCTCGCGCCAGGATACCTGAGAAGGAATGGCGTGCCGTACAGCGAGCAGACGGTCCTCACCGAGCACTTCGACCATCACTCGGACTTCGGCGACGAGTGGCTCACTGTCACGAGTATCGTCGAGGATCCCGTCTATCTCAGCGAACCGTTCATCACGACGTCCAGTTTCAAGCGGCTTCCTGACGGGGCATCCTGGAACGCGACGCCATGCAGGTAACGACGCCGCGCCTTATCAGGAACGCGCGGGGCTGATACCGACGGCCCGAACTTGTGTCGGATGACGGTCTCTGTACCATGGACTGTGACGGGTACCTATTCATCGTCAAGCACGACGAGCGGCGGCCGCTCGATCGCCGGATCGAGGTTGAGCGCCTCCTCGCCGATCGGCGGATACCGATCGACGTGGTCGTCTACACGCCGGAGGAGATGTGGGAGATGTTCCTGGGCGGGAAGTCCGTTCATCGAGGGAGTCCTCGACAGCGGAAAGGTGCGGGTGTGACCGACCGAGTCCCGCAGCGCGCAAGCGCCCGCAGGCGATGCTGGCCCCGCCTCCGAGGAGCCGGCGGGAGGCGAGACGCCGGACGAGCGCTGATCGCGGAAGAACGCCAGGTCCCAGATACACGTGGCGATCGGCGGGGCCGTAGAACGGCCCCATGGCCGCCTGCCCCACGGCGCAGGCCGATTGCGGGGCGCCGGTGAACAGCACCAGCATCGGCGGAAGTTCTGATGGAGATCGCTGTCATCGTCCTCGGCGCCGGCTCACGAGTGCGCTCTCGCCGGTCGAGCAACACTGCCCTCAGCGTCCCACGTCGAGCGCCACGATCTTCGCCCGGTCCCTCGCATAGAGCGTGGTGCCCACGAGCGTCGGCGCCGTCCACGACGTGGTCTCGAAGATCCGCGCCCGGCTCAGCTCCGTCGGCCCTTCCGGCGACAGCCGCGCCAGTACGAGGTGGCCATCCTCGTCGAGGATGATCGCCTTGCCATCGGCGTAAATCATGCTGGATCGCCCGAACCCGCGCTCCTGCCACAAGCTCTCGCCGGTCCGGACGTCCACCGCCGTCAGGAAGGCAGGACCGAAGTCACCGTGCGTTCCGTAGAGGGCGTCGCCGAGCCGGATCGCGTTGGCAAACATCAGCTTCAGGCGTGCGGTAAACCATGCCTCTTCCACCTCCGTCTCCTCACCCTGGCGCGTGAGCCGCAGCGCGCGCGTCCCCTGGTTGTAGCCCGACGAGACGATGAGCAGATTGTCCGGTCCCCAGATGGGGGTGCTGTTGTTCATGTCGCCGTCCGTGTCGTGGGGGTGCAACCACAGGATGGCGCCGTTCTCCGGGTCGACGCCGTACACCGCCTGGCCCGCGAAGATCACGACCTGCGGCTGGCCGTCCACGTCGATCAGCAGCGGCGAGGCCTCCGAGATCAGGAAGTCGCCGTTCTTCCACACCAGCTCCCCGTCCCGTTGCCGCAGCGCGATGACGGCCTGCCCGTCACCGCCGGCCTGCAGGATGATCGTGTCGCCATAGGCCAGCGGGCTCACCGCATAGCCGGCCTTCACGGCCGGGCGGATGAGGAGCGGCGGCGCGCCGAAGTCCTCGACGAGATCGCGCGACCAGACGATCCGGCCCGTGGTCTTCTCGAAGGCGTGGATCTGCTTGTTCGTGCCGGTGGTGAACAGCAGGTCGCCCACGACGAGCGGTGTCGAATGCGGGCCCGGACCGAAGCTGAAGTTCTCCGGCGGGGCCGGATACGTGTGTTCCCAGAGCGTCCGGCCGGTACGCGCCTCCATCGCGATGACGCGCTCCTCCGCCTCCCACGGACCAGCCCGGGAGATCTCCCGCCCGGGGCGATACAGCGTATACAGAACGCCCTCGTCGAAGATGATGGTCGAGTGGCCGAGGCCGAGCGGACGGCTCCAGATCTCGCGCGGGCCGCCCTCGGGCCACGCATCGGCCAGCCCGATCGCGTCCGACATGAAGTTGCGCGCGGGCCCTCCCCACTGGCGCCACTCTCCCTCTGTCGGGTACACGTCCTGCGCCTTGGTCGTCGTGGTGAGGCCACCACTCAGAAATAACGCCACCACCAGGAGGCCGGCACGCCGGAGAACATCTGCTTCACGGACACATGAGTGCGGAGAACACGCCATCCTGAGCTCCTCCCACGGGCCACGGAACCGGGCCCGGTCGCCTCATTTCACCACGGAACGGTGTCCCAATTGCCTGCATCAAACTCTGCTGTTGCCGGCCCGGGAAGAACGGGTATGGCTCCGCTCGTGAGCCAGCGGGCCGACCCCCGAGCGCTTGGAACTGTACCGCATGCGATAGAATCGGCGCCGGATGCACGGCGGGCGGCCTGCGGACGATGCGGTACGACATCCTCCCCGGCGTACGACCGGGCCAGCCGCCATCGAACTAACGGCGGATCGGACCACGCGACGGGAAAGGTGGGTGGGTGAACCTCGTCGATGTGTCGAGACGATTGTCAGAGGCGGTGGGCGCGCTCTCTTTCGCGGCTCCAGTTTCCTACGTCTACAATCCGCTGGAGTACGCGCGACGCTCACACGAGGCCTATCTGACCCGTTACGGACGTGGCCGGCGGCGCGTGCTCCTCGTCGGCATGAATCCCGGGCCGTTCGGCATGGCGCAGACAGGCGTCCCGTTCGGCGACGTCGCGATGGTCCGTGAGTTCATGGGAATCGAGGAACCTGTCGGCAACCCGCCACTGGAGCATCCCAAGCGAAGGGTCCACGGCTTCGAGTGCCCGCGAGCGGAAGTGAGCGGTACGCGACTCTGGGGATGGGCGCGGGATCGATGTGGAACGGCCGACGCCTTCTTCCGGGAGTTTTTCGTCGCCAATTACTGCCCGCTGGTGTTCATGGAAGCGTCTGCACGAAACCGGACTCCAGACAAGCTCCCGGCGCGGGAACGGACTTCTCTGTTCGAGGCGTGTGACGAGGCCCTGCGCAACGTCGTCCTTCTGTTAGAGCCGCAGGTCGTAGTCGGCGTCGGCGGCTTTGCCGAACGCCGCGCACGCGCGGCCATGCCGCACTTCGGAGGCGTGATTGGGGGTATGCCGCACCCGAGTCCCGCGAGCCCCCAGGCCAATCGAGGATGGGCCAATCATGTCGATGATGCTCTGAAAAGGCTCGGCATCGTTCCTAGGACACTGCAGGGCCGGGGCACGCTCCGAAACTCGTAGTGCCCGTCGCCGCCGATCGTCACCGGGGTGCGCGGCTGCCGCGTCACCCGCGGGGGACGGCACCGTGCCGGGCGCACGCGCCCCTGGTCGACACCGGCGCCGGTTTACAGCTTGACACCCTCCGGCGGCTGGCACATGATTTCGTGCCTTTCCGCGTGTTCCGCTTGTCGTGCTGATACGTGACCATGAACGTTTCACGCCGAGGCACACGAACGAGCGCCGATATGCAGCGGTCGCAACCGTAGGAGTGCGGGCGCCATGAACGCGAGATCAGAGGGTATACCCATGGAGACAGTTCTCAGAAGTCTGTTCGCCTCGGTGTGTCTCTCGTTGCTGCTGCCGGCCCTCGCGTCGGCCCAGACGCTCGCCGGCGGCGTCCGCGACACTTCGGGCGCGGTCCTGCCCGGCGTGACGGTGGAGGTGGCAAGTCCTGCCCTCATCGAACGAGTGCGTTCCGCCGTGAGCGACGGCAGCGGTCAGTATCGGATTCCGGATTTGCCTCCCGGCCTCTACAACGTCACCTATACGCTGCCGGGATTCACGACGATCGTCCGCGAGGGCGTGTCGCTCACCGGTGCCGGTGTGACGACGCTCAACGTCGAGATGCGGGTGGGAGCGCTCGAGGAAACCATCACGGTGACGGGTGCAACCCCCGTCGTCGACGTGCAGACGAGCACCCTGCGACAGCAGGTGCTGAGCGGCGACGTCGTGCGCGCACTGCCCGCCTCGCGCGGATACGGCAACTACATCGCCGCCGTTCCCGGCATTCAGGGCACCGGGTTCAGCTCGGGCGCGCAGCCGACCACCAACTTCTTTTCGTCCCGTGGCGGCGTCAGCACCGAGGGTGTGATCCAGATCGACGGTATGAACGTCGGCGCGCCCGGCAACGGCGGCGGCGTCTCCGGCTACATGTACGACATGTCGAACTCCGCCGAGGTGCAGGTCTCCGTTGCCGGCGGTCTCGCCGAAGCCGACCGTGGAGGGCCCAGGTTCAACATCATTCCCAGGACCGGCGGCAATACGTTCAGCGGAATGGGGTTCGCCAGCACGGCTGGGCAGTGGGCGCAATCGAGCAACATCGACGACCGTCTGACGAATCTCGGCTTCGCCGAGCTGCCGGCGCTCATCAAGACGTGGGATACGAACTTCGCCCTTGGCGGTCCCGTCCTGCGCGACCGTGTGTGGTTCTACAGCAACATCCGCTCTGTCGGCACGCATCAGGAGACGCAGAACCAGTACGCCAACGCCAACGCCGGTAATCCAAGCCTGTGGACCTTCCAGCGTGACGCCGACGTCAAGGTGCGGAACGCCAACGCCAAGCTCCTGGGGTCGACGCGACTGACGTGGCAGGCGACCGGCCGCAACAAGGTCGGCTTCTACATCGACTACACGAAGAACTGCACCGGCTCCGCGTACACCACGGGCGGCAGCCAGTGCCGTCAACCGGGCGACGACTGGACGGCCTCGGGACCGGGCATCGGACCTGGTGTGGCCACCGTCTCGCCGGAGTCGGGCACGATCTGGGACGATCGCTCGAAGATCATGCAGGCATCGTGGACGTCGACCGTATCGAGCCGGGTGCTCATCGACACCGGGTATTCGGCGTTCTACACGCGGTGGGGCGACGTGCGGCCGCACGGGGCCCTGACCGATTTCATCGCCGTGCAGGAGCAGTCCACGGCCACGGGCGTCCCGTTCGCCAATTACACCTACCGCGGATGGAACCCCGCGCCGTCCACCGACCAGAGGTACGCCACGTGGCGCGCGTCTCTCGCGTACGTGACCGGGACACACAACCTGAAGTTTGGCTACACGGCCGGACACTCGATCAATCAGAACACCACCGTCGTCGGGCAGCAGATCAGCTACAGGTTCAACAACGGCGTGCCCAACCAGCTCTCGCAGCGTGTGGGGGCCACCCGCGTCAACGATCAGGTGCGCTACGATGCGTTCTACGCGCAGGACCAGTGGACCCGCGGCCGTCTCACGCTGCAGGGTGGGCTTCGCTACGAGAAGGCCTGGAGTTGGGCGCCCGACGGGAAGAACGGCATCCTCGAGGCGCACCAGTTCGGCGGACCGCTCCTCTTCCCGCGCACCGATGGAGTGACGGGCTATCACGACATTACCCCGCGAGTTGGTGCGGCCTACGACGTGTTCGGCACGGGACGGACTGCCGTCAAGGTCAGCATGAGCAAGTATCTGGCGGGTGCGTTCGGGCAGCAGTTCACGATCAACAACCCGGGCTCGACGCTGGTCACCACGGTGAATCGCGCCTGGACCGACGCCAACAACAACCGCGTGGCCGAGTGCAATTTCATGGATCCGGTCGCCAATGGCGAATGCGGGGCGTGGTCGAATCTGAACTGGGGCTCCTCGCAGCCCACGGTGACGGTGAATCCCGACGTGCTCAAAGGCTGGGGCGTCCGCAATCACGACTGGCAGTTCAGCGCTGGCGTGCAGCATGAGGTCCTCCCGCGGGTGTCGGTCGACGTCGCCTACAGCCGCCGGTGGTGGGGAAACTTCTTCGTGACACACAACCGCGCGCTCGGTCCGCAGGACTGGGACACAGTTACACTGACCGCGCCAAGCCATCCGATGCTGCCCGGCGGCGGCGGGTATCCAGTTGCGTTCCTCACGCGCAACACGAACAGCCTGCTCGGCGCGGTCGACAACTACTACACCAGCAGAAGCGACTTCGGTGACGAGACCCACTACTGGCACGGCATCGACCTGACGTTCAATGCGCGCCTGCAGAACGGGCTCCTCTTCCAGGGCGGGACCAACACGGGCCGCGGCGTGAACGACGAGTGTGCGGTGCAGACCGCGCGCTTCGGCCGGCCGGAGCGTGTGATCGGCGCCGATCAATCGCCGGATTGCCGGTACAGCGAGCCGTGGCTGACTACGTTGCGCGGCCTGGCGAGCTACACGATTCCAAAGGCCGACGTGCAGGTCAGCGCTATCGTGCGTTCGCAGCCGAACGCATCCCCCGGCGGCGCCGTGGCCACCAACGGCGCGGCGCGCGCGGCGAACTTCCAGATGACGACGGCGCAGTTCCTGGCCGCCACGGGCCAGGCGCTCAGGCCCGGGTTGACGTCGCAGACCGTGAACCTGCTCCTGCCGGGCCAGGTCTATGGCGATCGGATCAACAACGTCGACATGCGGTTCGCCAAGATCGTCCGGTTTGGCAGGACGCGGGCGAATATCGGCCTCGACCTGTACAACCTGTTCAACGCGAACACGCCGACCACCTACGAACAGGTGTACAACCCGGCAACCAATGGCGACCGATGGATGCAGCCCACGGCCGTCCTGCTCCCGCGCTTCATGCGCGTGAACGTGCAGGTGGACTTCTGAGCGGGTCGCGGACGAGCCACGTCCTCCAGAGCCTGTCATAAAATGAGGGCTGGATACCTCATGCCGTCGAGCATTCTGCAGGACGCGACCGCCGGCCGCGCAATCATCCAGCCATGGACGGTCGAGCTCTATCACCGGGCTCTCGCCGAGGGGTGGCTGGAGGAGAGCACGGCGTTCGAACTCCTGGATGGTTTCATCGTCAGGAAGGATCGCGCCAAGGCGGGAGAGGATCTGGTGACCGTTGGTGACCGGCATCGCCTTGCCGTACAGCGTCTCGTGAAGCTGGCGCCGCGGTTCGAGCCGATCGGCTGTACGCTGCAAGTGCAGCAGCCCATTCAGTTGCCGCCGACCAACGAACCCGAGCCGGACGGGTCGGTCATCAGGGGCGCGGACGACGACTACAGGGATGGGCCGGCTGGCAGCGGCGACGTGACATGCGTCGTCGAGGTCTCGGACAGCTCCCTCGACCGCGACCTCGGGCTGAAGCGGCGTCTGTACGCCAGCGCCGGAATCGAGCAGTACGTCGTCATCGATCTGGTGCACGACGTCGTGCTCGATCATCGGCAACCGCGGGGCGACCGTTACGAGTATGTCGCCACGCTGCGCGCCGGCGATGTCGTGCAGCTGCGCACGACCTCGGAGGCAGTGGCGGTTCCCGTGGCGCGGCTGCTGCCCTGAGCGCCCTGCACTCGCAACAGAGACGCCGCTCAGTTTCAACAGCCGGGGACACATCCCGCGCCGCACGTTCCGCTCGACAAGCCGATCCGCGTAGCTGCGCTCCTCTACGGAGTGCTGTCTCCTCTCAACTGGACGAAGAATCGAAACGGCTGGCGGGAATCCAGCTGAATGACGAACTCCACGGTCATCGACTCCCCCGGCAGGAGGACGCCATCGCCGACGTCGGGCGAGCGTGTTCCGCCGACACCGCCGGAGCCACCATCAACGTTCAGCAGCAGGTTGCCCCCCGTCAACTCGGTCACTTCAAAGAACGGATTCGCGAGGGCCGTCTGGCTCTGATTCGTGAACATCGCGCTGATGACAAACGGATTGCCGCTCGACAGCACTGTCAGACTCGTCAAGGCCACGAACTCATCGACGACCGGATGCGCAGCGCTCGTCCGCTGGCAATGCAGAGAGTTCAACGGATCTCGCGGACACGGGTCGGCATCGTCACGGATACCGTCGCGGTCGACATCGGAAACGTACACCTCGACAGACATTTCGCCCGTGACCGGGTGCTGGTTGCTCAGCAACACCGTGTCGCCGCTGATGGCCGCGCCTCTGGTTCCACCGGTTAGCCGAGCGATCGGACCCCAGGCATTTGCCGCACCTTTGTTGCGCGCAAATACATACGTTTGCCTCCCCAAAGATGGGGGAGCGGCGCTCACGAGTGCCATGTCTCTGCTGACGCCGAGGTTTTCGACAAAGCGGTCCGTTAGCGGCTGAGCACCTCTGAGCCAGGCATTCGGCTCGTCCCTGTCGCGTTGGAATATCCATCCGAGCCCCCCCGAGGGACAGGTCGCGGCGATCGCGAGAGTGTCACCGCTGATAACAACCGCGGCGGGGCCGCAATCGGGAACGACTCCGAACGGCAGCAGCGGAAGTACGGCAACAGGCCCCCATGCATTGTCGCCCCCCTGGTGCCTTGAAAACACCTGTGCTTCGCCGGTCGAGCCAGGAAAGAACATCTGACTCGGGAAGACCGAGCCAACCACGATAGTGTCTAGATCGATTGCTACGCTGGTCCCGAATCCGCCGCCCGATGTCGTCGACAGTGTGGCGGTCTCATGCCACACGTCTGGCCTGGCGCGATCCTGCTCGAAGACGCGCGCGAATTCTGGCCCCGATACTCGTGGAACCGG
The DNA here is from genome assembly GCA_964505975.1 of uncultured Bifidobacteriaceae bacterium. Taxonomy (GTDB): domain Bacteria; phylum Acidobacteriota; class Vicinamibacteria; order Vicinamibacterales; family UBA2999; genus Gp6-AA40. The sequence continues at coordinate 6,497 of CAZDLW010000097.1, read as the reverse complement.
TGCGCCAACCACGACGGTGGAGCCGCTCACAGCAACGCTCGTCCCGAATCTGGCCGCGTTCTGGTCACCAGTGAACCTGGCCACCTGCTGCCAGAATGCTGGAAGCGATGCTCCAGCCCCGACGCGCTCGAATACGTACGCGGCGTCGTCCGCCCCGACGACGATGAGCAATCCATCCACCGCGACGCTTCGACCGAAACTGGTCGCGCCGTCGCTCGGCATGAGCGTGGCCGTGTGTTGCCAATCATCGCGGCCTGAGCTCCGCTCGAACACATAGGCCTCACCATTCTCAGGAGCTCCCACGACCGCAATATCCGGAGCGAATGGTGCAAGCGTCGAAAGCGCTACAGGGCCGGAGACGGACGTACCGTCGCCCAGGATCAGTTCACCAACCTTGCCGAAGAGGGGCCTCTCCTCCTCCGCCAGGACCGATGATGTGGCCGCGCTGCTCACGACCGCCAAGAGAGCCAGGTGCCGGACTAGACGCAGCCAGGCAGCAAGAGTCGTAAAGCGTGAATGCATGACGCTCCTCCTTCTCGGGACAGGACGGGAGCCGCAGGCCGGGGCCGCCGAAGAACGGCGACCTGCCAGTACCGATTCGGCATCTCTGTCCCCTTCGAGCGTGCAAATGGGGACACCACGACGCGGAACCCGTAGAGGCCGACGCGATAGTCGGGAGCGTAGTCCACTACGTCGCCACCCACACCTCGACATGAACACCGTCTGCCACCCTACTCGAATCCGGCGTCCGCAGTCTCCTGAAGTTCCTTCTGCATGGTCAAGACTCTTGACGTCGCGGCAGCTTGCAGAGACACCGGGCCGCGAGTTGCCGGTTCACGCCATGACGATCGACGGAATGAAGGGGTTTCGCAACCGCTTCAGGACCTGGTTTGTTTGCAACTCCGGGTTATGCGACGCTGAGATGGTTATGCGAACGGGTGTCTTCGTCCTCCGTGCCTCGCAATCCGTGACGGCCTTCCACCAGAGGCTGGTCCCACGCGCTCACCAGCTCGATGCCGCCGATCGGATCGGACCGGTGGACGCTGACCGCCCAAAAGTGCAGTGCGTTCAGACCTGGCACATGGCACTCAATACGCCCTGAACGTGAGATTGAATCGCCCCTCGACACCAAGCCACGGCGGAGCGGTTCCAGGCTCGATCCGCGCGACGCCATGGTATCGAAGGCGTGCCGGCCCGCCGAAGAGGAACACGTCGCCCGACTCGAGCGTCAGCGCGTCGACCGGGTCGCGCCGCCGGTGACCGCCGAAGAGAAATCGCGCGCGGTCCCCCAGCGAAATCGACACGACCGGCAGGCCAGCCTCAATGGATGCCGGCGTCTCGTCCTTGTCCTGGTGCAGGCCCATGCGGCCGTCCGGGCCGTAGAAGTTCACGAGGCAGATGTCGGGTCGGATGCAGCACCCGGCGTCGGCGGAAACACGCGCGGCAAGCGCCACCCAGCTCTCAGGCACGGGCGGCACGGGTTGGTGGTCGTAGTCGGCGCGTGTGTCTTCGTACCGGTAGGTCAGCGGGTTCCAGTGTCGTCCCAGACACACCATGCGGACCCGCATCCTGCCGCCACCGCGCACAGTCGGGACATATCCGCCGGCCGGACCGTCCAGGATGGCCTCGCATTCGCGCGCCAGTGCGATCTGCTCATCCCGGGACAGCCATCGCCTCAGCCACACTGCGCCCGGAGCCACCGCCACGCGGACACGCTCGTGTGCGGGCTCGGGAAAGAGCGCCAGCATTCTTGCGTCATCTGTGGCCAGCGAAACTCCAAGCTCCCTCGTCCGCTCGATGTGTCCCTGATCGAGCGCGCCGGGCACTGTCGGCGTTCACGGCGATGGGGGCCACCTGACAAGGCGGCCCCTACGGACGTCAGGTCAGCGATGAGGCCGAGACTCAACGCTTCAGGGTCGCCATCAGATCATTCTTCGTCTGCGGCTGGGCAGCCGCGTGCACGGCGAGGTACCGGTCGAAGTCGAGTCCCAGCCGTTCCACGTTCTCCGCCAGGGCCACGACGAACGGGTTCGGATCCTGGCCGGGCTGCGGCAGCGTGAAGTCCGCCTGGAAGAGCACACGTTGCCGCGGCAGGAACCCGACCAGCGAACCATCGCTGTGCTCGTTCGGGATGTGGTGCAGCTCCAGCCGCATCGTGCCGTCTTCGAGCACCATCCGATCATCCACAGCTTCGAACTGCGGATTCATCGTGGGCTGGCCCTGCAGCGTGCGCGGCGTGCTGAAGGCCATCCTCAGGAACTCGACGTTGTTGCGATGGGTGATCACGGTGGCACCTTCCCGGATGAAGGGGGCCAGCCCGCTGGAGTGGTCGGCGTGTGGATGGGAATTGATGACATACCGAATCGGCTTGTCCGGAATCATCCGCTTGACCTCGTCGATGATCTGCTGGCCACGCGCTTCCGACTGTCCCCCTTCGAACACGGCTACGTGATCCGCGAACTCGGTCACGAGCGCGACATAGCCGCCCGTAATGAGATAGACACCCTCGGCAATTCTTTCCGCCAGTTGCGTCGGGGCCGCGGCGGCTCCGCCACGTCCTGGACCGGGCGCGCCGCCCGGGGGGGCGCTACCGCCGCGGCCGGGGCCACCCGTATCCGGAGGCGTGAGCAGTGCGGTCAGGTCAGCCGGGTTCGGCGTGGCGCTGGTGACGGTGACTGCGAACACTGCACCGCCGCCTCGCTCCTGCACCATGCGCGTCGGCACCATCACGCCGTCGAATTCCCTGTAGTCACTGTGCACGGCGACGACCTGCATGTCTCCCATGATCGGGTTCTCCACCCAGGTCTCGACCCGCTCGACCAGATTCTGGTCGTTGATGTAGCCGTTGACGGTGTAGCGCAACCCCGACGGAGAGGTCTGTGTCTCTGGCGACACCCAGGTCACAACCGTGTACCGGCGGCCGTCAATCTGTTGGCCGGTGGCCTCGGCGCCGTTGATCTCGGCACCCCGGAGAAAGCCCCAGGGCGTCAGCCAGATTTCGAGTTGCTGTGCCCAGCTGGTCTGATCCGCGGGGATGCTCTGCGTGTAGGCTCCCGCCACGGGCGGGCCCAGGAACAGCCCGGGAGCAAATGTCTCACCGGTGGCCCGCGAGGCGGGACGGGTCAGATCGATCGTGCGCTGATAGTTGGAGATGTCGTTGCCCGGCCACGGGGGGCTGGCGCTCGGTGTCTGCATGAAGCTGTTTCGCACGGACCACGCGCTTCCCGAATAGGTGATGGACTCGAGGTTATCTGTCCCCATCGCGGCAGCCACGTGGCTGAGGACAGTGCCGGCGTCCTCGGTGATCCCTTCGGCGACACCACCGCTCGAACCCGAACACCCCACCGACAGAAGGACCGTGCACACCGCGGCTATCGTTCGATGACGGAACATCAATGCCTCCCCACCTGGATCGCGAGCCTCGGATGATCCCGAGCAGCTCACGAGACGCTGGCAGACGGCGTGCCGTTGGCCGCCGATCGGGCCAGCTCATGATTGCGGCACGATACCCGACTTCCTGCCGGGATACCAGGGGAACGTGCAACGGCCCCTGTGCGTCACTCATGCGAGGCGACTCGCCGGGAGACCGCAAGTTCCTGACATGCCTCACAATAGCGGCAAAAGGATCCGCTGCCCCGCCATACGAGGTGAGGGAGCTGTTGCCATCCTTGTCGTCGTGGCCGACCGTCGTCGCATTCGACGGTCGAGCACGGAGGGCTGTGTGGCTCAATTCGTCGGAGCGCTCGACCAGGGCACCACCAGTACGCGGTTCATGATTTTCGATGCCGCCGGCCGCGACGTAGCGAGGCGGCAACTCGAGCACGAGCAGATTCTTCCGTCTCCCGGATGCGTCGAGCACAATCCCGTGGAGATTGCCGCCCGAGTGGACGAGGTGATCGCAGGCGGGCTGCGCGCCGCCGGTTTGACGGGACGCGATCTCGCCGCAATTGGCATCACGAACCAGCGTGAGACCACGCTCGTCTGGGACCGGACCACCGGACGGCCCCTTCACAACGCCATTGTCTGGCAGGACACGCGCACGCATGGTGCGATCGCCAGCCTCGAGCCACATCGAGCGCTCCTGTGCGAGCGCACAGGTCTTCCGCCCGCCACCTACTTCTCGTCATCGAAACTGCAGTGGATCCTCGATCACGTGGAAGGCGCGCGGCGCGCGGCGCAACGCGGTGATGCGCTGTTCGGCACCATCGATGCGTGGGTCATCTGGAACCTGACTGGCGGCCCCGACGGAGGCCGGCATCTGACCGACGTCACGAACGCCAGCCGCACGCAGCTCATGGACCTTCGCACGCTGGATTGGGATGACGAGCTGGTCGAGCTGTTCACCGTGCCACAAGAAATGCTCCCTCGTATCTGTCCTTCATCTGCCGGCGGCGTGTACGGGACCACCCGCGCACGCGGGCCTGTCGGTGCCGAGGTGCCCATCTCCGGCAACCTCGGAGATCAGCAGGCCGCCACGGTGGGACAGGTCTGCTTCACCCCGGGAGAAGCCAAGAACACGTATGGCACGGGCAACTTCATGCTCCTGAATACCGGTGAGCGCATCGTGCCCTCCCGTTCGGGTCTGGTGACGACCGTCGCCTATCGCTTCGACGGGTCCAACGCGGTTTACGCGCTCGAGGGATCGATCGCCGTAACCGGCGCCGCCGTGCAGTGGCTGCGCGATCAACTCGAGATCATCCGCGATGCCGCAGAAATCGAAGCACTGGCCTCGACCGTACCCGACAGCGGCGGTATCTACTTCGTTCCTGCCTTCTCGGGCCTGTTCGCGCCGTATTGGCGCCCCGATGCACGTGGCGCGATCGTCGGGCTCTCGCGCTTTCACACGAAGGCGCACCTGGCACGGGCCACGCTCGAAGCCATCTGTTTCCAGACGCGCGCCGTACTGGAAGCCATGGCGCAGGACTCCGGCGTGCGCCTCGACGTGCTGAAGGTTGACGGCGGGGCCACCGTGAACAATCTGCTGATGCAGCTCCAGGCGGACATCCTGGGCGTGCCCGTCGTGCGACCGGTCGTCGCCGAGACCACGGCGTTGGGTGCTGCGTATGCCGCCGGCGTGGCGGTCGGCTTCTGGAGGGACCTCGACTCGCTGCGGACGAACTGGAAAGCGGATCGCCAGTGGGAGCCTCGATGGAGCGCGGACCAGCGTGAGGCGGCGTATCGCGGATGGCAGAAAGCGGTCGAGCGAAGCGTGAACTGGGTGGAGGCAGGAACCTGAGCGGTCGCTGCTGGGGCTCCGACGCCGGCGGGAGCACGACGACCAGCGTGATCCTCGTTCAGCACTGGCTGGAAGAGCTGAAGCGGTTCGTGGCGACGAGATAGTCCACGCGGTCTGCCATGAGCCTGCCGGGTATCACGAGCGGATGTACTCGTCCACGTTCTTCGCCAGCACGTCGAGCGGCACGTTTCCGCCGAGCACGACGGTGTCGTTGAAGGCCTTGAGGTCGAACAAGGGTCCGCGGGCCGACGACGCGTGACGACGCAGACGGTTGATCTCGCTGTGCCCGAGCTTGTAGCCGCACGCCTGGGCCGGCCAGGAGCAGTAGCGGTCCACTTCGCTCGCCACCTCCAGCGGATTCGAACCGTTGACCTCCACGAAGTACTGCACCCCCTGCTCGCGCGTCCAGCGCTTGGCGTGCAGGCCGGTGTCCACGACCAGCCGGCAGGCGCGGAAAGCGAGCGACTGCAGGTAGCCGATCCGCTCGACCGGATCGGCGTCGTACGCGCCCAGCTCGTCGGCCAGCTGCTCGGCATAGAGGGCCCACCCTTCCGAGTAGGCGTTGAAGGCGAGCTGCTGCCGGATGAGCGGCATGCGGCGCGTGTACTCCCCCTGCCAGATGTGGCCGGGAATCGCTTCGTGGAAGGTCAGGTCGGCGAGGCTGTACTTACTGTGCAGGTCCGTGGTTCTGAGGTTGATCCAATAGCGGCCGGGGATCGTGCCGTCGTCGAATCCGGCACCGCCGTAGGCGGCCGGCGCGCCCGGCTCCTCCTCTGGCGGGAGCCGCCTCACCTCCATGTTCGGCTCGACCAGGGTGTTGAACGCGCGCGGCATCTGCGCGGCGATCCAGTCGAGCCGCTTCTGGATGAAGGCCAGGATCTCGTCGCGGCCCCTGTCGCCGTCGGGGAACCGGTAGCGCGGGTCCTTCGCCAGCGCCTGCATCCGTTCGCCGACGGTGCCCTGCGAGAGGCCGATCTGCTTCAGGATCACGTCCATCTGCGCGTGCAGCTCCTGCAGCTCGCTCCGTCCCTGCTCGTGGATCTCGTCGGGCGACATCGTCGTCGTGGTCGAAGCCTTCAGCGCCCAGCCGTAGTACTCCTCGCCGCGCGGCCGCGCCCACATGCCGGCATCGGTCGTCGCCACGGTCCGCTGCGCCTGCAGCTCGCGCAGCAGGCGCTCGAGCGCGGTGGCAATCTCCTGCGCCGCTATCCTGCGCGCGCGCTCGGCCCAGGCGCCGGGCATGCTCGTCGTGCGCCGCGCG
>CAZDLW010000096.1:0-18003 GCA_964505975.1 uncultured Bifidobacteriaceae bacterium | reverse complement strand
GCATCGCGCGAGAGCCTGGGTTGGGCACGCTCGAGCTCGTCAGGGCCGGCGTGCCCTGCCATGACGCGTCGTCAGCCGACGGGACAATGACAGGAAATTTGCCGATCGGTGTCCCGCCAGTAACGAGGTTGTCAAGTCCGGGGGATCTTGAACGCATCGGCGCGCAGACCGGTGAAGTTCCGACACGAAACGACCGAGACATATAAGGCAGGAGTCGATCCTTTTCAGGACCCTGCGACACTCCGGCGCCGAGCGGGCGCGTCGAGGAGTGCCGTCGCTCTGCCGACGTCCCGAGCGGCGGGCGCCCGGACGCGACAGCACGCCCGCAGAACGGACACCATATGTCGACGGCACTTGTCCATCCGCAGTCAGGCCCTCCCGGCGCTGGCGTGCAGCCCGCCTTCGACGAGGCCCTTCGCCGAGCGATGGCCGACTATCTCGAAATGCCCGGGCTGCGGCTGACGGAAGCGCAGGCCGCACGGCTCTGGTCGTTTGACATTGCCCTTTGTCGTGCTGTGCTGACAACGCTGGTGAACGCGAAGTTTCTGGCGCGGACCCGCGACGCCCACCACGTTCGTCAATAGCACTCCCAAAGGTTGTGACACTCGACGGGCCGCCTGGCGCGACTGACGGCGTTCGTCCCACTCCTGCTTCGCCGCTAACCTCAGGAGCCGGTCGCCGTCGCGACGGGCGCGTCCGCACGCCGCAACCCGGATTCCGAGTAAGATGACTCCGCTTTCGAGCACATCAGCAGCGGAGGTTCCGATGCGCCACCACGGGTCGAGGCTGCCGTCTGTCGTGCTTCTATTGCTCCTGCTTCCCGCCACAGGGACGATCGCCAGTGGCCAGTCCGGCGCCGGGCGCACCCTGCGCGAACACGACCTGCCGCTGCTCGCTGACGGGCAACCCGACATCCAGGGCTACTGGACCAACGACACCTACACCCCGCTCGAGCGTCCTGCGGAATTCGCGGACAAGGAGTTCTTCACCCCCGAGGAGGCCGTCGCGTTCGTCAAACAGCGGATCGACCGGCTGCTGGCCCAGCCGAGCGACGACATCCACTACGACGATGCGATCTGGCAGGCGGAGAATTACGCGAAGCGGGAGAACCTGCGGACCTCGCTCATCGTCGAACCGCGCAACGGGCGGCTGCCGGCGCTGACACCAGAGGCCTAACGCCAACTGCCGCACCAGCGCGCCACGCAGCGGGCACTGTCGTCGGACGGCGCGCAGAGCCGGTCGCTGGCCGAGCGCTGCATCTCATGGGGCAACGTGGGGCCGCCCATGCTGCCGCCCACCTACTATGCGAACCTCCAGATCCTGCAGGCGCACGATCAGATAATCATCCGGCACGAACTGATGGACGCCGTACGCATCGTCCACCTGGATGGACGGCCCCACCCAGGGCCGGGCGTGCGCTGGCTCGCCGGTCATGCGGTGGGCCGTTGGGAGAACGGGACGCTCGTCGTGGACACGACGAACTTCACGGATCGCACCAACTTCCGCGGGTCGCCGCAGAACACCCGCCAGGACATCTTCGCCAGCGAACGGCTCCACGTCGTCGAACGTCTCACGCCAGTAGACGGGGACACCATCCGGTACGAGTTCACCGTGGACGATCCCGGCACCTGGACGACGGCGTGGTCCGGCGAGTCGACCATCCGACGCATGGATGGGCCGCTCTACGAGTACGCGTGCCACGAAGGCAACTACGGCCTGGCCAACATCCTCCGCGGCGCCCGCGTCACGGAGGCGCCGGCACCCGGCCGCTGACACGCCACCGTGTCGTTCTTCGCCGTGTTCGGCGTCTTCATCGTGTATCCCTGGATGGCACTGGGGCCGGCGGCTGCGCTCGGGGTGCTCCGATCTCTCGCGTTAGGCAGCCGTGCCCTTCACGGTGACGCGTGTGCGCAGGAAGTGTGTGCGCTTCTCGGGCGGGAGCGCGAGGCGTGCGCGGATCTGCTCAACGAGGGCGCGGTCGCTTTCGCGTCGCAGGGCGGCGAGTCGCTGCTTCCTGCCGGCTGGCTTCTTCATGCGTCCGCTCCAGTACATCGAGCACCGCACGGTCTCGGGGCCGCCGCGCTGCCTTCTTGCTGCGGATGATATCCGGGAGTGAGGCCACGAGGAGCGCCGTCTCTCCAAACTTCACCACGGTCGCGCGATCGCGGATTCCCGCGAACGAACGCACGCCGTGGATCGTCGTCATGAAGTCCAGCTGCAGTCCATCCTCGTCTCTCACGACACGGAACATGTCTGACGCCGGGTAGTACGGCCGGAGCACCGTGGCGCCAAGCGCCGTCGCCAACGCCTTGAGCTTGCGCATGTTCACCGGCGTCTTCCGGAACATGAAATCGAAGTCAACCGTCGTGACCGGCGCACCCTGCAGCGCTGCGGCCGCGTTTCCGATCAGCACTACTTCGAACCGCAGTTCCTGAAGCCGGCGAGCGACTTCGACGAGAAGCGGCTCGGCATTCACGCGTTGAGTATACGTGCGGGTGGCGTGTCCGTCGCGCGCCTGGTGCTGCGCGACTCGATATCGGAAGACGCGCTTCGCTTCGAGCACCGCGGCAGACTGCTCGTTCGGGCGAGGTGTCAGAACCGCTGCGTAGCGGCTGAATATCACCCTCGGCTGCTTTCGTGGCGTCGCGACTGACGCTCGAAGGACGAAGGGCAGAGCCCAGGCTGGTAGTAGAGCCCGCACGATGCCTGCGCACTCTACTCGCCGTCCAGGCCCTCCGACACCGTGAATGCCGGCAGGCTGCGGAACATTTCGGGACGAAGCGGCAGGATGAACGAGAACCGGTAGTCGCCCTGCATCCGGCCCACGGGAATGCCGACGAGGTCGCCCTCCTGATTGAGCACGCCACCACCTGAGACACCTGGATGTCCGTCGGTCAAACAGGTGACCAGGCCGGCCGGCGTCCGCTGACCCACGTATCCGGTGCTGAGAATGATCCCCTTGGAATAGTCGTTTCCGAGCCGGAAGACCGGTTCCGCAAAATCGAACGAGTAGGAGGTGTCGGCGCGCAGCGGGGGAAGATCGATCTCCTCGTCCACCTTGACGATGGCCCAGTCGCCAGCGTCCACTTCCACTTTGGCGTCGCCGGCATCGACGATGGTGACGGGCAGGTCGCGGTCTCGATAGCGGATGGTCACCTCGGTGATGCTCCGCGGCTCGCGCCCCTTTGCGGGAGGATCGAGCGCGACGACGCCGTGCTTCACCGTGATGAAATGGCCCTGCCCCAGGTAGCCAGCGGTGCCGTAGCTCGTGCGGCCCGTGTTGTCCCGCGCGTTCAGCTCGACGAAGCTCTCACGACGCTCCCGGAGCAGCCTCACGGGAAAGAGCCCCATCTCACTCTGGATCTGACGCTTGATCTCGTCGACCAGCGCGATCTGCGGGTCGCCCACGGCGTTCACCACAGCCGGCTCCTGGCGGCCCACCGTTCCCGACACGAGCACCTCCGCTTCGCGCATCTGCAGGATGCTGCGCGCGAGCATGGCGAGTTGCGCGTCGTTCTCGGCAATCTGTTCGGCCATGCGGCGCTGGGTAGACCAGCTGCCCAGGCTGAAACCCAGGGAGGCGAGCGAGAAGGTGAGACCGGCCAGAAGAACGGAACGGCGGATGGACACTGCGTTCTCCGAATCCGCTACCGGGTACTGGTGAGTAGCGGAGCCGCGAGCACCGCACCTGTCCAAGTTCGGCAGCCAACCATCCCGCGTGCGGGAGGGATTTACAGCCTTGCGCCACGGGCGGCGACACCCGATGCGCGATCTTGCTTTGGGAACGGTCGAGCTGAAACGTTGTCGGGATTGCTTCCTACTGTAACGTGACGGACGGGAGGTGTCAAAGCAGTTGCACGATTCACAGGCTCTTGCGCGTGCAACAATGCGACTCGCCGCGAATGAACGGCACCCGCCGCCAGCGAATCAGGGGAAGTACGAGCGACGTTCAAATCCGCTGGAAGTTCTTCTCGACCTCGCGGCGCGAGAGCCGCAGCATCACCGGACGGCCGTGCGGGCAGATGGTCGAGTACGCCGTGCGCTTCAACTCCTCGAGGATGTGCGCCATCTTCTCGAACGTGAGCGGACAATTGGCCTTGACGGCCGCGTGGCACGCCGTCGTTGCGGCAATCCGTCCGAGCGCATCCGCGACTGCGGCACCGCGATCCAGCTGCTCGAGGTCTTCCGCCAGCTCACGCAGCGCGGCGTCGCACTCTTCGCGGCGCAGGAGCGCCGGCACGGCCGCCACGCGAATGGCATGGCCGCCGAACTCCTCCAGCTCGAACCCCAGACGCTCCAGGCTGGCGCCGTGTGCCAGGAGCGCCTGGCGCTCGCCCGCCGGCAACTCCACGATCATCGGCTCGAGCAGACGCTGACCTTCCAGCCGCCCCGACGTCAGACGCTGCATGATGCGCTCGAACAGGACACGTTCGTGCGCCACGTGCTGATCGACGATGGCGATGCCTTCGCCGTCTACCGCGATGATGAACGTGTCCCGGAACTGCCCCAACGGGACCATGGGCGGCATCGCGGACGCTGCACCGCCCGTCGCGGGTGCGTGTCCGGCGTGAGCTGCCGAGGCAACGTCGCGAGAGAATGCCGCATCCGCTCCGGCCGACCCCACGTCCGAGCCCAACCCCGGCGGCACCAGGTTCGACCACGTCGAAGCGCCATGAAGGAGCCCCGCTGTCCAACGACCGGGATATGTTCCCGCATACGGTGTGGGCAACGGCAACGTCGATGGCAGCGGATCCGCCGCTGGCGGTGGCTCGAGCGTCAGCTCCGGGGCTGGCCCGCGTCCGAGCGCATCGCCAATCGCGTAGCGGACCAGTTGGTGGATGTGCGAGGGCTCGCGAAACCGGACCTCCGCCTTCGTCGGGTGCACGTTGACATCCACGGCGTCGCGCGGCATCTCGATGAAGAGATGCACTTCGGGACTGCGCTCCTTGATGGACGCCACGCTGTAGGCTTCGCCAATCGCGTGGGCGATGGTCCGGTCCTTCACGACGCGGCGGTTGACGAACACGTGCTGCGGTCCGCGGGCTGGCCCCTGTTCGGCCAGCGCGGCAGCATACCCGGCGATCCGCACTCCCCCGCCGTCGCGGTGCACGTCCACGAGATCCTGTCGATCGCCGTACAGCTGATACAGCCGGTCGCGGAGCGATGCCGCCGGCGGGCACTGCAGCAGTTTCCGTCCGGCGCTGGTCAACGTGAAGCCGATTTCCGGATAGCACAACGCGAGCTGGGTCACGACTCGCGACGTTTGCGCCGACTCGGCGGTATCGGACTTGAGAAACTTGCGGCGGGCCGGCAGATTGTAGAAGAGGTTCGCCACCTCCACCAACGTGCCTTCGGGCGCCCCAACCTCCCTCACCGCGGCAACGGTCCCTCCGTTCACGCGAATCTCCGTCCCGAAAGGCTCCCCTCGCGGCCGGCTCCGCAGAACGAAGTGGGACACGGATGCGATACTTGGGAGGGCCTCGCCGCGAAATCCCAGCGTGGCAATGCGGGCCAGGTCGTCGGCGCGGCGAATCTTGCTCGTGGCATGGCGCTCGATCGCAAGACGCGCGTCCTCCGGCGCCATCCCTTCGCCGTCGTCTTCAACCCGGATGAGATCCTTGCCGCCGCGCTCGATGAGAATCGCGATACGGCGAGCCCCGGCGTCGATGGCGTTCTCTACGAGTTCCTTGACGACAGACGCCGGACGCTCTACAACCTCGCCGGCGGCGATCTGGTTGGCCAGGTCAGGGGAAAGGCGCTCAATCTTCGCCATGACCACCGTCGATACTCATACGGGGCCCTCAATCGCCAACCTTCACCGACAGAGCGGCCTGCGCGGCAGCAAGCCTGGCCACCGGCACCCGGTACGGGGAGCAGCTGACATAGTCCAACCCGACGTCGCTGAAGAAGTGAATCGACGAGGGGTCGCCACCATGCTCGCCGCAGACACCGAGCTTCAGATCGGGGCGCGCCTTGCGGCCAAGCTCCACCGCCGTACGCACGATGGGCCCCACTCCGTCCGTGTCGAACGTGGCAAACGGGTCCTTGTCGAGAATCTTCTTCTCCTGGTACACGCGCAGGAACTTGCCGATGTCGTCGCGCGAGAAGCCGAACGTGAGCTGCGTCAGGTCGTTCGTGCCGAACGAGAAGAACTGCGCTTCGGACGCCACCTCGTCCGCGGTCATCGCGCCACGTGGGACCTCGATCATCGTACCCACGAGGTACTTGATCTTCACACCCCGTTCGGCCATCACCTCCCTCGCCACGCGATCGACGATTGCCTTCTGATCTCGAAGCTCCTTCACGTGCCCGACCAGCGGGATCATGATCTCCGGCGTCACCTTCACGCCTTCCCTGGCCAGCTGGCAGGCCGCCTCGAAGATGGCGCGCGTCTGCATCTCGGTGATCTCGGGATACGTGATGCCGAGACGGACGCCACGGTGTCCGAGCATGGGGTTGAACTCGTGGAGCTGCTCGACGCGATGGAGCAGTTTGATCTTCTCCTCCAGCACGCGCCCGTTCTCCCGGCGCGCTTCGAGCCTGGCGATCTCCACCATCAGCTCCTCGCGCTTCGGCAGGAACTCGTGGAGCGGCGGGTCAATCGTGCGAATCGTCACCGGTTCGCCGTGCATGGCCTTGAACACGCCGTAGAAATCCTCCCGCTGCATCGGCAGCAGCTCAGCGAGCGCGGCGCGGCGATCCGCTTCGTCGGTCGCGAGAATCATGCGCTGCACGATGGGGATGCGACGCTCGCCAAAGAACATGTGCTCCGTCCGGCACAACCCGATGCCGCGCGCCCCGAAGGCATAGGCCAGCTCGGCCTGATCGGGCTGGTCGGCGTTGGCACGAATCCCCATCTTCCGGAAACGGTCGGCCCAGGTGAGCACCTGATTGAACCGTCTGAAGATGTCGGAAGCGTCCGGCTTCATCTCGCCGTGCAGGACCTGGAGGATTTCGCTCGGCTTCGACGCCACCCGGGCAATCTTCACCTCACCGGTCAGCCCATCGAAGGAGACGAAGTCTCCCTCGCGCACGGTCTGTCCGTTGACGGTGAACTGCTTCAGACTCTCGCTGATCTCGAGCTCGCCGGCGCCGACCACGGATGGCTTGCCCATCTGGCGCCCGACGACCGCTGCATGCGACGTCATCCCTCCCGTCGCCGTGAGGATGCCCTGCGAGACGAACATGCCGTGGATATCGTCGGGCACGGTCTCGCGGCGCACGAGCACGACCGGCTTGCCCTGGTCGGCCCATTTCACCGCTTCGTCGGCCGTGAACACGGCGTGACCGCTTGCCGCGCCCGGTGACGCCGGCAGGCCCTTCGTGGCGAGGGGAAGGGCGGCCCACTCCTTGCTATCGAAGCCGGGTGCCAGTAGTTGCGACAGCGACTCAGGATCGATCTGCAGCACGGCCGCCTTCGGCGTGATGAGCCGTTCGGCAACGAGATCCGTGGCAATGACGACGGCGGCATACCCAGTTCGTTTGCCGTTCCGCGTCTGCAGCATGAAGAGCCGTTCGTCCTGAATCGTGAACTCGAAATCCTGGACGTCCTTGTAATGGCGCTCCAGACGCGACGTGATCTGCCGAAGCTCGCGGTAGGCCTTCGGCATCACCACTTCGAGATCGGCAATCGGCTGCGGCGTACGGATACCGGCGACGACATCCTCGCCCTGGGCGTTGATGAGAAACTCGCCGTAGAACTCGTTGGCGCCGGTGGCCGGGTTCCTCGTGAACCCCACACCAGTGGCGGACCGCTCGCCCGTGTTACCGAACACCATCATCTGGACGTTGACCGCCGTCCCGATGTGGTCCGGGATGTCGTAGATCCGCCGGTATTCCTGCGCGCGCGGATTCATCCACGATCGGAACACCGCGTCGCGCGCCATCGTCAGCTGCTGGCGCGGATCCTGCGGAAAGTCACGGGCGGTCTGCGTGCGGACCAGGAGCTTGTAGCGGTCCACCACCTCCCGGAGCGCAGCTTCGTCGAGGTCCGTGTCGAGCGTCACGCCACGGGCGTGCTTGACGGCCTCGAACTCGCGCTCGAACGCGTCCTTCGGGATCTCGAGCACGACGTTCCCGAACATCTGCACGAAGCGGCGGTAGCTGTCGAACGCGAACCGGCCGTTGCTCGTGCGCACCTTCAACCCTTCGGCCGACGCATCGTTCAGCCCGAGATTGAGGATGGTGTCCATCATGCCGGGCATCGAGAACTTCGAGCCCGAACGGACCGAGACGAGCAGCGGATTCTCTGGGGAGCCCAGCGTCGTGCCAGCCACCTTCTCGAGCTTGCGGAGGTTCTCGTTGATCTCGGCATCCACGGCTGCCGGAATGCGCTGCTTCTCCTTGTAGAAGATGCCGCACACCGCGGTGGAGATGGTGAACCCCGGCGGGACTGGAAGGCCGGCGTTGGTCATCTCGGCCAGGTTCGCACCCTTGCCGCCCAGCGCATCGCGCATCGTCCGATCGCCGTCCGCCCTGCCACTCCCAAAGAAGTAGACGTACTTGGTCCGGCTGCCCGGTGTTCGTTGAGCCGCCTTCTTCGTTGCCGGGGACGACTTCCGCCCGGTGCCTGCAGCGCGTCTCGCGGCCTTTGCCGCCCTTTTCTTCACGGCCTTCGCCGGCGTTCGCACCGGCTTCCGTCTTGCCTTCTTCGCCATTGAAATTCGGTCTCCGTTTTCCGTTCCCACGGTGTGCTTCGGGAGCTGCCGACCCAACCAGCCAAGGGGCAGTCACCCCTTGATATCCCCGCACAGGCCCTTGGCTGGTCGCCTGTTTCTTCTGCCGCGCATCGCGCGGCTAGGACCGCTATGCGGGCGGGACAACGAGTACAAAGATTCGCGTTTCGGGCCGCATAGCGGTCCGAAGCATGTCGGAGCGCGACCTCTCGAGAAGCTCTCACGCCGGGGTTCCAGATGAGATTTCGGTTCCTGCCCCTTCCGTCGCCATCTCGGACAGGTCGGCAAGGCCGAGAATGAGCTCCCGCAACGTTGCTACCAGTCCGAGCCGGGCGGTCCGCAGGGGCTCATCCTCCACCATGACGAGCACATCGTCGAAGAACGTGGCCACGAGCGGCTGAAGCGACGCGATGCCGGTGAACGCTTCGCGATAGTCTTCCCGCTCCGCTGCCGCCCCAATCCCCGGCGCGCGGGACTCGAGCGCGGACGCCAGCGCGCGCTCCGCCGGTTCGGCCAGCACCGGCACGATGTCGGACAACGCAGTCGGAGCCGTCACACCTTTCGAGATGTTCTTGACCCGCTTCAACAGCGTCGCCACACCCTGAAGTGCCTGCGAGCCGCTCAACTGCGTGAGCGCCTCGAGCTTGCGCCTCGCCTCCAGCGGGCTCACCTGCGCGATCCCGTGGTGCATCACCGCCCGCACGTTGCGGACGTCGTATCCGCGCTCCTCCAGCAGGTACGCCAGCCGATCGGCCACGAAAGACGACAACGCGGCCTCGGCGTCCTGGTATCCGCCAAACGCCTGTGCCGCGCGTTCGAGCAACGGCCCGACTCGAAGCCGTTCGTGGATCCCGGTCAGCTCGGGCAGGTCTGCGAGAATCTTCACCACGCCCTGGGCCTGCCGGCGGAGGCCCAACGGGTCTTTCGACCCGGTCGGACGTTCACCGGCCACGAACATGCCGGCTACCGAGTCGAGCTTGTCGGCCAGCGCCACCGCCGCCCAGACCGTCGCCGCGGCACCAAGCTGTTGGCGCGAGGGCGGGGCCGCCGCTTCCACGCCAATCGGCAAGTAGTGGTAATAGACGGCCTTCCACACCTCCTCGGGCAGGCCTTCTTCGCGCCCGTACACGCCGCCCATCACGCCCTGCAGTTCGGTCAGCTCCCGCACCATGTCGGTGGCCAGATCGGTCTTGCACAGGCGTCCGGCACGCTCCGCGTGATCCGCCAGATCGGGATGCTCGAACGCGTCAGCGACAATCCATCGAGCGAGCGTCGCCACGCGGTCGGCTTTTTCACGATACGTCCCGAGCTTGCTGTGAAACAGGATGGTCGAGAGTCGATCGAGCCTGGACTCGAGCGGAACCTTGCGATCCTCGTCCCAGAAGAACCTGGCGTCGCGCAACCGTGCGATCAGGACGCGCTCGGCGTTGCGTGCGATGAGCTCCGGGCGCTCGGGCTGGGTGTTCGTCACGGCGAGAAACGCCGACTTCAGACGCCCACCCTCGTCGACGACGGGAAAGTAATGCTGATGCTGGATCATCGTCGTCGTCAGCACTTCCTCCGGAAGCTGCAGGAACTCGGGCGGGAAGTGCCCGGCGATCACGGACGGATACTCCACGAGATCCGGCACCTCCCGCAGCAGCGGCGACTGCGCGGCGACGATCGGACTCACGCGGCCTCCCAGCCTGCGCGCGTGAGCTTCGAGCTCCCGCCGGATCTTCGACTCGCGATCGCTGCGATTGAGGATCACGAAGTTTTCCAGGAGCCGTGCCTGGTAGTCGTCGAAGGTCTTGATCTTGATCGCGCGGCCGGCCCGTCCGCTCGTGGTGAGGAAGCGGTGCCCGTACGTATTGGCGCTCGAGCGGATGTCCTGGACGGTGGGGCCCTGCGCCTGTTCAACCCGCCGGATGACGAACGGGACGACGCGCCCTCCGTAGAGCAACACGAGCCAGCGGATCGGCCGGGCGAAGACGAGCTCTCCTTTCCCGTCATCGAGATAGGCGTCCCACCGCATCTGTTTCGGAAAGGTCAGGGCCCTGAGCAGACCAGCCATGACCTCCCCCAGCACGTCCACCGTCGCCTTGCTCCGTTGCCGCATGCGGTAGGCCAGGTAGGTCCCCTTGGCCGTCTCGTGACGTTCGAGCGCTGAAACCTCCACCCCGTATTTCCGGGCGAATCCGAGAGCTGCCGGTGTTGGTTCGCCGTCGGGTGTGAAGGCAGCCGATACCGGCGGTCCCGTGAGCACCTCCTCGAAATCCGTCTGGCGTTCGGCGAGTTTCGCGACGCGGGCGGCAAGGCGCCGCGGCGTGCTGTACGTTTCGATGGGCGCAGAGGCGGTAAGCCGCACCTCTTTCAGGCCCGTCTCGAGGTGCCGGGCCAGGTCCTCGGTCAACCCAGGGAGCCAGCTCGCCGGAAGCTCTTCACACCCGATCTCGATGAACAGCTCGCGTTCCATGCGTCGTTGCTAGAGGCTCTCTGCGACCGGCTCCGTCGAGTCGACGTACGCCTTCGCGATGCGCACGGCCAGTTGTCGAACGCGCAGGATGTAGGCCGCACGCTCCGTGACGCCAATGCTGCCGCTCGAGTGCAGCACGTTGAACACGTGAGAGCACTTCAGACAATGTTCCAGCGCAGGCCAAATCAGGCCGGATGCCAGGAGCGTCTGCGCGAGCGCGAAGTACGTGTCGAACAGCTTCCGATGTACCGCGGCGAACTCCTCCGCGGGCATGTCCACCTGCCCGAAGGCATATTTCGACTGATCGATCTCGTCCTGGAGCCGCACCTCGGAGTACTTCACGCCGCCGCCCCACTCGAGGTCGAACACGTTGTCCACACGCTGCAGGAACATCGCAATGCGCTCGAGGCCGTACGTGATCTCGCAGGAGATGGGCGCCAGATCGATCCCACCCACCTGCTGAAAGTAGGTGAACTGTGTGATCTCCAGCCCGTCGAGCATCACCTGCCAGCCAATCCCCCAGGCTCCCAGCGTCGGAGACTCCCAGTTGTCGTCCTCGAAACGAATGTCGTGATGGCGCGGGTTGATGCCGCAGGCCTCGAGACTGTCGAGATAGGTCTGCTGCACTTCGTCGGGTGCCGGCTTGAGAATCACCTGATACTGATGGTGCTTGAACAGCCGGTTGGGATTCTGCCCGAACCGGCCGTCGTCCGGCCGCCGTGACGGCTGCACGTAGGCGACACTCCACGGCTTGGATCCGAGCACGCGAAACAGCGTCTCGGGGTGCGACGTGCCCGCACCAACCTCCAGATCCAGCGGCTGCTGGAGCAGACAGCCCTGCGCCGCCCAGAACGACGACAGTTTGAGGATGAGATCTTGAAGCGTCACGCGGTCAGATAGTCCGTTCGGCGATGCAGGCGGTCACGCGTGACGGCGCAGTTCCCGGATCACGCGGTCCGATTTCAACGTCTTCTCCAGATGCCTCGTGATGAGCATGCGATGCACGTCCTCCAGTTCCTTCATCACACGGCGATCGGTGGGGACCCGGCCCACGTCCCTGGGGCCCACCGTCCGTGACGCCGCAAGAAACGCCACGGCTGCCGCCGACAGCGTGCCGGGCGATTCCGGGTACAGACCCTGCAGTCGAAGCAACCAGTACTCGAAATAGCGCGCCAGCGGCTCCACCGGCGCCCCGCCTGCCAGGGCATCCAACATGGATGCTCCCAGGCGGTACAACCGCTCGTCGGCATCCGCCTCCTGAGCCCATTCATCGAGCAGCTCGGCGAAGTAGCCGACGTACCCGAGCGCATCCGGCGAGACGGGGGAAATCCCTTCGCCCACAGCCGGAAAGCCCGCGTGCAGGCGCCCCCTCCCCTCCATCTTCCCGGCCAGCCCCAACGGAGAACGCAGCGTCTCCGCGTAGTTGAGACTCACGAGGTCCCGCCGCTCCTTCTCGAAGTACGCAACGTGCACCTCGGTCAGCGGCTCGAGCGCTCCGGTAAACCGCGATCGGGGCCGCCGGGCGCCTTTGGCCACCCCGCGCTTCTTCCCACGATCGCGCGTCAAAAAGACAACGATGCGGTCGGCTTCGCCCAGGTTGTACGTCCGCAACACCAGAGCATCGGCTGTATAGAGCGGCACGGGCAGGGCCTATTGTACCGGGAACCGAGCCGCGCGAAACGCGGCAAAGAGATAGTGGCGCATTTCTTCATTCTGAATTCTGAATTCTGAATTCCGAATTGACGCTGCGACGCTACGTGACCCCCACCAGGTGCGCGGCGAACAAGGTGGCCAGACCCAGGAACGACAGAAAGCCAAACATATCGGTCAGCGTGGTGATGAACACGGACGATGCCAATGCCGGGTCCACGTTCGCCGCGCGCAAGCCCAGTGGGACCAGCGTGCCCGCTGTCGCGGCGACGAACATGTTGATGACCATCGCCAGACCGAGTACGAGTCCCAGGACGGGACTGCCGCGGGCAATCCAGACCACCACCGCGGCGGCCAGCCCGAGTACGACGCCATTGCCGACGCCGACCGCCATCTCCTTCAAGAGCGCCTTTCGCGAATTGCTCCACGTGAGCTCACCGAGAGCGATGCCGCGCACGATGACGGTCAAGGTCTGTGTGGCGGAGTTTCCGCCCATGCCGGCCACGATCGGCATGAACACGGCCAGGAACGGGAACAAACCGATCGTATCCTCGAACAGGGCCACCACGGATGCCGCAACGAACGCGGTGAGCAGGTTGATGCTCAGCCACGGCAGGCGCTTTCTGAGCGATTCCCGGGCGGGTGTGAACGCCCGCTCGTCGCCCGACACCCCTGCCAGGCGATAGATGTCCTCTGTCGCCTCGTCCTTGATCACGTCGATGACGTCGTCGACCGTGATCACGCCAACGAGCTTGTTCTCTTCGTCCACCACCGGAATGGCGAGCAGGTTGTACGAGGCAACCTGCCGGGCCACTTCCTCCTGATCCATGTCGGCGCGGACACTGATCAGGTCTGCCGTCATGATGCGCTTGAGCGGCGTCTCCGGCGACACGAGCAGGAGCCGCCGCAGCGACACCACTCCGACGAGGTGGCGCCGCTCGTCGACGACGTAGAGATAGAACACCATCTCGACGTCTCGGGCCGACTGCACCTCGGTGATTGCCTCACCCACCGTGATGTCCTCGTTCAAGGCGAAGACCTGAGGGTTCATGATGCGGCCGGCGGTCTGCTCCGCGTACTCGAGCAGGTTCTCGACCACACCGGATTCCTTCGGGCGCATCAGGTCCAGGACGGCGGACGACAACTCCTCGGGCAGGTTGTCGATGAGCGCTGCCGCGTCGTCTGACGGAATTTCCTGCGCCAGCCGGGCGATCTCTTCGGCAGGCCGCGCCGCCAGCAGTTTGGCCCCGGCTTCCGGACCCAGTTCGGCGGCCGCCTCCATCGCCAGCCGGCCGTTGCGTTCGGCCAGCAGGGTAAACGCGGCATCACGCTCGCGATCCGGCAGATCGCTGAAGATCTGTGCGAGGTCGGCGGGATACTGCTTCTGCAGCAGGTTCAGCAGGTTGGCCGTCGCACCGATGCGCAGCAGTCGCTTGACCGAATCCAGCACGAGGTCGATTCTTCGCTGCGCCACCATGAGGAAAGTCCGTTACTCCACAAACGGTTCAATCTAGCATGCGGGCGGGCGTCCACGATACGAGAAACACGCGCGGCGCGACCACGCAAACACAGTCTGGGTCGCGTGCAGCGCCAGCCAAGACGGGCAGCCGGCGGCTCTAGCCCTGCTCTAGCCCAGATTGTTCATGAACGTCATCCTGTGCCGCACACCGGCTCCGCAGGCAGGAAACATGCGGCTTCGCGACAGGAGTGGGGCAGAAGGTATCTGGCGCGTGAGGGCCGAGCCGGGGTGCGGGACCTCGCTCGGGTCGCTTACTCAGCCCTTCCCGTGCACGCCGATCTCGTCGAGCAGGCGCTCGTCGTCGCGCCATTCGGACTTCACCTTGACGTGCAGGTCGAGATAGACCCGCGTGCCGAAGAACTGCTCCAACCCGGCACGCGCCGCTGTCCCGATTTGCTTGATCATCGCGCCCTTCCTGCCGACCAGGATGGGCTTTTGGGAGGGGCGCTCCACCAGGATGGTGCAGTAGAGTGCCAGCACACCGCCATCGGTTGGCTCTTCGAACCGATCGACAATCACGGCCGTCGCGAACGGCAGTTCGTGGTGCGTCAGCCTCAGCACCTGTTCGCGGACGATTTCCGCCACGAACACGCGCTCGGGTTGGTCCGTCAGGTACTCCGGTGGATAGAGCGGCGCTCTCTCCGGCAGGTAGTGGAAGAACAACGACTCGAGCCGCTCGACGTTCGTGCCGTCGAGTGCCGAAATCGGCACGATCTCGACGAAGGGGTGCACCTGACGGTACTGATCGATGATGGGCAGGAGCCGTTCTTTCGGGATGAGATCCACCTTGTTCAGGACCAGCACGACTGGCCTCTGGAGGTCCCGAACCAACCGGATCATGTAGCGGTCCCCCGGGCCCGACTTGACCGACGCATCCACGACGAGCGCCAGCACATCCACCTCGCGCATGGTGTCGAGCGCAGCGTGGACCATGCGGACGTTCATCCGATGGGTCGGCTTGTGGACGCCGGGCGTGTCCACGAAGACAATCTGGCCGGCAGGATAGTTCTTGACGCCGACAAGCCGCGTCCGGGTCGTTTGCGGCTTGTCGGAGACGATGGCCAGCTTCTGTCCGACGATGCGGTTGAGCAGCGTGGACTTGCCGGCGTTGGGACGACCGAGGAAGGCGACGAAACCGGACTTCACGTCACGGGTCCGCGGGATCGCCGTGTAGTGGAGCCCAGCCGCCATCATCCTTCAACTCGTCTCGTTCCTGCCTTCCTCGTACGACAGTTCGTACGGAGGCGGATCCCCCCCGGGTCCCTGCAGGTAGTGCTCCATCCACTGCATCAGCCGCAGGTTGTAATCGAGGCGCGAGGCCGCGCGCCGATTTCCATGTCCTTCGCCAGGATAGAGCACCAGCCTCACCGGTGTGTTCGTGCGAAGCTTCAGGTGACGGTACAGCTCGAGCGACTGTCCGGGATGCACACGCGGATCTTCGGACCCGTGCAGGATGAGGATCGGCGTGCGTGCCTTGTCGACGTGATAGATGGGGCTCCGCTGGAGGAAGTGATTCCAGTCGTTCCAGGGCCACTTCCGCTCGTGCACCATGAACAGCTCGTTGGGAATGTCCGACGTGCCGATCTTCGAGACCTTGTTGCTGATGCCGACGAACATCACGCTGGCGGCAAATCGATCCGAATAGTGGGTGGCCGCCCACGCCGAGGCGTACCCTCCATACGACCCGCCTGTCACGCCGACCTTCTCGCGATCGACGAGTCCGGTCGATACGAAGTGGTCGACGGCGTCCACGAGATCGTCGAATTCCTTGCCGGCAGGATCACCCTGACTCAGCTTGGAAAAGGCTACACCCCGCCCCGTGCTGCCGCGGTAGTTCGGATAGAACACGGCAAACCCGCGGGAGGCCGCCACCTGGCCTGGCGTCGAATAGCCGGTCAACCACCCGTTCGAGTAATGCGCTTCCGGCCCTCCGTGCACCACGAGGATGAGCGGGTACCGGCGCCCCGGTTGCTCGTTCAACGGTCGTATGAGCAAGCCTTCCAGTTCGAGCCCATCGCGAGCTTTGTATCGCACGACTTCCTGCCGCGCCAGCGCGATGTCCTTCAGCCAGGCGTTGCTGTGTGTGAGCCGCGTGGGCTGGCCGTGGATTGGCCGCGCCACGAACACTTCCGGTGGATGCCGTGGGCTGTCGCCAATCATCGCCGCCACATGCCCGTTCCGCGACACGAAAAGCGCGGTCGCCACGAGGTCCGTGTGCGTCCCCGCCTTTTCGAAGCGGTCCCCGGTCCGACCGACCGTGCCGAGGAACGAGCCCACGCCTTCGTATGCCAGAAACACCACGGTATCCGCGTCCCGCCACCCCACGGCATGCACGTGGCCGGCGTCCCAGTTCGGCAGCACGTCGACCAGATCGCCGCCACTGGCTGACACCACCATGAGCCGGCCTTCGAGCGGGTCGTTGGGATCGGCGGCGGCCACGACGGCGAGCCGGGCGCCGTCGGGACTCCATGCGAAGTCCCCGATCTTCCCGGGGTTCTCGATCCGTGCCACCACAGCGCCCGAAGCCGCATCGACGACATGCAGTCTCTTCTCCATGTACGAGTCGTCCACGAGCGGCGTGGGCGCCAGCGTCAGTGCGAGACGATTGCCGGCCGGGCTCCATCGTACGGAGGCCGCAGACCCCGGCAGGTCCAGCATGCGCCGGTTCGATGTCTCGTCGGTTGCGGGCACGTCGGCAATCCAGACGCGCACCGGCCGGAGGTTCTCCTCGTACACGATCTGATTGAAGCCCTTGCGCTCGAGCTCCTGTTGTTCACGACTCCGTGCCTCAGTGGACAGGAACGCGACCTGCCGGCCATCAGGGCTCCAGACGTACTCGGCAATCTCCGCGGTGTGCGCGAGCACTCTCCGTGCTTCTCCGCCATCCCGCGGAATGACGTACAGCGAGCGGCGTTCGTCCGATCCTCGGCGTGCCAGGAAGGAGATGCCCCGCCCATCAGGGGCCCACGCCACACCCGACACGTTCACGTCGCCGGCCACGAAGGCGCGCTCGCGTCCTTCCATGTCCACGACGTGCAGTTCGACGAACGCCGCACCGTCCTGACCGGTCAGCGGATCGCGCTGAACGGTGCGCAGAAACGCCACCTCCGTTCCATCCGGCGACAACGCGGCCCCGGTCACCGTGCTCAGCCGCGCGACGTCGTGCGGCGACAGCGCGCGTTGCGCCGCGGCCGGCGAGACGACGATCAGCATCACGACAGCGGCTGCGATCGCCGCACGAACGTGGGCAAGGAGGCGCGCCGCCAGAAGGTTGCGGTCGTGTGTTGTCTGCATCAGGCACTCCGTCGGACCACTGGACGGCCCGCAGAAGAACGTGAACCTGGTCGATGAGTCGTGTCAACCTCGAGCACGGGTGAGCGTCAATCACCGAGGCCGTTGGTTGCGACGCCATCCCCGGAGAGATTGTAGCCGCTCAGCCGTCGGCCCGCCTGCGCTACCGCTGCTCCCGCGCAAGCTCGCGGGCGCGGCGCACCCGCACCTTCGTGATGCGTCGCCGTTCCACCTCGAGCACTTCGACGGCCAGGTCATCGACATCGAACGTCTCGCCCACATATGGCATACGGCCGAGGTGGGAGAGGAGATAGCCGCCCACCGTCTCGAAGCCTTCACGCTCGATGTCGACGCCAAGCCGATCCCGTACCTCGTCCACGCTCACCTTGCCGCTGAAGACGAACGTGCCGTTC
>CAZDLW010000095.1:0-18351 GCA_964505975.1 uncultured Bifidobacteriaceae bacterium | reverse complement strand
GGACCGAGGTCCCATCCTCACGGTCGATCCGGGCATCCGCGAATCGCAGTGCGATCACGGATCGAACCGACGGCAGGGCAGTGATCGCGCGGACCGCGCTGGGTGCGTCCTGAAGCCGTGGTCCCCGGCCGGGAAAGTCGCCGGTGGCCGTGACCCGAACGTCCCAACCGGTCCTGTCGAGCAGGTCCCGCATCGACACGACCAGCCCCTGGGACAGCAGCAGCATGTCGAACAGGAGTGCCCCCACGGCGGCGACGCCGAGAATGCCAAGCGTGGCCCGCGCCGGCTGGCGCACGAGGCTGCGCCAGGCAAACGCCAGCGCGTTCATCGGCGTGCGAGCCTCAGGCCGTTGCGGCGCAGCAAGGCCCACGATGCAGTCACGGTTGCCGCCGCCCCCAACGGAACGGCAATCGCGAGACACGTGCGTGCGATCTCAGGCGTGATTCGCACGAAGACGAGCGCCGTGTCGTATCGCCATTGGAAGTACGCGTTGATCAGGCTCTCGGAGAGCACGGCAAGGCAGAGGCCGAAGGCGGCGCCCACGCCGGCGACCAGGACCCCTTCGATGAGCACCTGCAGCAGGATGCGCCGGCTGGGAAGCCCGATGAGGCGCAGCACGCCGGCGGTCTCTCGCCGTTCGTCGACGAGCATGATCGTGAGCGCGAGCAGGAAGACAGTGGCTGCACCGATGGTGACGGCCGCAATGGCGAAGTGAAACCGTTCGAGCACGCGAAATGGAGCGGCGGCACCTGCCGCTTCATCGGTCCGCCGGGCAAGCACGCCGGGAATGCGCGCGTTCACGTCTCGGGCGAACGCGGCCGAATCGCCTTGATCCTGGAGAGCGACATTGATAGCGGCGACGTGCTCGGCGCCAACCGGGTCATCCGGTTCGCGCGTGAGGTCGAGCAGGTCCGGCAGGTGCAGGCGTATCTCGCGCGGCACGGTGCCCAGCCGCGCTGGATCGGGAGTGGGTTCGTAGATGCCCGCAACGCGGAAGGTGCGTGCACCGGTGCCGTCGGCTCTGGGTGCCAGGCGCACCAGCGCGCCCACCGTGAGGCCCCGTGATTCGGCGAGCTGTCGTGACAGGAGCACTGTGGGCACGTCGTCTGCGGCTGCCGGCGACGCCGCCAGGGAGCAGAGCAGCGTCCACACCAGGACGAGGACGGCTCCATGTGCGCGACGCATCCTCGCGAGACGATGCCGAATGGAACGCACCGATCGCATGGACACGTGCGGTCGGTCAGCAGGAGCGGCAGGAGGAATCCCGTTCACGAATCTCGGTGGAGCACCGCGTCAGGCGGCGCTCATGTGCTCGACGCGGGTCCACTCGGCGTCGGTGACCGGCATCACGGAGAGACGTGGCAGGCGCACGAGCGGAAAGGACGAGAACGCGGGGTCCGCTTTGATCTCCGCCAGCGTGACCGGTCGGCGGAGTCGCCGTTCGGGCACCACGTCCACGACGAAGGCCATACCATTCCCGTCGTCGGGATCGGGATAGGCATCGCTCGCGGCCTTGGCGATGGCCACCACCGCCTTTTCCTTGCCGGTGTGATAGTAGAAGAGGCGGTCGCCCCGGCGGATGGCGCGCAGATGCTTCTGGGCCAGTGCGTTCCTGACGCCGGCCCACACGGTCTTCCTGTCGCGCTCCAGCTGCTCGTACCCGTAATGGTCCGGCTCTTCCTTCACCAGCCACTGAGCCATCCTCGGATTATACCGGCACGCTCTGCGTTTCAGTCCCACGTGCCAGGTCTGAGCCCACCGCCTTCTAGCTGTAGCTGGTCGTCGTTCAAAGTGCGCGCGAGCCGCGCGGAGGTAGTGTCGCAATCGCTCGGACCGACCGCAAGCGATCACGATCCGCTCGATTTGCTGGAGGATCTGGATACAGGTCGTCTCCGCGCACGGCAGACGTGGTCGGCAACCGGACGGCCGAACCGATCGCGCGAGCCTCACGGGTCGGTGAGATTCGTGGTCGAGGCCGGTTGCTCGACGACCTCCGAGGGCGATCGAGCGAGAATGACGTGTCGTGAGGCGAACCGACGAGGTCGGCGTGCGGATGCGGTCCAGGCACCGGACATCACGCGGGCAGCATACTGCAGCGGTCCGGGGCCACACTGGCCGGGTTTCCGGCAGCGCGCTGCCTCCGATCCGTGATCGCGTTCGCCCTGGTGTGCGCGTGTTGTTCGTCGGTATCAATCCCGGCGTGCGGTCGTCGCTCACTGGCCATCACTTTGCCGGCTACTCGAACCGGTTCTGGAAGCTGCTGTACGACGCGGGTCTCGTCCCCGATTCGCTGACCTGTGAAGACGACGACCGATTGCCGGAGTGGGGGTACGGCATCACGAACGTCGTGTCTCGGCCGAGCGCGAGCGTGGCGTCGCTGAGGCGGGCAGAATACGTCGCTGGCGGTGCGAGGCTGCGACGCACCGTGCGGCGCTATCGGCCGGCCGTGGTGGCGCTCGTCGGCGTCACCGTGTTTCGGGCGCTGTTTCCGGAGCATCGCGATGCCGTATCGTTTGGTGTGCAGCCGATGGCAATCGGGCGCGCGCAGGTGTTCGTCCTGCCGAATCCCAGCGGAAGAAACGCCAACGTCAGTTACGCAGAGATGCTGGAGGCGTTCCGTGGGCTGGCGCGCCACATCGGCGCGCCGAGGCGGCCCTCCCGGACGAAGCGCAGGTAGCCGACTCCGATGCAGTCGTCGCGTGTCACAGGAATTTCACAACTCCAGATTGCCCCCGTTGACAGTTGCGGTCAGCGACGCATCCACCTTGAAAGCCGCGTAGTCAGGCCCAAAAACGCGCGAACCTGGCGCCGCCGCCTGTGCGTCCGACAGTGGTGACGGTGCCTCGCAAGGGAAGCGAATGGTTGGCCTGGGATGCACAACTCTGCTCCTGCGCGCGTAACATGGCGTGGGCGGAGATGAACGTGGCGAGGGCTCCGCCGTTCTGAATTGGAGCAAGGGAGATCGGAACATGCGACGCATAACAGTCGTTGTGAGCGCCGTAGCGGTCGTGCTGTACATGGCGGCCGGTGCGTATGCGCAGGGAAGGCCGGACTTCTCCGGCAAATGGACAATGGATCCGGCGTCGGCGCCGGCGCCGCCGGCAGGCGGTGGTGGCGGAGGTGGACGCGGCGGACGTGGCGGGGGTGGTGGCGTGGGCTTCGGGCCGGAGTTCACGGCGAAGCAGGACGCCAATGCCTTGACCATTACGCGTATGCAGGGGGACCAGACTATTACCGCGACCTACCGTCTCGACGGATCGGAGAGCAAGAACTCCGTGCCCGGTCGCCAGGGCGGACCGCCGACGGAGCAGGTGTCGAAGGCCACCTGGGATGGCGGCACGCTCGTCATTGTGACCGCACTGGAATTCGGAGGGAACAGAGTCGAGCAGCGGCGCGCGCTGTCGCTCGAGGGTGGGAATCTGGTCATCGAACAGACCAACCCTGGTTTCCAGGGCGGAGCGCCCACGACCGTCAAAGTCGTCTACAAGAAGAGCTGAGAGATCGTGACCGACAGACCCCCGGTGCTCCCCCGGGGCTCTGCCCGCTGATCCTAACCGTCAAGACGGCACACGGGCGATCTTCCCGTGATTCGGAGGACCGGTCGCGGGAATCCGATCCAGCAACTCCTCGAGGGCCGCCAGGTCCACAGGCTTCACCACGTGCGCGTCGAAGCCCGCGTCCCGGGACCGCCGTTTGTCGTCGGGGTGACCCCACCCCGTCACGGCCACCAAGGTCATGCCTGCGCCGGCCCGCTCACGAATGCGGCGGGCTGCCTCGTAGCCGTTCATCCGCGGCATCCCCAGATCCATGAACGCCACGTCCGGGTGAAGCGTTCTGACCTTCTCGATGGCTTCGAGCCCATCGTGCGCGGTTTCGACATCATGTCCCAGGAGTCTGAGCGTCGTTGCCAGCAGATCCGCCGAGTCCCGATTGTCGTCCACAACGAGAATCCGTCTGCGAAGACGCGGGCGGCCCGTGCCGCCACGCTGTCGGGCATCGTGGAGTGCCGGCGCGTCAGGAAGGACGACGACCGGCAGACGCACGACGAACTCGCTGCCCTTACCGGGACCGTCGCTGAATGCGGACAACGTCCCGCCGTGCATCTGGATGAGCCGTTGCGCGAGCGTGAGGCCGATACCGAGTCCACCCTGCAGCCGCTCCGACGATCGTTCGACTTGCACGAACATGTCGAAGATTGACGGGAGCTCGTCCGCAGGAATGCCTATCCCGGTATCCCGAACTCTGACGACCACTTCGCTTGCGCTCCCTTCCCCGTCTGAGGGCGCGTTCGCCGTGACCTGGATGCGGCCACCCCGCTCCGTGTACTTCGCTGCGTTGTTCAGCAGGTTGGCAAATGCCTGCGCCAGCCGAACGCCGTCTGCGGCGAGCACTACGGGTTCCGCGGGCAACGAGACCGTGAGCTCGTGCCCGAATGCCTCGATGAGCGGGCGACTCGTCTCCAGCGCGCTCTGGACGATCGTCGCCAGGTCCACCCATTCCTTGCGTAGTTCCAGCTTGTTACGAGTGACTCGGGAGACGTCGAGCAGCTCGTCCACCAGGCGCACCATGTGCTGCAACTGGCGCTCCATGATCGCGCAGGCCTTCTCCATCAATGCGGTGTTCTGCCCCGCCCGCTGAATGAGCTGTACGCCGGTCCGGATCGGGGCGAGCGGATTGCGCAGCTCGTGGGCCAGCATCGCGAGGAACTCATCCTTGCGGCGGTCCTCTTCGCGCAGTTGCTCGATCAGCCGCAGCCGCTCGTATGCCGAGGCGACGTAATGCGAGATGGTCTGCAGGAATTCGACTTCATCCTGATCGAAATCGTCTCGTGTCCGGCTGGCGAACGACAATGTGCCGAGCAGCCGCTGACCGGCCAGCAGCGGTGTGCACGCATAGGTGCGAACGCCGAGCCCTTTCACGATCTGGACCATCGGCTCATGGGAATCCTGAATCCGCGTCGCCACGATGGGGGCGCGCCGCAGGGCAACCGTCCCGCAGATGGCCTGGCCGAACGCGAGCCGGGAGATGCCTGCGGCTACGTCCTGGTCGATACCTGCACAGGAGACGAGACGCAGTTCCTCTCCCCCCTCCATGACCATGTAGTTGAGGTACACATCGAGACCGAATGACGCTTCAATCTTGGCGAAGAGACGCTGCAGCATGGCATGCGGCTCGTCGGTCGTGAGCAGGACACCGGCCGCCTCCCACAGCAACTGAGTCCGCTCGGTGTGCTTCTGCAGGACGGCTTCGGTGCGCTTCCGCTCGCTGATGTCGCGCGCGCTCTTGGAGACCCCAATCACGCGACCCCGGGCATCCCTGATGGGAGAGGTCGTCAATGACACGTCGATGCGCCGGCCGCCTTTCGCGATCCGCACCGTCTCGTGATGGTCGATGCCCTCCCCGCGTCGTATCCGCTGCATGATGGCCGGGAAATCATCGACATGGTCGTGTGGAATCAGGACCGAGATCGGCTTCCCGACCATGTCCCCGGTCGTGTAGCCGTAGAGCCGTTCGGCGCCGCGATTCCAGCTCGTGACCTTCCCCTCCATATCCATGCTCAAGATCGCGTCGTCGGACGATTCGACGATGGCCGCCAGCCGCCGGTGTGCCTCTTCGGTGCGCTTGCGTTCTGTGACGTCGAGGACAACCGACACCCAGCCGTCGCACGTGCCTGATGCATCCTCGGTGGGCGTGTAAACGGCGTTGATCCAGCGCCGGCCAATCCCGCGGACCGTGACCTGCTCCTCGAAGCGGACGACCTCACCTCCGAGGACCCGCTGGAACATGGGAGAGAGTTGCTCGAATGCCTCCTCCCCAATCACCTCGACGAGCGGACGGCCGATGATGTGCTCCGCTGGCTGTCCGATCCACTCTGCATACGGTCTGCTCACCCAGGCGTACCGCAAATCCGGCGTGCAGCGGGTGACGGGAACCGCCATGGCGTCGGTCACGATCTGGAGGTGATCCACTGCGCGGCGGGCGGCGGCCTCTGCGGCCTTTCGTTCGGTGACATCGAACGTGATCGCCAGCTGCAGGACACGGCCGTCGGGGGCGCGCAGCGGAGCCGCGTGCGTCTCCACGTGCCGGCACGTTCCTCGCGGGCCGACGAGATCGAACTCCAATGCCCCCTTCTCGCCGCGACAGATTCGCTCGTGGAAGGCTCGAAAGGCAGGCCGATGTTCGGCTCTGATCAGTGCGAACATGGACGTGCCTTCGACCTCTTCCGGTTGCGAGGCGTCGACCATTGCGAGACCGGCCGCGTTCATGTGGAGGATCGTCCCGTCGGCCGCGACCACGTTGATGCATGCCGGCGTGGTGTCCACGATGGCGCGCAGATGCTCCTCGCTGTGCCGCAGCTTCTCGCGCGCCGACCGCAGCTCAGTTGTGTCGTGAAAGACATTGATCGCGCCCACGACCTGGCCGTCGGGATCGACGATCGGATCGATGTTGACCAGCGCGCTGATGCGTGAGCCGTCCGGACGCTCGATCACAACCTCTTGATTGCGGAACGAGCGCCCTTCGCGGAGGGCCAGCGCCATCGGCGTCTCGTCGTGAGGCAGGAGCGTGCCGTCGCTCTGCCAGAGCCGGAACGAGCCGCAGAAGCGTTCGTCGAGGTCCCCCAGCCGAGGGGCGCGGCCCCAGAGTTGCGCCGCGAGCTGATTGTAGAAGGTGATCACGCCCGATGGCGCCTCACAGGTGTACACCGCGACCGGTAGCAGTGCGGCGAGCCGCCGGTAGCGCTCCTCGTCCTCTCGCAGGGCGATTGCGGTGGAAATCTGCGAAGCCACCAGCTCGAGAAACGAACGATAGCCCGCATCCAGTGCTCGTCGCGGGCTGATACCCGCGACGAGTGCACCGGAGGCCTTTCCGGGAGTCGCCGGTGTGATCGGAAGCACGAGAGCTGCCGTGCTGACGTCCGGCCATGGGCCACCTGGAAGGTCTCCCATTCGTGCGGGAAGATCCGTCACCAGTTGCGACGCGGCATCGGCCATCACGTGCCGCAGCGGCCATGCAGCATCCGCCTCGCCCCACGCCACCACCTCCGGACTTGCGGTCGTCCCGCGCTCGATGCCCGTTGTGGCGCGCAATGTCAGGTTCGCGCCACTCGAGAGATACAACATGGCAAACGGCACGTCGTGCGGGTTCGTGGACAGACTCCTCGCTGCCGTGGCGCAGGTTTCATCGACGCTGTGCGTGGTGGACGCACGAGCCGCCAGCTCGCGCAGCGTCCGCAATCGGCGCTCTCCAATGACCCGCTCGGTCGTCTCCACGCAGGTGACGAGAATGCCGCCGGGCCGGCCGCTTTCGTCCCGGATCGCGCTGTAGGAGAAGGTGAAGAACGTCTCTTCGAGGTAGCCGTTGCGATCGAGAACGAACTGCAGGTCCTCGTTCCAGACCGCATCGCCCCCGTCCATCACACCCCGGAACAGGGGGTCGAGCACGTCCCAGATCTCGGACCAGCAGTCGTGCGCGCGCTGACCGAGCGCCGCCGGGTGCTTTGTGGTGCCGAGGATCGGCCGAAACGCGTCGTTGTAGAGTTGGATGTAGTCCCTGCCCCACAGGACGAGCATTGGGAAACCAGACGCGAGCACGATGCTCGCAGCCGTTCGGAGACTCTGTGGCCACGTCTCCATCGGCCCGAGGGGCGTTGTCGACCAATCGTATGCGCGGATGAGTGTGCCCATCTGTCCGCCGTCGGCCAGCCACTCGGTCGAGGCGCCCGCCGGGACGCGGTCGCGGGAGGTTTCGTCTGTCCGAATGGAGCCGCCGCGGGCTTCGACGGGCTGAGAGCGTTCCATCACAAGGGGCGCCTGAAGGACTGCTGAGCATGTACGAACCATGCGCGAGGTGTCGATGGTTCGTCAGTGGTTGGGCTGGGTGACGGGAAATGTGACACTGAGCTTCCAATTCATTCGTCGATTGACTGAGTAGGCAAGTTCGACGCCAAAGGTGGACCGACCCTCGAAGCTCAGGTCAGGCGGCCCTGGCGAGACCGACGGCGCCCTTATCGGCCTTGCCGAGGAGTTTCGCTCGAGGCGGAGCTTCGGTGGTCCGCGTGTATCATTGGGCCCGGCTGCCGCATGGGTTGTACGACGGCACTGGCCCTCGAGGTGGCCAGCCACGTTGGCTCCTGATGACGCCCGGTCGCGTCTGGTGCGCCAGTGGCTGATCATCGGTGCAGTGTTCTTCATCTGGGCGCTGGGTAGGCACCTGATGGTGTGGGGAACTTCTTCCACAGGCGGTCGTTCGATACATTCCGCTCGTAGACAACGCTCGCATTCCAGGGCGCGCGATGGTCGTCGTCTCTCTTGCCCTGGCGATGCTCGCGGGTTTTGCGGTTGCAGAGCGCCGCCCGGGATCCCGGCGGGCGACCCTGTGGCTGGTCGCGATCGCCTTAGCTGTCACTGTGGACTACATTCCAGCGCCCTCTCCGCTCGTGCCTCTGGACAGGCCTGCGGTCTACGAGACGCTGCGCAATCGCACCGAGGAGGGCAATGTCTCCGAACTGCCGCTCGGGATGCGGGATGGGTTCGGCGAGCGCGGTACGTTCGACGCTCGATTGCTCTTCTATCAGACACCAGCGTCCGATCGTCGGGGGCTTCGTGGCGCGGCTATCGCCGAGCGTTGCCGCGACATACGATGCGGATCCCCTGATCGCGTATCTCCTGCGACTGTCGAACGACATGGCAGTAGCCGCAGTTGACGTCGAGCCGCCGTCTGCTGACGATGCAGCCGCCAGTCTGCGCGCGACCCGGATCAGGTGGATTGTGGTCAATCGGGAGCGGGCTTCGGCCCCGCTGCTCGATTATGTGGCAGTTGCCGCTGAGACTGGTTGCGGAGGACCGTGAGCGCGGGTTGTATCTGGTCGAGATAGAGTGGCAGAGCCTGAAACGAAGCTACTCCGCAAGGCCGTTCAGTGAGCTGTCGGGCGCGCTGAGCCGCCTTCGCCACGGCTACGGCGGTCCGCCGGAGCTTTATGCGGAAGCGGAAGGCGGCCCCCACGACAGACGTTTCGTGCGTACGTGGTCGTCGCTCGCGGCCGTGGACGCCTCGAACCGACGAATGGAGAGGCGGACCTTCGAGAGGAAGTAGCGTGGACGCGAGCTCGAGCCTGCGATCGGGTATCCGTTGCGTGGCAGTGGCAGCGGGACTGTCGGCTGGGGTGTACGCTGCCTACGTCGCTGTGGCGTGGTGTCGCTATGGACGGACGGCACCGGTAGCAACGCATGAGGATGCGGATACGGATCCCGTGCTCGACGGGTTCATGCCCGTCTACGAGGTACGCGAGCGTCACCATATCCATGTCGCGGCACCGGCCACCACAACGCTCGCCGCCGCGCGGGACATGGATCTGCTCCAGTCGCCTGTCGTGCGCGCCATCCTCAAGACACGCGAGCTGGTGCTCGGCGCCGCGCCAGACACGCGGCAGCGGCCACGCGGTCTGCTCGCCGAGGTGCAGGCGCTCGGATGGGGCGTGCTGGCTGACGTTCCTGATCGTGAGATCGTCGTGGGCGCCGTCACCCAGCCCTGGAAGGCCGACGTTGTCTTCCGCGCACTTCCACCCGAGGAGTTCGCTACCTTTGACGAGCCCGGTTACGTGAAGATCGTGTGGACGCTCCGGGCGGATCCGCTCGGATCGGGCGAGACGCTGTTCAGTACCGAAACACGCGTTGTCACAACCGACGCGGCCGCTCGTGCGCGATTCCGGCGCTACTGGTCGTTCTTCTCGCCTGGCATCATCCTGATCCGATGGGTGTCGCTCCGTCCGCTCAAGGCCGAGGCCGAACGGCGGGCGCGCGGGACACGCGTGGAGCCACCTCGGCGGTCAGCCGACGAGAACGATTCATGAGGCTGGCATGCGCAATCGTGCTCGCCGTGCACCGGTCGATCGTCAGTCCTGCTGCAACGGTCGCGCGCCTCGAGTGCGGCACGGCGACTCGCTATGTCTTGCGCCTGCGGAGAGCCGCGCCCCTGAGGGGCACGGCGACGGTCTTTTCCTGACGGGGCCGATCGGGTCTGTCCGGGATTCGGTGGAAAGGCGGATCGACGCATCGCCATAGCTGAGGCGCGGGACGTACCCTGACGCCTCAGCGACGACGCGTGGATTTCGCTGCGCGCCTCTTGACGCCCGCGCCAACCGTTGCCATCTCTTCGTCTTCGTCCGGGTGAGCCCCATCGGCCGCGCTCTGGTTGATGCCGCTCTCCGCAAGCCCGGACAGTTTCTTGTCCGCCGCCTTCTCCTCGTCCAGCGTTTGTTGCAACAGCCTCGCGGCCTCGGTGTGGCCCATCGCCTGGGCCCAGGCGACCAGCGTGCCGTATGCGGCCATCTCGTAGTGTTCCGCGCGCTGACCCGCGGCGATCAGGCAGGCGTCCATGGTCACGTCGTCGAAGTTCTCGTCCATGATCGACTTGCCTTCTTCGACGATGCCCGCGATGCCCTCGCAATGCTTGCCCCGCACCTTCTCGTCGAGGCTCGCGAACACCCGCTCGAGCCGTTCGATCTGTCCCTGTGTTTCCTCGAGGTGTGTCTCGAAGGCCTCACGCAGCCTGGGATTGGTTGCCGCCTTTGCCAGCTTCGTCAGTGCTTTGGTCAGCTGCCGTTCTGCGTCATATGTGTCGCGGAGTTCGTCGACAAAGGCATCGTGGAGCGTTCCGGCTTCAGCCATGGTCATTCTCCTGGTTCAACGAATAGCCGCCTCCGCCCCGGGGCGTGCACCGCGTGGCGAGTCGGTCTGTCGGTCGGTCGAGGTGGACGTTTGGTAATGGCCGCTAGTGCCCTGAACGATCGAGCCGGTTGCTGTGCTCGCGGAGTTGCCGGATGGGCTGACACATCGAAAGACATAGGGCCACGGCTCGTAGAGCATGTCGTGTACCAGCGAGCGCATTGGCGTGGCGAATGCGTTCGAGTGCAGTGTGCAGGATCAGCAGGTCAGCCGCGTGTTGTTCTTGGAGGCGGTGCAGCCGACTCAGGAGTCCGTCGCGCCCGCGTGGAGATGACGCGTGTCTTCGCACGACGACGGAATTGACGAGATGTCAGGTATCGCAGTGACCACGCCTCGAGCCGCGCGAACGGGGCAGATCGTGCGTGGGCTACCGGCATTGTGCATGTTCACCGGCGTCGAAGCCGGCAGCGATCAGATTCCGCGTCGCTGCTTATTGACCAGTGTCACCCAAGGTGTGGCGAGGCACGGACAGGATAGGAAGGTGAGCGGACACATCCGGTCACCATGCGAGAGCGAGGAGGCGCAATGGCGAAGTACGGCAGAGCAGCGTCCAAGAGCGTAGAGTCCGCCATGCGGCGCCGAAAGCGGGGGACCCTCGAGAGCGGCTCAGGTCGGAAAGTGAGGAGCCGGAAGCAGGCCATTGCCATCGGCCTCAACGCAGCGCGGAAGAAGGGCGCGAAAGTGCCGCGACGCAAGACCTCTGGCGGGCGCACGTCGACGCGTGCGACCACGAAGAGGTAGGGCACCGGTTCTTACCGCCCTGGCGGCTTCGGCTCCGTGTCCTTTTATGCCAAATGTCGGCACGGGACGCGTCGCCGCATCACCATTGTCGATGACGCCTTCGACTGGCTTCGCGTCCGGGAAGAGCGCGGCCACGATCATGAAGCCGACTCGCGGGCACCCGTCTTGCTGCGAGCAGGCCGACGCACCTCTGTCTGTGTCTTGCTGATGGTGCCAGGAGGCGGGCATGTACCACCATGTGAAGAAGCTGATGTACACCGTCCGGGTTGACGCTCCGGACCCCAGGTTTGGCAATATGCTGCTCGAGCAGTTCGGTGGCGCGAACGGGGAGCTCGCGGCGGCGATGCAGTACTCCATCCAAGGGCTCAACTGTGAGGATCCGGAACGCAAGGATCTCCTCATGGACATCGGCACCGAAGAGCTCAGCCATCTGGAGATCGTGGGTGCACTTGCACGTCTGCACTTGAAGCCGGTGAAGTTCGACCGCGAGTACGCGGAGGCGGATCCGCTGATTGCGATCGCGGGCGGCGGGGGCGTCAATTTGTTCAACTCGCAAGGCAACCCGTGGACCGCTGATTACCTGAAGATCACCGGTGAGCTCGACGTCGACCTCCGGAGCAACATCGCCGCAGAGGCTCGAGCGAAGATCGTGTACGAGCGACTCATCAACTTCACGACCGACGCGGGAACGAAGGACGCGTTGCAGTTTCTGATGACGCGCGAGATCACACACATGAAGGCGTTCACCGCGGCACTGGAGGGCATGAAGAAGCCGCGCTTCATGATCGGGAAGGTTCCTCCGACCCCGGGTTTGGTCGATCAGTTCTTCAACACGTCCACCGGTCAGGGTGACGACGGTGAGCTGGACGTGCGCGGACCCTGGAACCAGGGCGAGGATCTCCAGTTCGTGGAGGCGCCCGCCTTCCAGGCCCTGGCTGCAGCGCAGGAATCCACCAACGGCGAAGACAGCGTCGACGATCGGACAACGAGCAGCGCCGGCGATCCGGAGATGATCGAGCAATTGCTGATCGAGCAGCTGCGCGATCTCCTCAATGCGGAAGGGCAACTCGTGAAGGCGCTCCCGAAGATGGTGAAAAGCGCACGAGCGGAGTCCTTGAAGTTCGCCCTCGCACATCATCTCGAAGAAACGAAGGAACAAGTCGAGCGGTTGAAGGAAGCGTTCGGGTTGGTGGGAACGCCCGCCAAGGGCAAGCCGTGCAAGGGCATGGAGGGTCTGATCGCCGAAGGCGAAGAAGTCATGGAAGAAGGTCAGGAGCTCGAGGACGCCGCGGCGGATCTCGCCCTGATCGCGGCGGCGCAGAAGGTCGAACACTACGAGATTTCGGCGTACGGCACCGCACGAACCATGGCTGGGCAGATCGGTCTCCCCGCGGTCGCGGAGCTACTCAACAAGTCTCTGGCGGAAGAGGAAATCGCCGACAATCTCATGACTCAATTGGCGCGCGAGTTGATGTCCGAGTCGCGCACCGGAATGACGAAGCAGCCGAAGCGGACTCGTGCGGGGGCGATAACGTCGACGGACGAGTAGCGTCCGTCGACGGGCCAATCGAAGACGGCCCTTCTCGGGGGCTGCACGGGCGACCGGCTGTGAAAATGCTGAGGCCGCCTGCGCGGACCCGCTGTTGGGGCTGGGGCGACAGCCGGAACGGGTCGGGCTGGCAGCTCGTCACGTTCACCCTTCTCCTCCACGGTAACAGTTAGTTCCGGCTGTCAGGCCGCAAAAAAAAGAGGCGCGTTTACCGCGCAAGTGTGCTTCACTTGAGCACGCCACCGCACCGGTGGTCGTGAGTCGCGTCGCGTGGCGTCTGTCGCCTCCGCGAGCCGCTCATGCCGATCACAGGAATCAAATGGAGACGTGCAACGGGGCACGATCTGCATCTGCTGCGGGGCATGCCGGGCGATCGGCTGGTGAACCTCCTTCAGGTCACTGATCCGGACGGCGATCTCATCGACGTCCTCGACTATCTCGCCGACAACGCCGACGTCACGATCGAGTTCCGGCCGTCGTTCGGACACGTCCTGGACGTCACGACCGACCCACCGGTGTGCACGGGCCTGGGCCTCATTCTCGACAGCGAGACGGGTGCAATCCGGTTCGGGCCGGGCGATCCTGAGGACCCGGACCCTCCGGATCTCCACAACTTCCTGATCCATGCGACGGCTCAGGACTCGTCAGACGACTCCGAGTACCGCACCAGCATCCGCGTGCACGTGCACAACCGCGTGACCTCGGCCTGGCTGACGCCGCCGCTGCTGACGCTGCGGCCCTCGGGTCCGACGCTCCCGCAGACGACCCAGGTCCAGTTCAGCGTGCGCGCGCAGTTCGACGACGGAACGGTGGGCGACCTCACGCAGCGCACGGACTTCGAGTGGCGGCCGTCGGCGAACGTCGACGAACGCGGCAGGCTGATCATCGCCGACGGCAACGGGCCGGACACGCCGCCCATCCAGATCGAGGCCGCGCTGCCGATAGCGCTGCAGGACGAGTCCACCCCGGATCGCATCACCGCCACCGGCCGGATTCAGTTCGCGGCGGACTGGACCACGGAGAGCACCGTCCTTGCCGAGACGGTGCAGGTGCAGGATACGTGGCCCGGCACGATCAACCCGGAGCTCGTGCCCAACTTCCTGTTTCTCTGCGACGGCTACAAGGCCGAAGACCAGCCGCGATTCGAGAGCCAGGTCCGCAGCCTGCTTGCCTTGATGAAGCGCAGCAAGCTCACCAGACCGTTCGATCTGCTCGCGACGTCGATGAACTACTACCAGGCGTTCATCCCGTCGCGCCAGCACGGGATCGCGGTGCTGTGCGAGGTCTACCCGGATCAGACGCCGAACGGCGAACCACGCGTGCGCGCCGACGGCACGCTCGACGTCTTCTGTGTGCCCGATGGAGAGGACCCGTCACCCGGGGACAGATGGGACGTCGGCAACGTCATCTTCAGGCTGGGCCTGCCTGTGCCGGCGCAGGGCCCGGCACGACCGGTCCAGGAGATCCGCGACTACTGGGACCGCATCGTCGATGATGTCCCGCAGGAGCGGATTTCCGACCGGACGGTCCGCGCATGGCAGAAGCTCGCGCTGCGCTCGTTCGTCGAAGAGCCGGATTCGGTGCTGGGCCTCGCCTACGGGGAGTATCCATCGGCGTCGGACGAGAGCGACAGCCGGATGATCGGCTTCCACCCGCGACGCATGAGGCGCGCCCGGCTGGATCCGATCCTCAGCCGTCTCGTCGATGCGCACGGGAACTCGCTCGGTCAGCTATGGATGCAGCGGGAGGACGGGACGCGCCCGAACAGCTACCCGCTGATCTTCACGTTCTCGTCGCTCAAGTGGGATCGCGGCGTGAACCGCGGCGTCGGCTACATCGCCATGAACGTCGAGGAGCGATCCTCGATTCCGGTCCGCCGCGCGCCCGGCAGGCCGACCTACGAGATCGACCTCACCGGCAGCATCAGCAGCCGCATCTCGCACACGCGGCTCGTCCGCGGTTGTCACGAGGTCGCGCATTCCTTCGGCCTCGGCGACGAGTACAACGAGAAGGGGACGCTGCCGGATTCGATGGAGATCGACGAACACTACGGCAATCTCCAGAAACACGTCGATCTCGAGGACGACGACCACGACATCAACGGGGATCGGATCAAGTGGCGGTGGCACCGGATCCGCAAGGCGGCGGTCATCTTCGGAACGATCACGCAGGTCGAGGCCGGGACGTTTCGCATCCCGGTCGTCCTCGGCCAGGCCAACCAGTTCGCCGTGGGCGACGAGGTGCTGCTGCGCGTACGGCAGTTCCCGAACCCGCTGCCACGCCTGAACCTGGACGACAGCGTCGGCCCGCGCGATGAGCGGGTCAGCCATCCCCTCGAAATCGTCGGCCTTGCCGATCCCGGCGGCGTTCAGGACCCGGCACGGCCGCCGGGCCCCGACAACCCGCTCGTGGGCGCCATCTTCGTCTCACCAGCGGAGGGTGAGGCGTTCACCGCGGCCGACAGGGCCAGGTTCGGACCAGGCTGCATCGTGTACCTGCCTGTTGAGGCCAGCGCACTGATCGTCTCGCCCGACTACCCGTTCGCGGAGGTGATCGCCAAGAACATCAAGGACCACCTCACCGAGCGCGGCCGTGCACTGAACCAGAACCCGGACAGCCAACGCCTCTGCGTGGCAGACAGCAACGGCATCCAGCAGCCAGTGAAGCTCGACGTGGACCTGCCCTTCTGCTTCAAACACAAGAACCGGATCGTCGGCCTCTTCACCGGTGGGGCAACCTACAACTGCGGCGTCTACCATCCGACGGGCAGCTGCATCATGCGCCGCTCGAACAGCGAGGGGAAGGAGTTCTGCGCGGTGTGCCGGTACCTGCTGGTGGACATCATCGATCCCTACAAACACTTCTCGATCGATCTCGACTACGAGAAGATCTACCCGCAGAAATGAGCGGCAGCCGCGGCACCCTGGAACGCCTCGCCCGCCAGCTCGTGGCGGCCCTCGAACCGCTGCGCCGCGCCGTCGGCGACGAGCACGCGTTCCGTGCGCTCATGCGGCGCCTGGGTTGGGACACCGCCGGATTGCCCGCGGAGTACACGTCGGTCGGCGAGGCGATCGCCGAGGCGGCTCGGGCCGCGGATGCACTCGGGGACACGCCGGCGCCTGCTGCGATTGCCGACCTGCTGAGTCGAGCGAGGACGGCCTACGACGCCGTTCGCGGCATCGCAGTCGCGCCCCCGGGCGTCGATGCCGAGACGTTTCTCACAGAGATTGGCGAGCAGCTGTTCGAGATCCTGCTCACCGACTATCTGTCGGCGGAGCAGCCCGAGGCGTTCAATCTGCTGTCCGCGCTCGGCGTCATCGAAATGGAGGACATCCCGTCAACGGCGCAGCGGCCCGGCTACGTCCGCCCGCGCATCAAGTGGCAGGACATTCCGACGATCGTCACGGACCCGGCTTCGCTCCCGGCGCGCGTCTATGGGTGGGGAACGCCGCGGCTCCGGTTCCACCTGCTCATCGAGCACCTGGCCGAGTTGCTGTCCGCGCTCGGGTTCCCCGTCACCATTGGTCCGGTCTCGCGACTGCTGGCCGACGGCTATCACGACAGCGCGGAGGGGCTGGACGAGACGGCGTGGGCGCTGAAGATTCCCTTCTACTACATCACGATTGCCAACAGGAACCTGGAG
Source organism: uncultured Bifidobacteriaceae bacterium (assembly GCA_964505975.1). GTDB lineage: Bacteria > Acidobacteriota > Vicinamibacteria > Vicinamibacterales > UBA2999 > Gp6-AA40. The sequence continues at coordinate 1,694 of CAZDLW010000095.1, read as the reverse complement.
GCGGCGTTCACGCTGATGGAGTTGAAGGGCGAGGGAGGCGCACTGCCGGGCGTCATCGTCGAGCCGCAGGTGCCCGAGGAGTTCCCACTCACGTTTCATCTCGCACCCGCCATCGATCTCAGGCTGCAGCCCGGAACCAACACGGCATCGCACTTCGGGATTCTGCTGCGCCCGGGCGATTCGTCCATCCGATATCCCTTCGAGCCTGGCAAAGCACCGCCGGCCGCCGGCATCGGCATTGGTCTCGACTTCAGGCCCGAGTCGCCGACCCTGCTGTTCGGTGCGCCCGGAGGTACGCGGCTGGAGGTCAAGGGCGCCTCCCTCGACTTCATGGCGAAGGTACGCGAGGACGGCCTGGACGTGCGGGCCGGCGCGCAGCTCGAGGGACTGGCGCTCGTCCTCGCCGGCGGAGAGACGGACTCCTTCCTGCAGTCGTTCGCGGGCCGTGGCGACAGCCGGATCGAGATTCCGCTCGGCATCGAGTGGTCGCGGCGCGACGGCGTCCGTTTCAGCGGCGCTGACGCCTTCGAGGTGACGCCTGCGTCCGGACCTGCGGCTGGGACCGCTCGCCGTCGACTCGGTCGCGCTGCGTCTCTGTGCCCCCACCGATGACTCGGCGGACATCACGCTATCCGCCGGCGTCGTCCTGTCCGGCGCGATTGGCCCCGTCGCCTTCGTCGTCGACGGCATCGGGTTTCAACTCGATGCGAAGTTCACGCCGGGGAACCTCGGGCCGATCGATCTGCAGTCTGGTTTCAAGCCGCCGACCGGCGTCGGACTCGCGATCGATGCCGAGATCGTGCGCGGCGGCGGATTCCTGTCGTTGGATCCCGCGACGGCGCAGTACAGCGGAGCGATGTTCCTCGAGTTCGAAGGAGGGATTGCCGTCAGCGCGCTCGGCGTGCTCACGACGCGCATGCCGGATGGCTCGAAGGGCTATTCACTCCTGGTCCTCATCACCGCGGAAGGCTCACGCCGATCCAGCTGGGATATGGCTTCAGTCTGACCGGTCTCGGCGGGCTGGTCGCCGTCAACCGCACGTTCGACGAAGCCGCCCTGCGCGCCGGCCTCAAGCAGCACGCGCTCGATCACGTGATGTTCCCGCGCGATCCGGTGCGCAACGCTCCCGAGATCATCAGCGCCATGAACAGGGTGTTTCCGCCCGCCAGCGGCCACCACCTGTTCGGGCCGATGGTGCAGATCTCGTGGGGCACGCCCGCGCTCATCATCGCCGATGTCGGCGTCGTGCTGGAGTTCGGCGTGCGGCTGCGCCTGCTGCTCCTGGCGCAGGTGGTGGCGATTCTGCCCAACAGGCAGAACGACCTCGTGCGCCTGCAGCTGGATGCCGTCGGCGTGCTCGATTTCGATCGAGGCACGGCGGCGCTCGACGCCTCGCTCTACGACTCGCGTTTGCTGAAGAAGTTCGTCCTGACCGGCGACATGGCGATGCGGCGAGAATCTGCTCCTGTGTCGCCCCGCTCGCGGCGAGCTCGAGGAGGAACTCGACGCTGAGGCGCGTGCCGCGAACACGAGGTTTGCCACCAAGTATCTGCAAGTCGGCGACGATCAGATCATCGGCCATCGGTCGTGCCTTTCAGCGAAGTCGGACGGGTCCGCTGTCTTCATTCTAGCCCGGCAGGCGTGGAGCCAGCGTTGGTGCCGGCACCAACGATCGGATCGCTGCCGAGCGAGCG
>CAZDLW010000094.1:0-18391 GCA_964505975.1 uncultured Bifidobacteriaceae bacterium | reverse complement strand
GGCTCGCCTCGGGCAGGTAGAACTCGTCCCGCATCACCGAGTACCGGCCGCTGATCTCGTTGAGTCGTGCGGTCCGGTGCCGGACCCACTGGCGGGCGACGAAGATGGGCATCTTCGTGTGGAACGTCAGCAGCACCTGCTCGAACGGTGACGTGTGCGCGTGGCGCAGCAGGTAGTGGATGAGTCCGCGGTCCTGGCGGAACGTCTTCGTGCCGGCGCCATAGCTCACGCGGGCCGCCTGGACGATCCGCTGATCGCCGCCCAGGTAATCGACCAGGCGCACGAATCCTTTGTCCAGGACTTTGATCTCCTGATCGATCAGGGCCTCGGCTTCCTCGACGACGATGCGAGCCATCTCTCAACCTTCCCGTTGTTCGGTGCGCTCCACCTCGATTGTGCACTGCGTCAGCAAGGCAACGAGGGCGCCGATGGCGGCCAGCACGGGCGCGAGCATGGCTCCTACCACGCCGACGGTCAGAGGGAACTCCGCGACGACTCGGCCTTCCTGCTTGACGACGACGCGTCTGACGTTCCCCTCCGCGATTAACCGCTTCAACGTCTCGAGAAGTTCGCCGCCCTTGGTTTCGACTGTCTCCCACCACGTCCGTTCGTTCATGTCCATGCTCCTCGCGCGCGCAGAGAAGGCGTCGACGCCTGGCGGAGTCTGCGACTACTCCGGCGTCCGGGGACCGGCACGTGACTCACGTCATGGGTTGCAACCTGGCATGCCCACTCTGCCGGATCATAGGCGAGATCCTCCAGGTTCTACAGCATGTTCGGCTCGAAGGCGGCATCCGGATGCTATAGTCGAAACGGTTCTCATGTTGAGCCTGACCGAACTCCTCGTTGTCATTGGCATCATCGTCGCCATCCTCAAGGCGCGGTCCCTGTCCACGCTGGGTGTGAGCAAGTCGCTGGGGCTCGAGACGATAACTTCCGATGATGAGATTGCGATTGGCAAGGAGTGGCTCGTCGAGCTCGGCGATCGGCAGCCCGTGACGATCGAGCGCGACGAGCGGGTGCGCACGATTCTGCGAACGTTGCAGGCGGCTGGCCCTCTTCGCTTTCCTCGGTTTCTCGCGTTTCGCCTGGACGTTCCAGATATCAACGCGATGGCGCTGCCCGGCGGCCACATCCTCGTGACCAGTGGTCTGATGGAGCTTCCCGACCTGGCCGCCGACGAGCTGGCGGGCATTCTGGCGCACGAGATGGGCCACATCGAGCTCGGGCATTCACGCCGGGCACTCATTCGCGCGAATCGCGCGCAGGCGCTCGACATCGTGCTTTCAATCACGGGGCGCCGGCCGGGTATGGCGCTTGGCATGGCCAAGTCTGTCGCCGAGCTCGGCATCAGCCGCGAATCCGAGCTGGAGGCGGACGCCTTTGCCGTCAAGCTGCTGACGCGGTCGCCGTACCGGCCGGAGGGGCTCGCTGCATTTCTCGGCCGCGCACACCGCGGGGAGCGCCTGCCAGGCTGGATGACGTTTCTCAGCACGCATCCGGCGGTCGAGGAGCGGGTTGCACGGCTGACGGCGGTGACGCGCCGGTCTCGGCGCTGGATTCCCCACGTTTGACTCCGCGGTTCGCCGCTGCAGCTGCTGAAGCCTTGACGTCAGAATATGTTCAGGAACTCTTCAGTTGCCTGACCCGAGCCATCCGAGTACCGTGAGGATTGTTCGGGGCCGACGATGAAGCTTCTCTTGACCGTTCTTGCCGTCGCCGGTGCCATCCTGGGGGGGACCCGGGTGGCTGCGCATCATTCGCTCGCGGCCGCCTACCGGGAAGACGCCACGGTGACCATTCGTGGCGAGCTGGTACAGTTCGTCTATCGCAACCCCCACTCCTTGATGCACGTCATCGTCCAGGAGAACTCCAGAATCCCCGTGCGGTACGCGGTGGAGTGGGGTTCGGCCGGAGAGCTCGTCGCTCAGGGCGTCACCCGCGAGACGCTCAAGCCCGGGGATGTCGTCGTCATCACGGGCAGTCCCAGCCGCGCTCCGTCCGATCACCGGATTCGCGTCACCGCCCTCGAGCGCCCGATCGATGGGTTCATCTGGGAGGCGCCGCTGGGCGAGCCCGCCGAACGGTAGCTCGGACCACTCGGACACGGTGAGACGAGGCAGGCGGCGCGGCCGTGCCGGTCGTCGTCGGGTCCTCCGCGGCGCCGAGGCGGACGCAACCGGATCAGCGGGAACTGCCGTGTTTCTGTGGAGATCGTGCTACGCGCAGAGGCGATGAACGATCTCGAGCAGCGCATCCACGGACGCTGGTTTCCGCAGCACGTGCTCGATACCCATCCGCTGCCTGACCTGCTCGGGATCGTCGGTTACCCCGGTGAACGCCACGACTGGGATGTGGGCGATCGTGGGATTCGCGAGCTGCTGTTCGCGAAACCACCAGCCATCCGTTCCAGGCATGCGAATGTCGAGCACGACCACGCGCACATCCGGCCGCAGCCGCAGCAGTGCAAGCGCCTCCTCGCCGTCGGCAGCCTCACACGCCTCGTATCCTTGGAGCCGGAGCAGTTGCGCGAGTCCCTGCCGGGTGCCTGGGGTATCGTCGACAACCAGCACTGCCGGCGGCTGAGTCACGGCCCATTCTAGGGTGAACGCGCGTCGCGGGATTCGCGGCCCCGCGAATATTCCGTGCAAGCCTCGAAGCGGTGCGGCGTCAGCGGGCGTCGATCTCTGCGAGCACGCGATCGGCCTGATAGACGGCGCGCAAGGCCTCGCGGATGCCGCGGCTGTCCACGGCAACGGTGCGGTTTCTCGACGGATCGAAGCCGTACTCGCCCCCGATCGAGTGGATGTTGCCGTCGAAGACCAGTCCCACGATGCGGCCGGCGCGATCGATCATGGGGGAGCCTGAGTTGCCGCCGATGATGTCGGTATCGGCCACCAGGTTGAACGGCGTGTCCAGCTTCGCCTGAGCGCGCCGCTCCAGCCACCGCGTCGGCAGCTGGAACGGCGGCGAGCCCGTGTGTCGGTCGAACAGGCCCGCCAGCGTCGTAAACGGTGTGACCTCGCGCCCGCCTTCCAGCCAGCCCCGGACGGTGCCATACGTCACGCGAAGCGTGAACGTCGCGTCGGGGTAGATCTCGTCGCCGCGCGTGGCGAACAGCGCCTGCGCGATGAGCTCGGTGTTGCGATCGATCGCCGCATCGACGCGGTTCTCGATCTGTTGACGGGCGTCGCGCACGAGTGGATCGACGGATCGAGCAAGCACTATCAGCGGATCGGTGGATCCTGTCACGGCGTCCCGTCCGCCGTTCATCAACGCCACGCGGAAGTTGGGGTCGTCCAGACCCGTACCCGCGATGGCGGCTGTGGCCACTTCATCGGGCGATTGATTCGCAAGGAGCGCCTTCGTGGCTGGATCGTCGAGCCCAAGGCGCTCCCGCACGTGCGTGAGAATCTGTGCGAGCACGACCGTCTCGAAATCCTTGCGATGTGGTCTCGCGGCGGTGATGCGCTGGCGGATTCCCGGAAGTGCGGCATCGCGAAACTCCGGCAGGCGCTGCTCGTTCGGCTTCGTCTGCTCCTCGGCCAGTCTCACCAGCGCCAGTGCATACCCGAACAGCTCGGACCCGCCAAGCCGCGAGAGGACCGCGAACCGGGGCCAGAGCTCGCGGCGCCGATCGACGGCTGACGCGATGGCGTCCCAGGCGCCGCCGAACCGCGGCTCCAGTTCCGGCTGCGCGTCGATCTGACGGCGCAGCGCGGCCTCGTCCGCGCGCTTGCGTTCGAGCAGAGCGCGATCGGTGAGTGCCGCGAACTGGCCTCGCATGACCTTCAGCGAGTTCTCGATGAACACGAGCTGCGCGCCGGCTACGCGTGCCTGCTCGGGGCCGCGGCGCTGGAACTCGGTGAGCATGCCACGCAGCTCACTCAGATAGATGAGGTTCGAGGGGAGGCGTACGTCGCGCTCGAACTCGAGCTGCGCCACGGTATGCAGGCGCGACGTGGACCCGGGGTGCCCCGTGACGAAAACCAGATCGCCCGCGGATGCTCCATCGGGCGACCACGGCAGCCAGTGGGCCGGCCGGAGGGGAACACCGGCCTCGTACACACGGAGGAAGGCCAGGTCCAGATTGTAACGGGGGAACATGAAGTTGTCGGGATCTCCGCCGAAGAACCCTGTGTCGAACTCAGGCACGAACACAAGGCGCACGTCCTGGAACCGGCGATACCTGTACAGGTCGTACCGTCCGCCGCGATAGAGCGTGACGACATCGCACCGCACGTCGTCTCCTGTGACGCAGTCGTGTTCGATGGCCGCGAAGACGGTGTTGCGTGCTGCTCTGAACTGCTCGCCCTCGGTCCCCGCGGTTGCCGTGCTCACGCGGTTCGTGACGTCGGTGATGTCGAGCAACTGATTCACCTCCATGCCCGGACACTGCCGTTCGTCGCCAGGGTCTCGAGCGTAGAACCCGTCGCTCATCAGGTTTCGCTCCTCGTCGGACAGTGCTTCGACGCAGGCCACGACGCAGTGATAGTTGGTCATGACCAGTCCGCTGCCCGACACGAAGCTCCCCGAGCATCCGCCCGCCAGGCGCACCGAGCCGAGGCGTGCCTGTTCGAGCCACTGCGGTGAAGGCGTGAACCCGTGCTGTTTCTCCAATCGAGCAGTGGGAAACCGGTTGAGGGGCCACATGCCTTCGTCGGCCCGCACGTGCGGCACGAGGATGCAGACCGCGGCCAGAGAAAGCACGAGGACGAGTGTTCGGACGCGTGTGCGTGATGTCATCACTGTCGCCTCGTGGGGGACCGCAGCGTTGTCTGGACCAGGTCGCCAAGCTGCTCGGGCGTGAACCGGTTACCCTCGACGTTGGCGACGAGTCTGCCGTCGCGGTCGACGATCGCCGTGCGCAACGAGTGGTTCATCTGTCCCTCGTCGGGAAAGTGGTCGACGCCGAACATCGCCGCGACGCGTCGAACTTCGGACACGTTCCCGGTGAGAAATCGCCAGGCGTCGGGATCGGCGTCCCATTGTGCGGCATACCGGGCCAACGCCGCCGGGTCGTCGCGCTGAGGATCGAAGGTAATCGTCAGGAGCACGAGATCGCGGCCAAGCTCCTCGCGAAACCGCCTTTGCAGAACGCTGAAATCGTTCGTGACCCGAGCGCAGAACTGCGGCAGCGCACAGCGGGTATAGATGAACGTGACGGCCACGACCTTTCCTGACATCGCCGCACGCGTGACCGGCCGCCGCTCCTGATCGACGAGCGCAAAGTCCGGAACCTGGTCGCCGGGTGACAACGGTGCCGGCTGCCTGTTGCCGCCGCCGATGCGCCTGAGGAGCGAGAGCCGTCGGGCGGCGAGCGGATCCTGCTCGACGGGGAGGTACGAGATTGCACGAATCCCGGCCGCATATGCCGAGCGGTCCCCGACGACCAGGGTGAACTCGACCGCAGTCCCCGGTGTGAGACCCTCCAACTCCCGGCTGTCACGGACGTCGAAGGGCATGGCCATCGCCTCCATGACGCCAGGTATGGTCTCGTGCGACACGACGAAGGACCGATTCGCGGGGTCCAGCTCGAGCACCATGCCCTTGACCGGATACTGTCGATCCGCCGCGAGGCCGTGCGGGAGGACGAGCAGCAGCAGCGCGCTCGTGAGGATGTATTGCTGTCGGTTCACGTTCGATACTCAGTCAGGCCTTCATTCTCAATCCCGCAGCTCAGTTGAGTTGCGACGGAGCGGGCTCCCGACGACTTCGCGCGGTAACGTATCCTCCGCCGGCGACCCTAGCTGGGTCCCGCAACCCAGCTCGGTCCTCACGCTCCGGATGCGTTTTGCCCCGCTGGTCTCGCGCGAGTCGTAGGTCGCCGCCCCGTCGCAACTCAACTGAGCTCCTGGGATAGTTCTGAATTTCGCATCTCGAATTGCCGAGTCACCCTCTTATCCCCGCCCGAGCGGCAACGGCGGGCGTTCGAGTCTCCTGTACTCTTCCGCCCGCTCGTGAATCTCCAGCACCTGGTTCCTTGGGACGTCCACGAACCGCTGTCGTGTGTCGGTGGCCGGCCACCAGATCTCGACCGTCACCGCCCGGGCATCCGGGCCGAGGCCGATGTGCTGCTGGAGCGGTGAGGCGCCGAACGAGCCGCCACTGGTCACCGTGCGATGAATGGAGCGCCGCACGCCGTCGGTCTCGACAGTCACCGTGACGCGCGCACCAATGGCGCCCCGGTTCGACGTCACCCCCACGAGACGCAGCCCGAGCCAGTCGTTCCCGTGACCGGGATTCTCGAAAAGTCGGAGTGCGTGTGCGTCACCCGGTGTGGCCCCTCCAACCTGGAAGACAATTTCCAGATCGCCGTCGTTGTCGAGATCCGCGAAGGCCACGCCGTGACCCTTGTGCATCTCGCCGGTTCCCGACGAGGCGGTGATATCGACGAACGATGTTCCGTTGCGGTTCCGGAGCAGCACACTGGGGACGAGGGCCGCGTATGAAGGACTGCCGGTGCCCAGGTAGATGTCGAGGAATCCGTCGTTGTCGATGTCGCCGAAATTGGCTCCCATCGGCATGAAGACCTTGTCGAGCCCCACCTGCGCCGTCACGTCGCTGAAGCGTCCGTTGCCAAGGTTGCGGTACAGCTTCATCGTCGGTGCGTTTCGTGGCAGGCCGAGATACGTGCGGGCGGTCTCGTCGACCGACAGGTAGTAGCTGGAGACGAACAGGTCCGGCCAGCCATCGTTGTCGTAGTCGAAGAACCAGGACGGAAACCCACGTTCGGGGCCCAGAACGCCTGCACGTTCGGCCACGTCGGTGAACGTGCCGTCGCGGTTGTTGCGATACAGAAAGTTGCCGCCGCCCAGGTTCGTCACGTACAAATCCGCATAGCCATCGTTGTCGTAGTCTGCTGCCGCAACGGCCTTGGTGAATGCACTGCGGGCCACGCCCGCCACCTGTGCGACGTCCTCGAAAGTGCCGTCGCCCTTGTTGCGGAAGAGCTGTGCCGGACGATCCTCGTTCCCGACGAACAGATCGATGAACCCGTCGTTGTCGAAGTCCACCCAGACCGCTGTTTGCGTGCTCGAGGCCGGATGGGCCAGTCCGCTCGCGGCCGTCACGTCTGTGAAGGTACCGTCACAGTTGTTCCTGAGCAGCGACTTGCGTTGCGCCGCCTCCCAGCCCCCACGCAGCACGAGCACGTCGAGGCAGCCGTCGTTGTCGTAGTCCCCCTGAATGAGATTGAGCCCGCCCAGTTGCTCGCCGAGACCGGCCTCTTTCGCCACGTCCCGGAACAGACCATCCTCGTTACGGCGGAACAGACGCATCGGACCGCAGCTGTCGAAGCTCGACGTCAGCACCTCGAAGCGTCCGTCGTTCGTGAAGTCATCGACGATCACGCCGCCAGCCGAGGCGACCGACACGAGTCCGGCCTCGACGGCCACGTCGACGAATCGCCCTACGTCCTCGGACGACTCGAACACTGCCGGCGGAATGAGATGCTGCGCCGGCACCTGCGACGGATACGCGCCAAGCGTCATGTAGGCGATGTTGAGGAGCCACTTGACCTCGACGTCGTCCGGGCGTTGCTCGAGGTACTCCAGGAAGTACTCAATCGCGCGCCGGGAGTCGCGCGGATCGGCGTAGGCCTGACGGGCGTGCGGCGACAGCAGGCAGAGATCTCCCGGACGGTGGGGCACGCCGTTGTCGATCCCGGACTTGTGCAGATGCGCCACGCCGAGCATCTCGAGCAGCTGGGGTACGAGCTCGGGCAGTCCGGCGCGCGCGCGCCGGACTGCCTCTTCGAAGGGCGCGATCGTCTCCGCCATCCGCCCGGCGTAGGCGTGAATCTGCCCGAGCACGACGTTCGCCTGGATGAGGTCGAAGAGGGCAGCGGCCGTGCCGGGCTCTTGCGACGCCGCGATGAAGTCCCGCATCGCGTCCGTCATGACCGACAGCGATTCCTGGCGCATCTGGCACACGAGCATCGGGTCTTGCTCCCAGCCATCCGGCTTTGGGAACTCGTCCAGGATCGTGCCGGCCTCGCCAAATCCGTCGACGCTCACCGTGTACTGAACGCTGCCGACGGCCGCGAGCGCGGGAATCTCCCCGGCGCTGAGGCGTGGAGCACGTGAAAAGCGGGGCTCCGGAGCGAGCTGCAGCAGCGCGAAACCAGTGGGCACACGGAGGACTGGGCTGACGGCGCTTCCGGAGAGCTGCAGCAGGGCCGCCCGCAGCTCGGGCCGCAAGTCGGCCAACGCAACCGGGCCGACCAGGCCGCCGCCCGCCGCCGAGGGGTCGATCGACAACGACTGCGCGAGTGCGGCGAACTCCCCACCTTGCGCCAGCCGGGTCGCAATCCGGTCGGCGTCCTGAGTGGTGCTGGCCACGATGATTCGAAACGTGACGCGATCCTGTCCGTTCCCCTGCGGTTCCTGAGATGACGCCTGCTGGACGATGACTGCGGCCACGGCCACGACGACGAGAGTGGCCTGAATCGTGCGGGCGTGTTTCAACCGTTGCGCGATCACGTGGTTCGACATTACGCACATCCCGAGTCGCTCCGGAGTCGCGGATTGACCTCGGCGCGAGCGTGGCGATTCCCCGTATCATAGCGTCCCGAGCGTCCGGCGTCGGGGTGGGGTTGGACGCAGACCTCCAGCCCCGGCATGGATTACGATGAACACGACACCACCATCTGGTCGGACAGGCTGAGAGCCGGTTCCACGTGCGAACGAGCGTTGACCCCAGTCGTGGGGGCCGGCGTTCAGCCGGCCCAGGAACCGCACAGCGGTCCAAGGCGAGCGATGGAACGTGCCAGGTGCGTGTCTGCCGAAGTTCGGAGGTTCGATGCAGGTCATGTCTCGTTGCTGTCGTGCTGTTTTCCTGCTGATTGTGGCCGGTGTCGGCGCTCCGGCCTTCGCGCAGAGTTCGGGCGAGGTTACCTTCAACCGTGACTGTGCGGCCTGTCACTCCGGTGCGCTTCCGGAGGCACCGGGCCTCGAAGCAATGCGACAGTTGACGCCCGAAGGCATCGTGAACGTCCTCACGAACGGGTCGATGCAGACTCAAGGTTCAGCATTGACCGAGGCCGAGCGCCGTGCGGTGGCGGAGTTCCTGAGCGGCCGCACGATGAGCGCGTCGCCGGTGGCGGCGGCGTCGAACCGCTGTTCGGCGTCACCGCCGATGGCCAATCCCGCGTCCGCTCCGAGTTGGAACGGCTGGGGGAATGGCATCGAGAACACGCGCTATCAGCCCGCCAGCACCGGTCGCCTCACGGCCGCTGATGTGCCGAAGCTGAAACTCGAGTGGGCCTTCGGGTTCGCCGGAATAGATGCCGTGCGCGCCCAGCCGGCGGTGGCCGGCGGACGCGTGTTCGTCGCCAGCGAGAACGCCGAGGTCCACGCACTGGATCCCAGGAGTGGATGCACGCACTGGACCTTCAAGGCCCAGTCGGGGATCAGGACGGCACTCACGATCGCGCCGTATCGGACTGCCGGGGGGAACACGGCCTATGCCGCCTATTTCGGCGATGCCCGGGCGAACGCCTACGCGGTCGACGCCAACACCGGCAATCAGATCTGGGTGCGCAAGGTCCACGATCATGCTGCAGCGGCCATCACCGGTGCACCGGCCGTTCACGACAACCGCGTGTTCGTGCCGGTGCAGGGCCTCAACGAAGAGGGCCAGGGTGGACGCCCGCAGTACGAGTGCTGCACGTTCCGCGGGAGCCTGTCGGCTCTCGACGCCAGCACGGGCGACGTGCTCTGGACGACGTACATGGTGGATGAGCCGAGACCCCGCGCCAGGAACAGTCAGGGCGTTCAACAGTGGGGGCCAGCCGGCGGGGGCATCTGGGCGGCACCGACGGTCGATGCCAGACGCGGGGCGGTGTACGTCGCCACCGGCAACGGCTACGCGGATCCGCCCCAGCCGATGAACAACGCCGTCGTCGCGATGGACGTCGGGACGGGACGCGTGTTGTGGGTCAGCCAGACCACGCCGAACGATCAATGGACGATGGGGTGTAAGCCGGAGAATCCGGACAACCCGAATTGTCCCGCCGTCATGGGACCGGACTACGACTTCTCGGCCTCCCCCTCGCTCGTGACGGTGAACGGCCGGGATCTCCTCGTGCTGCCGCAGAAGTCGGGTCTGGCCTACGCGATGGATCCCGACAGACAAGGCGAGATCGTGTGGCAATACCGAATCGGCCAGGGCAGCGGTTTCGGCGGGCAGTGGGGTGGAGCTGTCGACCCTGAGTTGGGACTGGCGTACTTCGGCGTCGCCGACCTGTTCTCGCCGAACCCCGGAGGGATTCATGCGGTACGCCTCGCCACGGGGGAGCGTGTATGGCACATGCCTCCGCAACCCCCGTTGTGCGGCGAGGATCGTAGCTGCAGGGCCTCGCAGGGCGCCGCCGTGACGGCCATTCCCGGTGCGGTGTTCTCCGGATCGCTGGACGGCGGGATGCGTGTCTATTCCGCGAAGGATGGCACGATCATCTGGCAGTTCGATACCAACCGCGAGTTCGACACGGTCAACGGCGTGAAGGCACGCGGCGGAGGCCTCGAAGGCCCCGGCGCGATTGTCGTTGACGGCATGGTGTACTTCAACTCAGGCTACGGCGGCATCCTTGCCCGGCCGGGTAACGTGCTCCTCGCGTTCGGGATCGATTAATCGCGACGGTCCGCGAGCAGCAGGGCCGCCTCCAGGCGGCCCTCGAGCACAACGCTGGGCGCAACGAGCCCGTCAGACCCGTCGCCGATCCGGCACCGCCAGCAGCACGATTCCTCCTACGAGTGCAATCACGCCGAGGACGGGCGGCAAGGACACGCCTTCGCGTCGCTCCGTGGAAATCTCCAATGGTCCTGCGTCGAGCACCGTATCGCGCTCCGTCCAGAAGACGCCTCCCCAGACGAGTGCGACGATGCCGAGCACCACAAGGACGGCGCCAACGATCCGTTTGCCGGACATAGAGTTCCTCCTCGTCCGTGGATCTGTGCACATCGCGTGCCGCCCCGGTTGCGTGGCCACGGACGAGGCTCTTATCCCGGAGCCCGCCCGTCGCAACTCGAGCGAGCTCCGGGATTAGGGGCAATAAACGCGATCGATGCTGTTCCGTGTCGACAGCCAGCCACCTGCACACATAGAATCGGCGCGCGACACGCGGAGGACGCACCGGCCCCACCGAGCCACACCGCATTGATCAGGGCCATTCGGAGACCACGCTTCCCGTCGACAGGTCATACATGGATACTCGTACCCACACGATCGTGCCGGACGCGGCCACGGGCCCCTGGTATCGCCAGGTCTCCGGCGACCAGTGGCGGGCGTTCTGGGCTGTCTTCCTCGGCTGGGTGATCGACTCGTTCGACTTCAACATCCTGGCGTTCATCGTCATCGACATTCAACAGAGCTTCTCGGTGGACCGGGCTCTCGCGGGAGCGCTGGCCACTGTCACGCTCTTCATGCGACTGGTGGGCGGCACGATTGCAGGAACGGCGGCCGACCGGTGGGGGCGGAAGCTTCCACTCATGCTGTCGATTCTGTGGTTTTCGCTGTTCGCCTTCCTGAGCGGATTCTCGACGTCCTATGCGATGTTGTTCACGTTCCGTGCGCTGTTCGGCCTTGGTATGGGCGGCGAATGGGCCGCAGGGATGCCGATGGTGCTCGAGCACTGGCCCACGAAGCTCCGCGGGCTTGCCTCGGGGATGATGCTCGGCGGGTGGTACTGGGGGTACTTGCTCGCCGCGGCCACGTTTCAGTTCGTCTACCCGCTCTTTGCCGACACACCGGATCTGGGATGGCGGGTCATGTTCTGGCTGGCCATCGTCCCGGCGGTGCTGGCGTTCTGGATTCGGACGAACGTCCCGGAGAGCCCGATCTGGCTCGAACGCCAGCGGATGCTCGCACAAGCCAGGCGGGAAGGGCGGCTCGTGCGCAACCCGGCCTCGGTGTCCGTCGTGCGTCTGTTCCAGCCCGATCTGTTGATGACGACGATCCAGACGACCGCCGTCATTGGCGCGTTCATGTGTATCTACTACTCGCTGAACTTCTGGTATCCCACGTTCCTGCGCGACGCGGGCCGGTCGCCGCTGCCGTACCTGGCTGCGTTCAACGTGGGTGCCATTGTCGGCACGGCCATGTGGGGGCGTCTGTCCGAGACGGCGCTGGGCAGGCGCGGCGCGGTGACCCTGACCATCGTCCTCGGCCTGGCATCGCTGCCGTTCTACCTCCATGCCACGACGGACATCATGCTGTGGCTGGGCGCGCTCATGATGGGCTTCTTCGGGATGGGGATGTGGGGGATGGCGCCGGCCTATACGACCGAGCGGTTTCCCACCGAGGTCCGCGGCGTGGGCCCGGGGTTCTGCTACCACGCCGGTGCGGCCATCGGAGCGCTGATGCCGTATCTGTTGGGCTATGTCCAGGATCAAGGCATCACCATGATCAACGCGATGAGCGTCACCATGATCGTCTCCGCCTGCTTTGCCATGGTGATCTGGCTGGGACCGGAGACCCGCGGCCGGGAGTTCACGGGAGGGGATTCGTGAGCAGGGGAGACGACGTTCACGAGGTCTATGCCATCCGGTACGGGCACCACGATCGCAACTCGCCGGAGAACTTCATCGGCGGCGACCCTCACGACATCCTGCAACCGCTTGCCTACTTCGTGTGGGCGATCGTGGGTCCACACGGCACGTTCGTGCTCGATACCGGTTTCGACGCGGCGATGGCGCGTCAGCGCGGCCGCGTGCTCCTGAAGCCGGTGGGCGAGGGCCTGGCGGCGCTCGGCATCCGGCCCGACACCGTCGAAGACGTCATTGTTACCCACCTGCACTACGACCATTGCGGGAATTACGATCTCTTCCCGCGCGCACGATACCACCTGCAGGACAGCGAGATGGCGTACGCGACCGGCCGCTGCATGTGTCATGCGCAGATCCGCATCCCGTTCGACGTGGAAGACGTCGTGGCGATGGTGCGGAAGGTGTTCGACAACCGGGTGGTCTTCCACGATGGCCCCGAACAGCTCGTGCCCGGTGTCACGCTGCACCACATCGGCGGGCACTCGAAGGGGCTGCAGTGCGTGCGCGTCAGGACGGGTCGCGGTCACGTCGTTCTAGCATCGGACGCGACGCACCTGTACGCGCACATCAACGAGGGCCGGGTGTTCCCGATCACATACAGTGTGGCGGAGACGGTGGAAGGGTACGCCACCATCCGCAAACTGGCGGAGTCGCCCAATCACATCGTGCCCGGCCACGACCCGCAGGTCCTCGATCGATACCCTGCCGCCCGAGAAGGCCTCGAGGAGTGGATTGTGCGTCTCGACGTGGAACCGAGGTCATGACGCACGATCCGGCGCCGTCTCGCGGGTGGCTCGCGAGGCGTCGCCCTTCAGCCTCTATGAGCTGTTTTCGGAGCTCACTCGAGTGGCGACGGGGCGGCGACCTACGACTTGCGCGACTCGGGTCGGGCAAAACGCATCCGGAGCGTGAGGGCCGAGCTGGGTTGCGGGACCCAGCTCGGGTCGCTGACCGCGGGTGGAGGATGCGTTTTACCGCGCAACGTCGTCGGGAGCCCGCCCCGTCGCCACTCGAGTGAGCTCCGGAGCAGGCGTCTTCCAGGCGGTCGGGACGGCCAGGTGGCTGGGGAGTCGACGGCCGGGCATGCCGGCTGAACGGGGCGTCTCAGCGCTGTTGATCCAGCTCGGCAAAGACCTCCCGGGCGGAGCGGAACGAATCCACGCCCGCGGGCACGCCGCAGTAGATCGCGACCTGCAGGAACACCTCGCGAATCTCGTCCCGGGTGACGCCGTTTCTCAGCGCGCCACGGACGTGCAGCTTCAGTTCGTGAGGGCGGTTGAGCGCGCTGATCATTGCCAGGTTCAACAGGCTGCGCGTCTTGCGATCGAGCTGCTCGCGCCCCCAGACGTAGCCCCAGCAGTATTCGGTGGCGAGGTCCTGCATCGGCCGGTTGAAGTCGTCGGCGGTCTTGAACGCGTTCTCGACGAACTCGGCGCCGAGCACTGCCTTACGAATCTCCAACCCGCGTTCGAACGTCTCCTTGTCCATGTTGTGTCTCCGATTGGTTGATGGTTGCTGTATCGGCCGAGGGCTTCCCGTCCGGTTGCCCGCGCGGCAGGTTCAGTCCCACGTGCCAGGTCTGAACCCAGCGCCTTTCAGACGGTCAGCCTTCAGCCTGTCCGATCCGATCGGCGGCGTCGGGCTGGTGAGCACGTGGGACCAGCCCGTGCGCGCGTCGTGGAGCGCAAGAACCGTCGAGGTGCGGCCGTGTCTACCGCGATCGCATCTCCACGCCGGCCCACTCCTCGATCACCTTGGCGACCGACGTGAAGTCCGAGTCGGGTCCGAACTTGGCCTGGGTGACGGCGAACATCTGGCGGACGGCCGCGCCAACGATCATCGGGACGCCCAGCGTCTCCGCTTCGTCCACACACAGGCGCAGGTCCTTGTACGACAATCCGGTCGAGAAGCCATAGTCGAACGTCCCCGGCAGGATCGCGCGTGGAAACTTGTCCTGCGTCGCGCTGTTGCGTCCGCTGCCGGCGTTGATGATGTCGATGAGGACGCGGGGATCGAGACCGGCTTTCACACCCATGGCGATGGCTTCCGACGACACGGCCAGGGCCGTGACCGACAGGAGATTGTTCGCGAGCTTGGCCACCTGCGCCAGCCCGGCCTTGTCGCCGACGTAGAACGTCTTGCCAAACGTCCTGAGCACCGGGTCCACCTGCTGGAAGGTTGGCTGCGCGCAGGAGACCATGACCGCCAGCGTTCCGGCGCGTGCGCCGCCAGGACCGCCGCTGACGGGCGCATCCACCCAGGACACGTCGCGCGCGGCCGCGGCTTCCGCAATCCTCGCCGCCGCAGACGGACCGGTGGTCGACAGGTCGATCAACGTTCTCGCCCGCGACCCGTGCAGAACACCGTGCTCGCCCATCGCCACCCCCTGCACGATCGCCGGCGTCGGCAGGCTCATCAGCACGACATCGGCCATCGAGGCGAGCGCGTCCGGCGAGGAGGCAGCCCTGGCTCCCCGATCGATCAGCGGCTGGACCGCCTCCTGATTGGTGTCGAACACGCACAACGCGTGACCGGCGTCCAGCAGCCGCGACGCCATCAGGGCTCCCATCCGCCCCACGCCAATGAACCCGAGTACCCGACCCTCCATGCTCCTCATCCTCCACGACTCCTCACCTCGACTGGGCGCGCTGCGACTCCCACCGAGCGTCGCAGCATGCTCTACACCGGAGCTCACTCGAGTTGCGACGGGCGGGCTCCCGACGACATCGCGCGGTAAAACGCATCCTCCACCCGCAACCGGCGACCCGCGCTGGGTCCCCAACCCAGCGCGGTCGTCACGCTCCGGATGCGTTTTGCCTGACTAGTGTGGTGTCCACGAAATAACTGGGCATTCGGCCGCCGCTGCATCCCGGCCGGCTGCGTTGCTCCTCCCTCACATATGGCCAATATTCTCGGTCGTCGCGCCTTGCCCGCCGGGCGCATCAGCGCCCTCGGTGCGCCAGCTATTTCGTGGACACCACACTAGTGTCGCGCGAGTCGTAGGTCGCCGTCCCGTCGCAACTCGAGTGAGCTCCGGAATAATGCTCGATCTGACGCGAGATCCTTGCCGTCACCGCTGAACGAACGGATTCGGTACGTCAGTCGCCGTCGAGATCCACACGCTCTTCACCTGCAGATAGTCCTTGATCATCTCCTGCCCGTTCTCGCGGCCGACGCCCGACCGTTTGTAGCCTCCAAACGGGGACAGGTAGCTGACAGCTCGGTACGTATTCACCCAGACGGTGCCGGCCTTCAGGCGTTCCGCCATACGAAGCGCACGCCGGATGCTCTGGGTCCACACGCCGGCGGCAAGGCCGTAAACGACGTCGTTGCCAATGGCAATGGCTTCGTCCTCGTCCTTGAATGGAATGACGGCGAGCACGGGGCCGAAGACCTCCTCCTGCGCGATCCGCATGTCGTTGCGGACGCCGGCGAAGATGGTGGGTTCGATGAACCAGCCGTTACCGCATTCAGGGCGCGAGGCTCGTGCGCCGCCAAGTACCGGCCGCGCGCCCTCGTCGCGCGCGATGCGGATGTAGTTCAGAATCTTCTCGAGCTGTGGCTTGTTCGTCACCGGCCCGATCTGCGTATCCGATCGCATCGGGTCGCCCATGCGGGCCGTGCCGGCAAAGGCGACGAGGCGGTCCAGGAACTGGTCGTGAATGCTCTCCTGCACGAGGAGCCTGGACCCGGCAATGCAGGTCTGGCCCGTTGCCGCGAAGATGCCCGAGATCACGCCCTTCATCGCGTTCTCGAGATCAGCGTCGTCGAACACGATGTTCGGGGACTTGCCGCCAAGCTCCATGCTGGCGCGCTTGAGCCCCCGTGCCGCGGCTTCGTACACGCGTTGTCCTGTTGCCACCGAGCCGGTGAAGGCCACCTTCGCGACGAGCGGATGCTCGACGAGCGGCATGCCCACATCGGCGCCGAAGCCCGTGACCACGTTCACGACGCCGGGCGGGAATCCCACCTCCTCCACGAGCTTCATGAACTCCAGCAGGGAGGCCGACGCGTACTCGGAGGGCTTGAGCACGGCCGTGTTCCCCGCGGCCAGTGCCGGCGCCAGCTTCCACGCCGTGAGCAGCAGCGGCGAATTCCAGGGGATGATGGCCGCCACCACGCCGATCGGCTCGTACCGTGTGTAGTTGAACACGTCGGGCTTGTCCGCGGGCAGGACGGCGCCTTCGATCTTGTCGGCCAGGCCACCGTAGTAGTGGTACCACTGCGCCATATAGGCCGTCTGGGCGCTCATCTCGGCGTAGAGCTTCCCGTTGTCGCGGACCTCGATCTCTGCGAGGGCTTTCGATCGTTCGCTGATCAAGTCCCCCAGCTTCCGGAGCAGGGCCCCGCGCTGCGACGCCGTGAGCGCCGGCCATGGTCCCGACGTGAGCGCCTTGTGCGCCGCTCGCACCGCCCGATCGACATCGACCGCGGACCCGCGTGGGATGGCCGCCCACGGCTCTCCGCGGTACGGATCGTCGCTCTCGAAGTACTCGCCGGAGGCGGCATCGATCCATTCGCCGCCGACGAACATGCGGTATTTCACGAGAGTGGTGGTGGCACTCACGGACCCGGTTCTCCTCTTTGGTGGACGTCCTCGAACGTTTCGCGCAGCGGTCCGATCGTACCCGCACGCAGACGCGCAGCTCACCACGATACGCGAGATGTGGCTCGATCCGGCAGAAAATTGTGGTTTGTCGAAGACGGCTCTTTCGTCGAACGCCTGGTGCACCTGTCCGCGGCGACCACGCCGTCGAGATCGTGGTTCGGCACGAGCCGCACTCCCGGAAGTCCGGCAGGATTCGGGTCGTCTCGGCTCTGGACCGCTATGCGGCCCGAGGCCCGTGGCTGGTTTGACCGCCATGCCCGATAGGGCATGATTGTGCCCACATCGGGTCCAAGACCAAACCCGCGGCTCTCGCCGGAAGGATCTTGCCGGCACTGTTCACCAGGGCGCAGCGCGTTCTGGGGTCCTCGCTGGCCGAGTTCTCCAAGCGCAGTCGCGAGGAGAGCGCCCTTCATGACGAGTGTGCCGGAGCAATCGAAGATCGGTAAAAACTCGACCTGCCAGTCGCTGCTCGAACAGACGTAACCACTTGGCCAAGCGAGGCAGTGCAGCCCAGTCATCGGAAGCGACATCTGCCACCGTGGGGTACGAGGCCCAGCTCTGCCCACGGCGCAGACAATGCGCCCCTTGCGACTGCGCGCTTCTCAGCCCTGCCCGGCGCTGCACAGCCGATCGCGAAGCGTCGATCTTCTACGCGCTGGCCATCAACCAGACGGCGCTGCCCACCGACAAGACCTACGCGCAGCAGCTGAAGGCGGCCGCCATCCTCGAGCCGCTGTTCGAGCGGCAGCCCGAGCATCCCGGCCTCGCGCACTACATCATTCATGCCTACGACCACCCACCACTCGCCGAGCGGGGGCTCGACGCAGCGCGCCGCTACGCCGAATCGCGCCGTCCGCGCCGCATGCGCTGCACATGCCCTCGCACACCTTCACCCGGGTGGGTGCCTGGCGAGAGTCGGTCGAGTCGAACATCGCGTCCGCCGAGACAGCGGAACGGGAGCGCTCGTTCGCCGAGGTCCTCCACGCGATGGACTATCAGGTCTATGCCTACCTGCAGATGGCGCAGGACGCCGAGGCGAGGCGTGTCGTCGAGGCGGCGCCCGCCGTGCTGACGCGGGTGGACGAATCGCTCGTCCGGGGCGCCGCGCGGCGCCGGCCGGACTGTATGCCGCCGCGGCGATTCCGGCCCGTTACGCGATGGAGCGCAGCGCCTGGGACGACGCGGCCAGCCTGCCGGTGCGGTCGTCGCCCACTCCGTATGCCGATGCGATCACCCA
>CAZDLW010000093.1:1771-18495 GCA_964505975.1 uncultured Bifidobacteriaceae bacterium | reverse complement strand
CGCCGGCCGGTGCCGCGCCGGACCTCGGCGACCGAAGAGATCAAAGGCGGGTGAGTCCGCCAGGGGAAGTCATGTCAGGGAACATCCCGCCGGATCGGCGTCCTGTCATCGTGGTGGCAGATGGGGATCCGGCCGCGCGGGAGCGCATTCGCGAGGAGCTCACGCGGCGGTACGGCCGCGATTATCGGCTCGTCTTCGAGTCGTCAGCGTCCCATGCGCGCGACACACTGCAGGTGTTGCGCGACAGTCAGGACGACGTCGCGCTCGTGCTGGCCGCGCAACGGACGGAGGGGCTGACAGGGGAGGAGTTGCTGGCGAGTGTCCGGGGATTGCACCCGCGTGCGAAGCGGGGGCTGCTCATCGAGTTTGGTGCCTGGGGGGATCGCCTGACAGCCGACGCCATCCTCCGGGCCATGGCGCTCGGGCGCATGGACTACTACGTGATCAAGCCGTGGCGAAGTCCCGACGAGCTGTTCAACCGCACGGTCGCGGAGTTCCTCCACGAGTGGTCGCGCACGGACCCGCGCGCCAGCCGTGAGATTGCCGTGGTCGCCCCGCGGTGGTCGTCTCGTGGACACGCGCTTCGCGCGCAGCTCGGACGCAACGGCATTCCGCACTCGTTCTACACGAGCGACTCCGAGGAGGGCCGCCGACTCCTGATGCGCGCGGCCCGCGAAGGATCGGACGATCCCATCGTCGTGACGTTCGATGGCCGCGTGCTGGTCGATCCGTCCGGTGTCGAGCTGGCGCGCGCGTACGGCGTGAATACGCAGCTCAATGGCGAGCGCGACTTCGACGTGATCGTGATTGGCGGTGGCCCGGCCGGTCTGGCGGCGGCGGTGTATGCCTCGTCCGAAGGGTTGCGCACGCTCGTGGTCGAAGAGGAGGCGATTGGCGGTCAGGCCGGATCGAGCTCGCTCATCCGCAACTATCCCGGCTTCCCTCGCGGCGTGAGCGGCGCCGAGCTCGCTCAGCGCGCGTACCAGCAGGCCTGGGTGTTCGGAACGCGATTCGTCCTCATGCAGCGCGTGACGGATCTGCGCACCGAAGACGGCCGGCATGTCATCACCACGTCGGACGGGCGTGAAGCCACCGGGCGTGCCGTCATCGTCGCGACCGGTGTCTCCTACCGCCGCCTCGGTGTTCCGTCGCTCGAGTCGCTGACGGGCGCTGGTGTGTTCTACGGTGCCCCGGTCGCCGACGGCCATGTGCTCGCCGGTGAAGAGGTGTACGTGGTCGGTGGTGGGAACTCGGCCGGGCAGGCGGCGATGCACCTGTCGGCGTTTGCACGGCGCGTCCATGTTGTCGTCCGAGGGCCGTCACTGGCGGAAATGTCGCAGTACCTGCGCGACGAGCTTGGCGTCGTGGAGAACATCGCCGTGCACCTGAACGCGCAGGTCGTCAACGGCGGCGGAGAAGGGCATCTGAGCTGGCTCACGTTGGCGGACACTACGTCGGGAGACACCCGCACGGTTCCTGCGGCGGCGCTGTTCATCCTGATTGGTGCTCAGCCGCGCACGGACTGGCTGCCGCCGGCGATCCTGCGCGACGCGCGCGGCTACGTCGCCACTGGTGCCGACGCTGCTGCAGGGTCGTCCTCCGAGCGACGGGACCTGCCGTTGCTGTTCGAGACCAGCGTTCGGGGCGTCTTGGCGGTTGGCGACGTACGGCTCGGATCGGTGAAGCGGGTGGCGTCCGCTGTCGGTGAAGGGGCGGCAGTGATCCAGCAGGTGCACGAGCACCTGCTGCGGCAACGTCTTCATGGTCACGCAGGTGCCGCCAGATAGGCGTGCACACGTCACCACGCAGAAAGGCGTACCGCTCACCGATCGAACGTCCATCCGAAGCTGCCTGGGTCGGAACGGCTGTCGATGTGCCGGAGTGCCGCAGAGACTGCCGCCGCACTGATGGGCCTTCGTTCCGGTTGCCGGTCGAGGCACCGTTCGATGATCGCGGGCAGGCCTGCGGGCAGGGATCCTTTCGGCAGTCGCACGTTGTCGCGTAGGACGGCGGCAATGAGATCGAGTCCGACGCCGCGGAACGGCATGGTCCCCGTGGCCATTTCGAACAGCAGCACGCCCAGCGACCAGAGATCACTGCGGGCGTCCGGCACGGCGCCGTTGAGCACCTCGGGAGCCATGTAGGCAGGAGTACCGACCAGCATCCCGTGCGGCGCCGCGACCGTCATTGTCGTGTGTTCCTTCGCCACAGGTATTGTGCGACGGGCAATGCCGAAGTCGAGCACTTTCGCGCGACCGTCGTCGCGGACCACGACGTTGGCGCTCTTGAGGTCGCCGTGAACGACGCCTTCTGTGTGCGCATGCGCGAGTGCATCTGCGATCTGCATCCCGAGTGATACGACCTCCGCGGTGCGCAGCGTTCCGGCGGCCGTGATCGCACTGAGAGGGCGACCCGTCACGAGCTCCATGACGATGAAGGCAAGACCGTTTGCTTCGGCAACCTCGTAGATCGTGCAGATGCTCGGATGGTTCAGGGCCGCGGCGTGGCGCGCCTCGCGCAGCAGTCGGCGTCGAGCGTCCGCGTCGCCTGCGGGGGCGTTCAGGACCTTGATGGCCACGTCGCGCTCCAGCCTGGTATCCCGGGCCCGGTACACGACACCCATGCCACCGGCGCCGAGCTCAGAGCCGACTTCGTACTGAGCGAGACGCGTCCCCGGTACTGGATGAGGGCGCGCCGGAGTTGGGGACGCTTCCGGGCCTGTACGGCGCGCGTCGTCCTCATGACGTCCGGTGCCGAGGAAGCGCCTGACCTCGCGGACGAAGACTTCGAAGGCCGGTTCGTCTTCCAGCAGAAGATGGTTCTTGCTGTCGAGCGGCACGAATCGCGCCCCCGCAATGCCTGCCGCAATCTCGCGGCCATGTTCGAACGCGACGGCGGCGTCGCCTTTGGCATGCAGGACCAGTGTGGGGACCTGAATCTGCGGCAGCAGGTCCATGACGTCCACGTCCCGCGACGTGAGCGACAGACGTACGGCATTGGCCGGGGAGGTCGTCATGCGCTGCAGCTCGTTGTACCAGCGCTGATGTTCGAGGGCCCCGTCCGGAACGAAGCGGGAAGTCCAGACCTGCCGGAACGCCGGGTTCTCCTGCCCCCATCCCGTCCGGATGAGAGTGAGGAGCGCCTCCCGCTGGTCGATGCCATCCGGCGACTCGCGCTTCCCCCAGCCGCGCGCCCAGGCGCCGAGCAGCACGAGATGACTGACACGTGCTGGATGACGGGTTACATATTCGATTGAGACGGCCCCACCCTGGGAGATGCCGAGCAACGCGAACCGGTCGAGCCCAGCGGCATCGACCACGGTCTCGAGATCGCGTACCCACGCCTCGAACGACAGGTCGTCGGCGTTCCAGTCGGACATCCCGTTCCCGCGTTCGTCGTAGCGAATCAATCGATGATCGCGCGACAGTTCGCGGAACGTGTGGCGCCAGATCGGGCTCTCCCAGTCGTATTGCAGATGGTTCAGCCAGTTGGCCGCCTTGACGATCGGGGGGCCGGCGCCGGACATCGCATAGGCAATGCGCACACTGTCGGCCGCCATGCAGAAACGGATGTCCTGATCCACTCGGGCTCCATTATGCCCAAGGCGGGCCGCCAGTGAAGCTCCGCCTCACACCGCCGCGCGCGTTTGAATTCACATGGGGTCGGTCGTCCCCGATGTCCAATGACGGATGGCGTCGTTGACGTGGGAGGACGTCTCATCTCCGAGCCGTGTCACGGTGGTCTCGTCCCGCTCTCGATACCAGTGGAGAAACGCCACGATCGCGAGTCGTTGCTCGGAGGTGAACAAGTGCGCACGATCTCCGAACCATTGGGGCACGCCTCGGCCATCGCGTGGGGGCGTCAACTGGTTTACGAGATTGTCCTGTAGAACATCGACCGCGTCCGGCGCGCGAATCGTCCAGATCAACAAGGCGGGGAGATAGTACCTTCATGCGGCAGGACTGAGCTGTGCCGTTTCACGTCCACGCAGTATCTGCTCGAGCGTGATATCATCCAGCGCCCGCCTTCGTACGCGGCCGAGACGTCCGCGCATTCGCTGCAGTGATTTGTTGGCGAGCGCGTCTGCTGACGGGAGCCCGGTTTCAGCGAACGCCTGCCGTATCTGTCGAGTGACGTCGTCTGCGTTGGGCATCTCCCTCGACCGGAACCCCCTGACGCGACCGACTTCGTGTTCATCGACGCGGTCAGACGGATACATCCAGATTACTTCGCTGCTATCCCCTCAGCGATCGAAGGACTCTCCGAACAGCTCCCGCACCGAACACCGGAACCCGTCGACGACATCACCGAGATTGAGCGCGTCGTGGATGCCGAGCAGGATCGACGGGGTCAGTCGGCGACATACACGAATGGTCTCAGCGTCGGGATCGATGACCAGCACCACAGCCACACCGTGCGTCAGGTAGTCATCGACCTTCGCGAGGACATCTGCGCGCCGATCCTCGGGGGATAACACCTCCACCGCCAGGTCGGGCGGACCTTGGACGAAGCCCTGGCGCGACGGAATGCGGTCGCGACGCACGAAAGCCACGTCAGGGGCTCTCACTGTATCTGGCGCCCGAGCCAGGATGAAGCCGACTTCTGCCACCACTGCTCCGAGCTGGTGGGCTTCCACGTGGTGGAGCAGCGCCGCGGCAAACCGAATGACGATGACCCCGTGAGGCCATCCGACCGGACTCATGCGGATCAGTCGACCCTGTACCAGCTCGTATTTGCTGTCGTCGTCCGGGAGTCGTTGGAGCTGTTCCGCAGTGAGGAGTTGCGCGGCGTGCGACATACACGATGGCTTCCGCATGGCATTCTAGCATCGTCATCGCAAGCGGTATGCCGGCGAAAGTGTCTGGAGTTCGCAGGAGTGAAGGCGCAGTGCTGGCAGATTCTGTGACCAGGAGCTGTCTCTACGTACGCGGTTCCTGCGACACCCGCTCCTGCGCCGGCGCACAAGACGAGCGCACACGCCGCAGACTGATGCAGCGATTATTGGACGGCGATATCGAAGTGCACGACATCCTCACGCCTGCCCAGCTTCGTATAGCAGGCGATGGCGGGTACATCGTCAGCATCGGCCTGCACGAAGATGACATGGGCCCCGCGTGTCGCGGCGATCCGCTCGAGGTCCGTGATGAGTGCGGTCGCGATGCCCTGGCGCCGGTGTGCTGCCGCCACCGCCAGATCGTAGATGTAGATCTCACTGCGCTCCTGCTCGAATTTGTGGAATTCGTAGGCGGCGAGCCCGCCCACGACTTCGCTGCCTTCCAAGGCCACGAGCGCGATGAAGCAGTCGCTGCCCAGCAGGCGCTCCAGATAGGCCCTGCGTGGCCGGGCTCCTGTGTAGGTCTCCACTTCGTCGAATGCCTCCCCGAACATCGTTGACAAGGCTTCCAGAAGGGCGACGTCGCTGGGTGAGAGGAGATGGATGCTGATAGGAGTTGAAGACGACATGTGGGGCTCGTTGGGCAATCCGATGCTGTATCGGAGCCGAAAGATAGAGATCGCAGCAGGGTGGCGCTATGATAAGGCGTCCTGTCCCCGGATGGGAGGTTTACCCGTCATGCGCATCAATCCGGGCAAGTGCGTTGCGTGCGGCAACTGCACGTACATCTGTCCGATGGGCGCCATCTACATCGACCCGGCGCTGAAGCGCGCCACGATCAACCGCGACGAATGCGTCGAGTGCTACACCTGCTTCAACGGGTTGAGCCGGGAGCACCTGCCTCCTGCGTTCGTGCGTACCGTGCGCCGCGTCTTCACCGCGTTGCGCATCCGCTTCGAGCCCGAGCCCGACGTGTGCCCGACGGCCGCCTTCGAGCCCGACGAACTCACCTGGCCCCGCGTCGTCCGCCGCGCGTTTTCCGACCCGCGCGTGCCGCACGAATCAACGGGCGTGGAGGGCCGCGGCACGGAGGAAGTGAAGACGAACGACGTAACCGGCCGCGTCGGCCCCGGTGAGGTCGGCTTCACAATCGAGCTCGGGCGGCCCGGCGTCGGGGTGCGGTTCCACGAGATCCAGGAGGTGTGCCGGGAGCTGGCCGGCGCCGGCGTCGCCTTCGAGCAGAAGAACCCGGTCACCTCGCTCATGAGCGACGTCTCGACGGGCTCCATCCGGGAGGACATCCTTGGCGAGAAGGTGCTGTCGGCAATTGTCGAGGTCAAGGTGCCGGTGGCCCGCGTGGAGGAGATCATCGGGCTCGTCCGCGACGTCGAGAGACGGATCGATACGGTCGTGTCGATCGGGGCGGGCGTGCGGTGTGACGAGCACGGCGACGATACGGTGGTGGCGCCTATCCTCGAGCGGCTCGGCTACCGTCTCGAACGGGCCAAGACGAACATCGGCCTTGGCCGACGCGGGGCGCCAGCCGCGGAGCCGGAGCGCGAGATGGTGACCACGTGACGAACACCCTGCACCGCTTCGGCAGCGCCGACAGCTTCGACGACGACTTCATCGTGTTTGCGATGGCGTGCAAAGGGCCGTACAAGCAGGTGAACGCGCTCGACGCGCTGCGGCGGTTCCTGCGGATCGCCATTGAATACGGACCCGTCAATCTGGGCGACGCGCGGCACGGCGGCGCGATCCGGCCCTCACGGCAGCTGAACCCGCTCGCGCACTGGACGCGGGCCCATGCCCCCGACTTCCAGGCGGTGGTCGACGGACTGACCGACGTGACGACGTGCGCCGCCGTCTTCGACAACCGAGAGGCGGCCGAGGGGTTCGTCACGCGCATCAAGGAGGAAGACCTCGGCCTCAGCGTCAACGTCTCCACGTCGATTCGCGGCGCCGAGGACTGCTGCGCGTGTGCCGGGATTCCCCGCCACAGCGTCGGCTACTCACTCGGCTTCGAGGGGAAGACCGAGAAGCTGCCCGACGCGCAGGTCATGCTCCTGTCGACGATGTGCGGACACGGCATGATCAGTCATTCGCTGGCGAAGAAGATGATCGACTTCGTGAAGGAGAACCGGCGCACGCCGGAGCAGGCGGCGGCGACGCTGACACGCTTCTGCTCGTGCGGCGTGTTCAACCCGGTCCGCGCGGCCAGGATCCTGGAAGATGCGCGAACGAAGAGGACGTAGATTCGGTATTGAGGCGGCGCCCGGCACCCGATCTGCCGGAGATGAGGCTGCGGTTCCCAGGCCGTCTCCCTGGCCGGGCTCCTCCTCGCAGTGATCGTCGCCGGCTGTGGCCGTGCCGAGCCTGTCGTGCCGGCCGGGGACGTGCTGGTCTTCCGGAACTTCACGCTGATCGACGGTACCGATCGCGCCCCGCTGCCCGCCGCTGCGATGGTCGTCACGGAGGGCCGCATATCGTGGGTGGGCCGGGCCGCCGATCTGCAGGCGCCGGCCGATGCGGCCGAGCGCGATCTGTCCGGCGCGTTCGTGATACCCGGCCTCATCGACCTCCACGTGCATCTCGGCAACACCGTGGATCATCGACAGCATGCGGGGGCAGGGGATCTGGCAGGTGGCGGCGACGCTGTCGCGCGAGGCGTCGACACACGCGAGTGGTGGGTGATCCAGGACGGCCAGATCCGATTCGCCATCGACGGACTCGAGCCCTTCGTGGCGTCCACGGGCTATCTCGTGCAGGTGCCGTACCGCACCTTCCACACGATGGGGACCGTGGGCGATCGGCCGTCGCTGCGCTTCGAGGTCAACACTGCGAAGGCGCAGAAGATCTACCCCGCGGACGAAACGCCTGTGCCCGTGGCCGGCATGCAGTACGTACGGTCCCGCGTAGCCGGCCGGGGCACCTACGACGAGCGTCACCAGCCATGGGTGGACTTCAACGCCGTGGTCGCGGGCACCGATCGCACGCGCCAGTTTGTTGTCGATGCGCGCGGCTTCGCCAATATCATCCTCGGCCGCGGGCCCGCCGCCCGATCCGAACGACAAGGGGCACTTTTACACCGAAAGCTCGGAGTTCTGGTTCATCCTCATCGGGCAGATTCGCTGCACGATCGAGGGGCTGCCGACCTTCATTGCCGACCAGGGCGACATCGTCTACGTGCCGAAGCAGCGGTGGCACCTGGCCAGCTTTGCGGGCGAGGGGCGTCGGCCCGTCTGGCAATGAACGGGTACCCGGACCTGGCGCACTCGTTCGAGGCGGAAACCGCACGTTGAGCCGTCGGAGCGGGGACGTGAGCGGTCGGTCGGACGTTCGGCTCCGCTGGCCGTGTGTGTACGGCGCGACGAGTCGTACGCGCACACATGCGGCATTCGCGGTCGTCCTGGTTGCCGCGGCCGGTTGTTCCGCTCCAGCCGACGACGGCCCCTGGCGCCCGACGCGGCCGGTGGAGTTCGTCGTGGCGGCAGGACCCGGCGGCGGCAGCGACCAGCTGGCGCGCACGGTGCAGGCGATCATCCAGCCGCAGGGTCTGATCGACACTTCGGTCTTCGTCACCAACAAGGGCGGCGGGGCAGGGTCCGAAGCCTTCGTCTGTGCGAAGGCCGCCGCGGGCAATCCGCACGAGCTCGTCTTCGCTACCAACAACGTCTGGCTGCTCCCGCTCTGTACTGCGGTCGGGTACACGCGCTCCGACCTGCGCCCGGTAGCCGCGATGGCCGTTGACGAGTTCCTGCTCTGGGTGAGTGCCAGGTCGCCGTACCGAGACGTCGCCGGGTTCCTCGGGGCTGCCCGCAGCGGTCGGACGCATCTGGCGGTGGCCGGGACGCAGGCCAAGGATACGGATCAGGTGCTGGTGCGGCATGTCGAGAAGACCGCCGGCGTGACGTTCAGCTATGTGCCCTTCCGCTCGGGGAGCGAGGCGGCCGTGCAGTTGGCCGGTGGGCACGTGGCGGCCAACGTGAACAATCCGCAGGAGAACCTCGCGCAATGGCGCGCCGGGACGGTGCGACCGCTGTGCGTCTTGTCGCCGGCGCGGCTCGCCGACGAGGAGCTCGTCACTGGTGGCGAGTCGTGGGCGGACGTCCCGACCTGTGTCGAGGCCGGGCTGCCGATCGAGCGCTACCAGATGCCGCGGACCGTCTGGCTGCCGACCGGCGTCGCCGACGAACAGGTGGCCTTCTATCGCGACATGCTGGCGAAGGTGCGGAGACCGGAGAGTGGAAGATCTGGCTCCAGCGCGGTTCGCAGACCGACGTCTTCATGACCGGCGCCGCGCTCGTCCTCGTCACCTGCCTGATTGGCGCCTACTCGGTGGCGGGCAGTGTCGTCGACGTGGCGGTGGCGCTCGTGTTCGGCGCCGTGGGCTACGTGTTCAAGAAGCTGGACTATCCGGTGGCACCACTCGTTCTGGCGATGGTGCTCGGCGACCGCGCGGAGATAGCGTTCCGGCAGTCGATGATCCTCGGCGGCGGGTCTCTCGGGATCTTCTGGAACAGCGGGATCGGCGCGACGCTCTCGACCTTGGCGTTGTTCATCCGCGCGTATCCATTGCTGGCGGCGCGGCGGCGCAGGCGGACACTCGCGCCCCGCCGCATTCAACCATCGGGACCTGATCGGCGGCGGAAGGTCGGCTCTGCCAGCTTGCGATAGGCGGTACCACCGGGCCGGTGGGCGGGCGTGTGCAGCCGCGTCAGGCAGTGCGTGCATCCAAGCCACTGAATTCCCAGGAAGCATTGGACCGCTATGCGACCCGGAACGCGAATCGATACTCGTTGTCCCGACTGCATAGCGGTCCTGGCCGCGCGAAGCGCGGCAGAAGATACTGGCAACCAGCCGAGGGACTCTGCGGGGATATCAAGGGGCAGAGCCCCTTGGCTGGTTTCGATCGCCGTCCCTCGCCGCCGTCTTTGGAGCCGGCCCCGGCGGCGAACGTTGACAGAGCAGGCCGGACATCGCCTTCGGCTGCGGGTGTGGCGCCCGATCCGCCGCCGAATCGCGCGCCGGTGCTGCTCAGGCCCGGCGAGTCAACGCCGCAGCAGCGCGGGCCAGTTCAGGACAATGTTGATCGGCGGCGTGTTCGGGTCGTGGACCCTGACGGCCACGAGGAACCGGCGGTCATCGGGCGTCACGACATACGGGCGGGCGGAAAGATCGCGTAGCCAGCATCCCCTCGGTTGACGCCGAGAAGGGGGCGCGGCCCGGACCGGTGACAGGGATGCCGTCCAGCACCCGAATCCGCTCTCCGACCAACTCGAGACGGTCCTCATCGAACGGGATCGCGAAGAGCGCGGCCTCGGACACAAAGATCAGGTAGTTCGGCACGTACTCGCCAGGCATCACTACGACGTTGGCGACTCCATCAGCAGCCGCGGCTCTGCACCGTCGAGTGACGCGAAATAGAGGCCGGCTGGTCTGCCGGCACCGGCGGCCCCGGCATAGATGAAGTGGTTGCCGTCGCCAAGGAACCGCGGCCAGAGGTGGCCGCCCGCGCCGTTGGACCGCCCGGGCGTTGTCACGGGCACGAGCGGCCCACCCTGTGCGGACACACGGAACAACCCCGACGTGGCCGACTGGGAACAAAATGATGTTGGTCGAGCTCCAGGCAGCCCCGGGAGGCGACGAGACGCCGCTGGCCACGACTTGTGGCTGTCCTCCCGAGATGCGCACCCGTTTCAGGCTGGCGTCGGCGAAGAACCCGATCCACTGGCTGTCGGGCGACGAGAACTGCATGCTCGCGCCGCCGGTTCCGGTCATCGGCAGCGAGGTCTCGGAGTCCCACGTGCCCAGCCACAACTGTTTCGTCTTCTTCCCATCGTCCCTGACGGCGACGGAGACGAAGTGGCGGCCGTCGGGGGAGATGGCAAACGGCCGATCGTAGCCGGAGTAGAAGGATGTGCCTGGCGCCGGCGTCAGCGTTGTCCCTCCATCGGTGTCGCGCGGGGGGCGCCTCCGGGTAGACTCCACAGGACGGCCGCAAGAGCTGACAAGGCAACAGCGGCAACGAGCGCCGCCACCCACCAGGCAGGCTCGCTTCGGGGTGAAGGGGGTTTCGCCGGGGCCGCTGTCGGGCTCTTCTCTGCAGCGGCGATCGCAGAGGCCGACAGCGAGCGCAGCTGGAACAGCAAGTCGCCGGCCGACTGCCACCGGTCGTCCGGCTCCGTCGACAGACAGCGCGCGATTGTCAGCGCGAGCGGCAGCGGGACCTCGGGCGGAGCTCCCGCATCGGCCGCGGCTCGTCGCGCAGGATGGCGGAGACCAGGCTGGCCGGACTCCGGCCCTAAAAGGCGGCGGTCCCGGTGACCATCTCATAGATGAGGGCGCCGAACGCGAAGATGTCGGTCCGCGCATCGGCCTCCCGCCCTTCCGGCTGCTCGGGAGCCATGTACTGGAGGGTGCCCACGATCGTGCCTTCGGCCGTGATGTGCTCGCCACTCTCCATCGTGACCAGATCCGAGGGGAGACCGCGGACCGGCGGCCGGCCGGTGGCCAGGCCGAAGTCGAGCAGCTGACGCCTGACCTGGTGATAACGACGGTGGCCGGTTTGAGGTCGCGATGCACAATGCCGCGGCGATGCGCCTTGTCGAGGGCGTCGGCGATCTGGATGGCGAACGTCAGCGCCTGCTCGAGGGGGAGGCGTCCGGCCTCCAGCCGCTTCGCCAGTGTGGGGCCCTCGAGGCACTCCATCACGAGATAGTGGATGGGCTCGTGCGCCCCGATGTCGTGCACGTGCAGATATGGGGATGGTTCAGGCTGCCGGCGTGCGCGCTTCCCGCTCGAGGCGCTGCCGCCGTTCCGGATCGGAGGCCAGCGCCGCAGGCAGCACTTGATGACGACGGTCCGGCCGAGGCGGGTATCGGTCGCGCGATACACCTCGCCCATGCCGCCTTCGCCCAGCTTGCCGAGGACTCGATACGGACCAAGCATCCGCCCGATCACGTCACGCCCTCTCCATGTCTACGGGTCGGTCTTGGAGCCGTTCGCTGCTCGGGCGGCTCCTGCCGCCAAGGGAGGCCTGCCGCCGGCCGCGGGTGACAGGAACGAAAGAGAGCGTCTGATGCCAGCGTCATGTGGCATACAAGTGGCGTCGCGATTATACCGCCGACATGATGACGGCGCGGAGACGCACGAAGACCCTGCCCCGCCTCTATGCTCCTGTGCCGCCAGGCCGCCGAAACATAATTGACATCGGTGCATCGTCCGGCGGATCATCTGGCTTGTTTCCCCGGTAACCCGTAGGTTTCATGCCGCCGCCATGTGCCTGCTCGGGCTCCGGCGGTTGATGGCACGTTCATGCGGCTGGAGCAGATCTGGTACCGATGAACCGTCACATTCGAATTGGCAGTCGCCGTTCGGTTCCGGGCGGAGCCGCGGCATTTGTTGCCGTCGCGATTCTCGCCACGTCCGCGTGCACGCAGCCGCCCCAGCAGCCGCAGGAGCTGTCCGGCGATGCGCTGGTCGAACGCGGCCGGTATCTGGTGGGGATTACCGGTTGTCACGATTGTCATTCGCCCAAGCTGGAGGGCATGACACCGGATCCCGCGCTGGCATTGTCTGGTCGTCCCGCGACCACGCCGCTGCCGTCCACGACCGAAGGGGAGATTCACGCCTCTCTCGACCTCACGGCCTGGACGGGTCCCTGGGGATTCAGTGTCGCCTCGAACCTGACACCGGATCCGGTGACCGGGATCGGTGACCGCTACACCGAGGCCGCATTCCTAGAGACGATGCGGACGGGCAGGAAACCAAACGGTACACACGTCCTGCCCCCGATGCCGTCGGAGGTGTATCAGAACATGACCGACGAGGATCTGCGTGCCATCTTCGCGTACCTGCAGACGGTGGTGCCCATCAGGAACCCCGTCTACGCCGGTCTGACTCTGCCGAACACCCCTTGAACCGTCGTGAAGCCCACCCGACCGCCGACGGAGACGGGAGCGTCAGTAGGGGCGTCTGACCAGTCGCGCGAGGTTTCGAGCAATGGCCCCCGCGGACTGTGGGCGGTCGCCTGCCTGCCCGCTAATCTAGAATGATCCGATGGCGCCATTCGCGTTTGGGGCCGCATAACGGTCCAGCGGGGATGGAAGAGATACTGGCAACCGCCGGCGGGGCGCGGCGGGGATATCAAGGGGCGGAGCCCCGTGGCTGGTTTTCCACCGGCCTACGGGAACGGCCGTTGCGGTGGCGGTGCTATAGTCCCCCCATGGAGGCCCTGGAACAGATTCTCGCCAAGGATCCTCGCATCGCGTACGCACTGCTCTTCGGTTCGCGGGCGCGCGGATCCGCGCACGCGGCCAGCGACTTGGACGTGGCCGTCGGACTCGTGCGCGGCACCAGGCTCGCGCCGCTGGATCTCGGTGATCTCGTCTCCCGTCTCGAGCGCGCCAGCGGCCATACTGTCGACCTGCTCGTGCTCGACCAGGCGCCGCTGCCCGTCGCCTATCGCGTCTTTCGCGACGGGCGCCTCATCGTCGAGAAGGATCACCGAGCGCTCGTCGAGCGTAAGGTGCGCGCGATTCTGGAGTACCTGGACTTCCGCCCTATTGAGGCGTTGGCCGTCCGCGGCGTCCTCTCCGCGGCTGCCGATGGTCGATAAGGTCGTTCTCGCCAGGAAGGTGGCTGCGATTCGCGATGCCGTCACGCGAATTCGCGACGTGCTTCCCGCCTCGGTCGAGACATTCCGCACGGATCGCACAGTTCGCGAGGTGGTCACGTTGAATCTCTTCGTGGCCCTCCAGGAGGCTCGCGATCGCTGTCCACTGGCTCGCCGACGGAGGCTGGGATGTGCCGCAGAGTTACGGCGAGGTCTTCGTCGTGCTGGCGGAGCGGGGTGTGCTGAATCGCGAGCTCGCCGATCGACTCTGGGCGGCGGCGGGGCTGCGGAACCTGATCGCGCACCAGTACGGGGTGGTGGATGCCGACCGAATCTTCGCCATCGCGTCGGATGGTCTCGATGATCTGCTGCACTTCTGCCAGCAGCTTGCCGCGCGTGCTACCACGTGACCAGATACGCCAGAACAGCCGGGCCGCCTGAGCGCTGACGCGGACAGATGCGTCAAGGTTCAGGGGCGCCGTCCCGTTCTCTGACTGCATCGCCAGCGAGAGGGCCCCTTGACATTCCCTGTGTCTGGTGCCACGAGAAGGATGCGGCGGAAGGATGCGGGGTCAGGATGCGGCGGAAGGATGCGGGGTCAGATCTTGTTTCTTGCAAGCTTGTTCGCAAGTTGAGGACACAGTGAGCAATGGCGCCTCTCGGGTGCGGTCGTCGCGACGAAGCGCCTGCTGAGGACACCGGTGCAAGGATCAAGATCTGACCCAGAAGGTGGACGCTCGGTTGACCCAGAAGGTGGACGCCCGGTGAGATCCGCGCGGGCCGATGTGGGCCTACCTGCTCGGCATCGACGATCCGGCTGGACCTGGGACGTCGACGGCTTCGACATCGCGCACGATGGCAGCTTCTCGCTGACGCCAGGTTCACCAGGGTCGATTGACTGCGACCGAGGCCCGCCCATCCGGACTCGCTTCGTCTTTGATCGCTCTGCGACCCGACGCGCGACTTTGGATCCGTTGCGCCCCTCTTATTCGAGGTCGCGTGGGGGTCACTCCCAGGCGCCGGGAGCGCGCCAATGAGACACTGGCAACCAGCCGCGGGGTGCGGCGGGGACATCAAGGGGCGGCGGAGCACCGTGGCTGGTCACATCACTTGCGGCGTGGATTGCCGAGCAGCGATCCGAGGAGTCCACGCATGATCTCGCGGCCAACCGTGGATCCGATCGTGCGCACGGCGGATGACGCAGCCTTTTCGGCCAGCCCGGGCCGCCGTCCACCGCGGGGTCCCGTCGACCCGAACACCGCATCCCTGAGACCGCCCATGGTGCCACCGGACGAGGTCGATCCTCCATCTGGGCGTTGGGGGTGGCCGGTGCGGACGCCGCGCGCGCCCGGAGCTTCTCGTACGCCGACTCTCGATCGACCGCCTGCTCGTAGACGCCGGCGACGAGCGAACCGGCGATCAGATCCCGACGCTGCTCGGCGGTGATAGGCCCGATCTGGCTGCCAGGCGGGATCACGTAGACCCGCTCGGTAACGCCCGGCCGGCCCTTCTCGTCGAGCAGGCTGACGAGCGCCTCTCCGACGGCGAGCTCGGTGATCGCGGTCGCCATTTGCGGAATCCGCGGGTTCGCCCGCATCGTCTCGGCTGCGGCCTTCACCGCCTTCTGATCCCGCGGCGTGAACGCGCGCAGCGCGTGCTGCACACGGTTGCCGAGCTGCGCGAGCACGGTCTGGGGCACGTCGATCGGGTTCTGCGTGACGAAGTAAACACCGATGCCCTTGCTCCGCGCCAGCCGGACGACCAGTTCGATGCGCTCGAGCAGCACCTTCGGTGCATCCGTGAAGAGCAGGTGCGCCTCGTCGAAGACGAAGACGAGCGTCGGCGTGTCCGGATCCCCTACCTCTGGCAGCATCTCGAAGAGCTCGGACAGCATCCACAGCAGGAACGTCGCGTACAGGCGGGGCGCCTGCAGTAGCCGGTCGGCGGCCAGAATGTTGACCACTCCCTTGCCGTCCACCGTCTGCAGAAAGTCTCCGATGTCGAGCATCGGCTCGCCGAAGAAGTGCTCGGCACCCTGTTCTTGCAGTTGCAGCAGTCCGCGCAGAGTGGCACCGATGCTGGCGGCGCTGACGTTGCCGTATTCGGTCGTGAACTGGCCGGCGTTGTCGCCCACGAACTGCAGCATCGCGCGCAGGTCCTTCAGATCGAGCAGCGCAAGCCCGTTGTCGTCAGCAACCTTGAACACGAGGTTCAGCACGCCCTGCTGCGTCGCGTTCAGCGCCAGCATGCGGGAGAGCAGCAGCGGGCCATGTCGCTGATCGTCGCGCGCACCGGATGCCCCTGCTCGCCGTAGACGTCCCAGAGTGTTGCCGGGCATCGCGAGGGCACGGGCTGCGGAATGCCGCGTTCATCGAGGACACGCGCCAGCTCGGGCCGATCGTCCCGGTCTGCGTGATGCCTGTCAGATCGCCCTTGACGTCGGCGACGAACACCGGCACGCCGATGGCACTGAAGCCATCGGCGATCGTTTGCAGTGTGACCGCCTTGCCGGTGCCCGTCGCGCCGGTGATGAGACCGTGGCGGTTGGCCAGTTCGGGCAGCAGGCGACATTCGATATCGCCGTGGCAGGCGATGAGCAGAGGTTCGGCCATGGGTTGGTTCGGTGATCGGGTGGCGGTCGACAGTGTACTTCGTATCGCCCCCGCCGGTTGCGGCGTGCCACGAGACACGCAGTGCGCAGGTGCGCTGGACCGAGGCGTGTAGCGCAGGTCGCCGCCCGTCCAGCACGGCACCTCCCTGAACACCTTCGCGCAGGATTCCAATCTCGCGCTCCCTCGGGCGCTCGTCAGTTCGAATGGTGGCTCGATCGGGCTGTGGTCGATGTCGATGACAGGAACGAGCTCCACATCAGCCGCCGGACCCGCACGTGACCAAGCCGTACAGCCCGAAGGAGTTGCGCGCGCGCATACGGGCGCACTTGCGCCGGTCATCGACGGAGGCGGACACACCCATCACACGTGTCGGCGACTGCGATCTGGACGTCGGCCGTAGCGAACTGCGCCGGGCTGGGAAGCCTCTCGCGCTCGTCACGCACATCGTCGAGGCGCACGGCGGATCCGTGCGTCTCGAGAGCGAGCCGGGCTTCGGCAGCACCTTTACGCTGGTCTCCCATGTCTCGATCCTGATCGTCGAGGACGATCCTGTGCCATCTGTAGGCGTCGGCGTCCATCCGGCCGACGCTGAGCAGGCTCTCGACCATCCGGTGGAGTCGTTGGGTCTCGCGCGCGAGGAGCTCGTAGTGTGGGCTTTCCG
>CAZDLW010000093.1:0-1671 GCA_964505975.1 uncultured Bifidobacteriaceae bacterium | reverse complement strand
CGTGATCGCCCGCGAAACGAGCAGCTCTGTGAGATGATGCATCGAGGTGAGCAGGTGTCCGGAACTCGTGCGACACGGCGGCGACAAAGTCCGCCTGCTGTCGCGCCGGCGCGAGCTCTCGCGTCGTCGTGCGGTACAGCGCGTACGCGGCCGCGATCATCGGCAGAACGGCCGACAGCAGTCCGATCAGAGACACCCGGCGACTCGAGGCGTCGATGGCTTCGCTCCTCGCAAGCGAAGCCGTGAGAATGAACGGCAGGCGGGTGTCGCCTGGCGAGAGCGACACGCTGCGCGCGCCGGGAGCACCGACGAATGGCTGCCCTCCACGTTGGAGAAGGCCACCGCGCAGGCCTTGGCGCTCCCACAGCGGTCGCCACTCTCCTTCGAGCTCGGCTCCGCTTGCGAGCCAGAGTGTCAGTCGTTCGGCGTGCGCCGTCCAGACAGCCATCAACGCCAGGGGGCTCCGCAGCAGGACACGACGGCCTCGCGATCCGAGATCGCCTCGACGCCAGAGCTGCCACGGGTCCACGAGAGCCTCCGTCCTGGCACAGCGTCCGATGACGGTGGTGTGTCCTCCCCACCGCTCGATCATGTCTCGATAGAGATCGAATGTCGCTCGATCGAATTGGCCAGTCACCGGACTCGAGGGCGCGTGCCGGATCTTGTACCTCGGCGCACAGCCGTTCCCTTTCACCCGCGGCGTCGAGTGTGCGGCAACGGCCTGATGCGCCACCAGATCGGCCCGCTGCCCCGCCACGAGAACCGTTCCAAGCCGTTCGAGATCGGCGTAGGCGTCGAGCGAACTTGCATACTTCTTCTGCAGGCGCCGCCCGCGGCCCTGCCCGATCAATGCAACAGCGCGCACAGCGGGCGGACTGTCGAAGCGAGGCGGCTGTACGCCGTTTCAGCGGCCGGCAGGTTCACGTTGGAACTCCCCGACCTCCGCCTCGGCCAGGGATGCCGGCGACAGGGTTGGCGTGGGATTGTCGACAGGCTGATAAAGGACGTGAAGATGGTGCGACTCGATCCCGGTCTGAAGAAACCGGACTCCATCGCCGCTCTCGAGCCGTTCTCCGATGGCGCGCAGCTGCCGCTCGACCTCGATACGACGCGCTGCTGGAGGACGCGCGACGCGATCAGGCCAGGTGGGCGTCGCGCAGCGTGTGGAGCGCGACCGGGACGTCGCGGGCCACCTTCGCGGCGATCGACACGAGCGG
Organism: uncultured Bifidobacteriaceae bacterium; assembly: GCA_964505975.1. Classification (GTDB taxonomy): domain Bacteria; phylum Acidobacteriota; class Vicinamibacteria; order Vicinamibacterales; family UBA2999; genus Gp6-AA40. Next base: position 454 of record CAZDLW010000093.1, on the reverse strand, counting down.
CGTCACCGGGCGCTGACCGTGTCGATCGCTTCCCGCACCACGGCCTGCCGCTGGCGTACGCGCTCGAAGAGTCCGTTCGGACCGTCGAGCGCCTGCTCGAAGGCCTCCGGCGAGCTGACGGTCGTATGCGTGGGACGCTCGCCACGCTCGCCGATCACCGATGACGCGATGAGCACGTGCAGCTCGCGCGCGCGTGCCTCGAACGCCCCGGGGGCGAACAGCCCTCCCATCGCGTGTTCGAGCAGCGTGCGATAGCGCGCCCGGTACACGTCGTCGGCGAGCAGCCGCGAGATCAGGGGCCACGCGTCGCCGGCGCGCTCGTGGATGATGTCGGGTTCGCCGGTGCCGAAGCCGAACGGAATGGGCGGCCCGAACGGCGGAGCCCCCGGTGCACCGCCCCCGTTTGGCGGCGGTGGCCCTGGCGGTCCTCCAGGCGGCAACGGCGGAAACGGGA
>CAZDLW010000092.1:0-18618 GCA_964505975.1 uncultured Bifidobacteriaceae bacterium | reverse complement strand
ACTCGCGCGCAGTCCACGTTGCGCCGCCAACAGGAACTGGCAGCGATCGGCGCGATTTCGCGGGACGACCTCGAAGCGGCCGAAACCGCAGCGACCACAGCCGAGGAGGCCGCGCGCGCGGCGGAGTTCACGGTTGCGCGCGCGGAATACGAGCTGCAGCTCGCCCGGGCCCGTCTGCAGGATCCCGCCGCCGACGGCCGGACTGTCCCTATCGTCGCCCCCGTGAGCGGCGTGGTCCTGCGGCGGCACCGACACAGTGAGGCCGTCGTGCCCGCCGGCGAGCCGCTGCTCGAGATTGGCGATCCCGAACGGCTCGAGATCGTCGCCGACGTGCTCTCGACCGATGCCGTGCGCATCTCTCCCGGTGATACGGTGCTCATCGAGGGGTGGGGCGGTGAACACGAGTTGTGGGGACGCGTGCGGCTCGTCGAGCCGTCGGGGTTCATGAAGGTGTCTGCGCTCGGAGTCGAAGAACGCCGCGTCAACGTCGTCGTGGATTTCGACGACGCGGCAATGGCGGCGCAGCGGCTGGGCGATGGGTATCGCGTCGGCGTGCGCGTGGTCGTCTGGCAGGACGACGATATCCTGATGGTGCCCGTGGGCAGCCTGTTCCGGCGCGGCAATGACTGGGCAGTCTTCGTCCTCGAGGACGAACGGGCGCAACTGCAACTGGTACAGCTCGGGCAGCGCACCGGCATGTCCGCACAGATCCTGGGCGGACTCTCGGCAGGCCAGTCCGTCGTGCTCTATCCGCCCGACACGCTCACCGACGGGATGCGGGTCACCGAGCGCGCCAGGTGAAGTGGGGTCAGATCTTGTTTCTTGCATGAGCCTTGCGTTCATGCCGCCGCGTGGCACATTCACCATCTCGTGGAGCGACATCGGGCTCCCGGAACAGCGACCCCGCCCAAGAAAGAGCCCTCTACGGGTGGCCGAGGGTCGAGCGCCGGCATCGATTCCGAGAATTCCAACATCAACGAAGCTTCACCGATATGGGTTCACATTTTTGTAGCTATCGTCCTCGGCTTCACGCCCCGATGAAGTAAGACCAAGTCATTGATGTTCAGCGAGATACTGGACACATTCGATCGACGTGCACTGGATCGGAAGTTGCTAAATCGTACGGCATGTTCACCACACTTGCCGATCGTGTTCGCGCCGACTTCGTGGAAATGCCGTACCTGGAGCTCACCGTTCCTCAGGCGGTACGGCTGTGGAACCTGGGTTTCGACGACTGCCGTTACGTGCTCGACACCCTCGTGGATGCCGGCTTCCTGACCTGGACGCCAAAGCGCACCGTCGTCCGCGCGGGGCGCCACGTGCGAGCCTGGCAGAGCGTGGAAGAGTCCTACGTTTCTGTACTGACCGCCTATCAGCACAACAACACTGTTTGAACAGGGGCGATGCGCCACAGGCTGAAGCGCCCTGCCTGCCCATCTTCGCGTGGTCTGCAGAGTGTGTGAGCCACTGGTGAGGCAGCACGAGACGGGCGACGCCACCGCTCGTCCCGCGGAGACGCGCGGAAGGGGCACGCGCACTCGACCTCTGCGGACTTCCACGTAAGATACGTGGGTGTCTCCACTCAAGGCGCTCCGCACCTGGCTTGGACTCGATCGGGCGGATGTGCCACCGCAGACACCCCTCGGCGAGCTCGTGGAGGCGCTCGATCGCCTGGATCTCGATCGCGCCCATCACCTGGCGCGGTTTGCGTACCTGCTCGGACGGGTGGCGCATGCCGATCGTCACGTCACTCCGGCGGAAACGCACGCGATGGAAGTGCTCGTCAAGCAGGAGGGCGCCCTCTCCGAGGATCAGGCCGTCCTCGTCGTCGGTCTTGCAAAGAGCAGCAACCTGCTCTTCGGCGGAACCGCCGACTATCTGGTGGCCCAGGAGTTTGCGGAAACGACGACGTACGACGAGAAGCTGGCCCTGGCTCGCTGTTTGTTCGCCGTGGCGTCGAGCGACGAGTCGATTTCCATGGCTGAGGAGACCGAGATCCATCGCATCACGAACCAGCTTCGGGTCCTCCCCGAAGATCTCAGGACCCTCCGCATCGAGCATCGCCGCTTTCTTCCGGGGCTCTCGCCCCCTGCGACTCGAACCCCAGACCGCTGAGCCCCGTCTCCGATCTGTGAATATCTGCTTGTCGGGCCACGTACAATGCGAGGTGGGAGGTCAGCCATGTACGATCCTCAGGACCCGCGGGATCCGTCGGAGCTCGAGCTGGAGAAGACCGTCCCTGTGGAGGGCACCGACGGTCCCCCGCCACCATCGCGTACGCCGTTGGCAATTGCAGCGGTGGTGATTCTGGTGGGCGTGGCGGTGATTGCGTACATCCTATGGCCAGGGCAGCCAACAGAGCCTGCTCTCGTCGAGGCACCGCCACCAGCGATCGGCGAGTCCACCGAGCCGGAGCGACCGCTCGGCGCAGCCGCCGAACCCGTGGAATTGCCGCCGCTGGCCGAGAGCGACCTGCTCGTCAGAGAGCTCGTGCGCGCGCTGTCCTCGCATCCACACGTGACCGCATGGCTGGCCACGGACAACCTCATCCGGAACTTCACGGTCGTGGTCGACAACGTCTCCAGGGGAAATACTCCGGCGGCGCACCTGACGGCGCTCGGTCCGGCCGGGCCATTCCGAGTGCTCGAGGGTGAAGACGAGATCCTCGTGGACCCGCGCAGCTACGAGCGGTACAACCAGATCGCCGCAGCCGTCGATTCAATCAACCCCGAAGGCGTTGCCCGGCTCTACACGACGCTCAAGCCTCGCATCGACGAGGCGTACCGGGAACTTGGCGAGACGGAGCCGTTCGATCGCGCCCTCGAGCGCGCAATCGTGATGCTGCTCCGAACACCCTCGTTGGATGGGAACGTGAGGCTCGAGCCACGGGGCGCGCTGTATCGCTTTCAGGATCCGGCACTCGAGCGAATGACGCTGGCACAGAAGCAGTTCGCGCGCATGGGCCCCCGGAACATGCGGGTCGTGAAGGGGCGCGTCCGCGATATCGCGCACGCGCTCGGCATTCCGCCGGAGCGGTTGCCGTAACGACCGCCGCCTGAGATTGACTCCAACACGTGCCGAGGTGCGGCGCGGCCGGCGACTCGCGATCGCGGCCTTTACGCCGTGCCCGTCAGATCGGCGGCGCGAACAGGCAGCCGGTAGATCCGCCGGCCCGTCGCTACCGCAATCGCATTGACCAATGCCCCGGCGGCAATCGCCGTACTGGGCTCGCCAATCCCGCCGGGCGCCTCGGCGCTCGGCACGATGTGCGTCTCGACGTCCGGTGCTTCGTTGATGCGCATCACCGGGTAATCGCCGAAGTGACGCTGCTCGACGCGGCCGTTCTGGATCGTGATCTCGTTCTTCAGCGCCGCACTCACGCCGTAGATCGTGCCTCCCTCCATTTGCGCCTTAATCGTGTCCGGATGGATGACCCACCCGGTGTCGACCGCACACCACACCTTGTGCACTCGCACGGCACCGTCGCCGACCGACACTTCCGCCACCTGACCGACAATGCTGCCGAAGGATTCCATCAGCGCAATGCCGCGGGCGCGCCCCGGTAAAGGCGCGGTACCCCAGCCCGCCTTTTCTGCCACCAGTTCCAGCACCGCCTTGTGGCGAGGATGCTTCGTCAGGCGTCGCCGCCGGAACTCGAACGGGTCCTCACCCGCGGCGGCGGCCAACTCGTCGACGAACGCCTCGACGACGAAGCCGTTCACCGAGGCACCGACGGAACGCCAGAAGCCGTACGGAATGCCGGGATCGGTTTCCGTGTACTCGATCCTGATGTTCGGGATGTCGTAAGGGAGGTTGGACGCACCCTCCATCGAGATGAAATCCACGCCATTCGGTGGCAGCCCCCCAACCCGTTTCATGAGCGACTGCTGCACGAGCCGCTGCATGAACACCAGAGGTTGTCCGGAGTTGTCCACGGCTCCCCACATGCGCACGTAGGTGACAGGCCGATAGAAATCGTGCTGGATGTCGTCTTCGCGCGTCCAGATCACTTTGACGGGCGCTTTGACAGCTTTCGACGTCTCCACGGCGTCGACAACGAAATCCGCTTCTCCCCGTCGTCCGAAGCCGCCGCCGAGGTACGTGGTGTGGATGTGCACCCGATCGGCGGGCAGGCCGCTGGCGGCGATTGCGGCCTGGTGTGACGCCGTCTGCCCCTGTGTCGGCACCCACACATCGCACCGATCCGCGCGCACCTCGGCGGAGCAGTTCATCGGCTCCATGCAGGCGTGCGCAAGGAACGGCACCTCGTACACGCGCTCGAACGACCGTGCGGCGCGCGCCAGTACGGCGGGCGCATCGCCATCGTTTCGCGCCACGCTGCCCGGCCGCTCGGCCAGCTGGGCATACGCCTGTCGAATGTCTGCGCTGTTCAGTGTGGCAAGCGGTCCTTCGTCCCACGTCACCTCGAGCGCTCGTACACCCTGGGAGGCCGCGAAGTAGTTGTCGGCAACGACCGCAATACCGCTGCTGATCTCGACCACGTGACGAACTCCGGGGACGGCGAGCGCCCTGCCGGCATCGAAGCGAGCAACGCGACCTCCGAACACCGGACACCTGACCACACGCGCCACGAGCATGCCGGGGCGTGTCACGTCGATGCCGAACACGGCAGACCCGTTGACCTTCTCCGGCAGGTCGAGCCGCGGCACCGACTGTCCGATCAACCGGAACGCGCTGGCATCTTTCAGGGGCACGTTCTGGGGCACCGGAAGCCTGGACGCATGTTCCGCCAGGGACCCGTACGTTGCGCGCCGGCCGCTCGCCGCATGGACCACATGGCCCCGCTCGGTCGTCAGGCCGGTCTCCGGAACGCCCCACGTCTGCGCCGCCGCGGTCACCAGCATCGCTCGCGCCGTTGCACCCGACGAGCGCAGCGTTCTCCACATACCACGCACGCTATTGCTGCCGGCGGTGAGCTGCTGGCCCCCGAAGTTCGGATTGCCGTACTTCGGATCGGCCGGCGCCCATTCGGTCTCGATGGCGGTCCAGTCGGCATCCAGCTCCTCGGCCAGCAGCATGGGCATCGACGTCATCACGCCTTGACCCATTTCGAGCTGCGTCAGGACGATGGTGACCGTGTCGTCCGTGCCGATCTTCACCCAGACGTTGGGCTCGAAGAGGGTGGAGGCGGCCACCCGCGTCCCGGCGAGATCGTCCAGGCCGTACAGATATCCTCCAACGAGCAAACCGCCCCCTGCGGCGGCGCCGGCCTTCAGGAATCCGCGTCTCGTGAGCGTGGGCACTATCGCCATGTCAGGCCTCTCGATTGAAATCGCCGCACCGCCGGCGAGCCCGGCAACGGAGCCGCCGGTGCCACTGCGGCCGTGCGATCAGGCGCTTCGTGCCGCACGATGGATCGCACGACGAATTCTCTGGTACGTGCCGCAGCGGCAGATGTTTCCCGACAACGCCGTGTCGATGTCGGCATCCGTCGGATGGGGCGTCTTCGCCAGCAGCGCGGCTGCCGACATCAACTGTCCGGACTGGCAGTATCCGCACTGGGGCACCTGCTCTTCGAGCCACGCGCGCTGTAGTGCGTGGCTCGCATCCGGCGATAGCCCTTCGATGGTCGTCACGGATTTCCCGGCCGCAACCGAGACCGGCGTCGTGCAGGAACGGATTGGCTGGCCGTCCAGGTGGACGGTGCACGCGCCGCACTGGGCCAGACCGCAGCCGAACTTCGTGCCCGTGAGGCCGAGCGTGTCACGAATCACCCAGAGCAGCGGCATGTCGCCGCTCACGTCCACGTCATGGCGCGTCCCGTTCACCGTCAGCGCAATCATGGGATCTCCTCGTCGACTCACCGAAATGTACTGCACCCGGGGCCGATTGCCAATTGGAGGGTCCGAGAGGTGGGTCCGAGAGGGCGAGGAACGGACATCACACGGAACAATGGAGGCACGCGGGTCGAATCCCGCTCGTGTCCGAAGGACGGAGTCCGTGCAGGTCCGCCTGGGCCACGTGGGGGGACACTGAGCGCAGTCCTGAGGGCGAGTTCAGCTGGCAGCTTGTGCTCGGGCAGGCTGGTCGCGGGGGCTCGCAACCGCCGTGAATTGGCGGCCTGGTGGGTGGCCGCGTGAGCCTCAAGGACGCAGCCCAGCTGCTTCGAATCCCTTGCCGGCGTCCCCGGCTCCCTTAGAAGGCGTGCGCACGCTTTCTGGGGGCATTCTGTGCCCTGCTTGCGGGGGCCGGTTCACGCCAGCCGCGGGATCAGCGGCACTGCCGGCCGGCATGTCGCAAGCTTGCGGAGCGGAAGGCGGAGGCGGCCCGGCGCACGGCCGTGCTGAGCGGCTCTCGACCCCCTACGATCCCGGGCGCGCTGAGTGACCGGCCCAGCTACTCCTCGCCGACCTCTCCTTCCTCCTCGGTCCGAGAGTCGCTGAGCGTGGCCTTCGTGCTCGATGAGGCTTGCACGTCGTCTGGGCGCCCCTCCCCAGAGTCTTTCGCGAGCGTCCGGATGTGCTTTCTCGATGCGTCGGCGTTTCCCGCACGCCTGACGTCGACGCCGTTGCTGGGACGCGCGTGTATACGGAGCTCGATGAGCTACGAGCCCGTCGCCGCGCTCAGTTATGAGCTGTGGCGACGCAAGTACGGCGGAGTCCCTATGTGTCACGTGAGTACCTGCTGCGCCGGACGGAGCCTATCGTGTCATCGAGGTTATGCCGCGTGGTTCCGGTTCCCGCCGACAACGCCTGATCCACGCCAGACCCCGCTCCCGAGCCCTGATCGGATTCGCACCTACTTCGTCCCCAATAGTGCCGGGAACCGTTCTGCCCCGTCGTGCCAGTCCGGAGGTGGGCGACGAGGTGCAGTGGGCGCACTGCGAAGGGCGGGCACTTACCGCGGACGATCGACAGGGATCGGTGCGCGGCGCGATTGTGAACCACTTGCTTGCCAAAGCGTGCTGGTGCGGTGCGTCGGCGGTTGGTTCCGAATCGGTCGCGTGGTGGTAGACAGTCTCACGATTGGGGGCGTAGCGGCGGATGTGCCGATGTTCGGTCTCAGAACACCGACTCCACCCGAGTTGTACATCCCATTCTCGACCCACATCTCGTTACCCGCGATGCGTGTGATGCTTCGCGTGGGAATGACTTGTATCAGCTGCTTCCCGCGGTGCGGCGTGCCGTGATGACCTTTGGTCCGGCTGCGTGGCCACCGCAACAAATAATCAAGGTTCGGTCATGTGCGCAGCTGGGAGATAACGTGCGATCCCGTCGCCAGGCGCAGTAGGCGCGAGCCGGGTCAACTTCAGGTGCGAAGTCGCTGGATACCTGTTCGAGCCGAACCGTAGTGAACAGCATGACGGTTGTGGCACGCACCTACAAGAAATCGCTGACGGGTAATCGCGAGAGTTGGAACGAGTTGACCCACGGGACGTTTGCTGACGCGGTTCTGTGCGCACGAAGGGTCAAGGCGTGGCTGAACCACCACCGGGAGTATGGGACGCGCATTCAGGTGTACGTCTACTTCGACGCGCTGGAGGAGGAGCGTGAAGTTGACCACTATGACGACTGGACCATTGAAGCGTTGGTGCAGCGCTGTGGTACGGTGACCACCATGCCTCGGGGAGGTTACTACCTGCCCTCGAGAGGCTACTTCGACTGATCCCGACGACCTCCCTTCCCGAGCCCGCCGCGGACAGAATTCAAGCGCCGCGCGGACGGCGCGGCGTGGCACCAGGGGGCGTGAACTCCTGCAGCGCTACGCGCGAGCTGAGCCGCGCAGGAGGATCGGCTGGCGGCAATACGGCCGAGATCTTGACTGCGACGAGCGAGCCTGCCGCGCGCCAGTGGACCGAGATGATGACCTACTGCTGGCGCTGCATCAGCGCTGGTCGGATGGCACGACGCACCTGCGGTTTTATCCGCTGGTGCTGCTGAAGCGCTTGGCGTTGATCAACGACAATTAAACTTGCCGGCCGGCAATAGTCGATCATGGCGTGCACACGGTCAACCACGAAGGGCAGCGGCCGTGCCGCGCGCATTCTGAAGGCGCTCGGCATCACGAATCTGGATCCGGGCGCGGCGGCTGCGAAGCCGAACAAGGCCGCCTAGAGACACATCGCGAAATGCGGGTCTTTGTTTTCAATCATTTACAGGCGGCAACCGCAAACATGCGCTAGCTCGTAGCCCTCATCGAGAACCCTGCGGTGATTCGGCGGATCCTGACGCATCTTGGGCTACCGACGGAGGTGGCACGGCCGCCGCCACGCGCTCCCCCACGTCTGATCGGCTCCTTCTCTTCCGACGACGACCCGTGCTCGAGATCGCCTGATTGCAGGGTGGCTCGTCCTTTTCCGCGGCTCGGGACTCGCCAGGGGAGCCGTTGCGCAATGCGCGTGAAACCCACGGTGCAGCAACCCTCGCTGTTGACATAGGTAGGAAGCACGCCGATCATCTGCGCTGTGCAGAGCCGAGCAGGGCTGAGAAGCGGGCAGTCGCAAGGGGCGCATTGTCTGCGCCGTGCCGCAGGGGGGAGGGGTCTACCAAGATCACATAAGGGGTGATCGGTTACCCTTCGTCGGGACGGGTCCGGAGGGCGAACAGGCATCGCTCCTATCGTCCCCGAAGCCGGCCGCGAGCCGGCCTGGACCGATCGGCGCCGCCGCCTTCAAGGCCCGGTGCCTCGAGCTGGCGGATCGCGTCCGCGAAACCGGCGCCGAGTACATCATCACGAAGCACGGCGTCCAGGTGGCGAAGCTCGTGCCGTACACGCCGGTCCGGACTCGAGGCCTCTTCGGGTCGATGAAGGGCACGGTACTCCACTACGAGCGGCCGCTCGATCCGCTCGACGACGACTACGACGTCAATCGATCGTAGCGTGCTCGTCCTCCTCGACACCCACGTCTGGATCTGGCTGGTCGGGGGGGATGCGCGGCGGATCGGGCGCCGCACGCGCCAACTGGTCGCGCAGCGCCTGGCCCGCGACGCGATTCGCGTGTCCCCCGCCAGCGTCTTCGAAGTCGCCGCGCTTTATACATCCCGCCGCCTGCGCCTGGCGCTGCCGCTGGAACAGTGGATTCGGGAAGCGCTCGACGGCGTGGGCGTACGCGTCGCGCCGCTGTCGTCGTCGATCGCCGTCGACGCGGGCCAGATCGGGCGCGAGGCGCTCGAAGACCCGCTGGATCGCCTGCTCGCAGTCACCGCCCGTCAGATCAGATCGACGCCACGCTCGTCACGTGCGACGCGCGGATCCTCGATTACGCCGCCCGGCTCCGGCAGGTGCGCGCGCACGACGGCTCCGCGTGAGCCCGGCGCGCCGGGTCACTCTCGCTTCAGGAACCAGCCAAGGGGCTCTGCCCCTTGATAGCCCCGCAGAGCCCCTCGGCTGGTTGACAGTATCTGCTTGCCGCGCTCCGCGCGGCTAGGGGAAGGTACCGAGCTCGGGCATGGAGAGCGGGGACCTCCTGGAGGTCCGCTACGGCGACAGCATCCAGCACTCGGACTTCGAGAACGCCGTCTACCGCCAATCTCAGTACTGTCCGCCACCTCACGACAATTTCGGTTGTCACGACTCTGCGCGCCCACACGGGGCACTTCGCAATCCGGCGGTCTACGGATTCCGCGCGTGCGGTCCGCGGTCCATCCAACATTACTCATGAGTAATGTTTGGTTAGCCTGACATTACCGTGAACCGGATCCCGGCCCGACGCTATCTGCAGGCCGCCATCGAGGCCGACCTCGCCGAGAAGATGGTCTTCCTCAGCGGGCCGCGTCAGGTGGGCACGACGACGCTCGCACTGGCGCTGCTCGGGACGACGAGCGCCCGGCACCCGGCCTATCTGAGCTGGGACGACGTCCAGGCGCGGCCCCGGATCCTGCGCGGCGAGATGCCGGGGGACGCTCCGCGGATCGTGCTCGACGAGATCCACAAGTACGCCCGGTGGCGGAACCTCGTCAAGGGACTCTGGGACACCCGTCCGCCCGGACGCTCCTTCATCGTTACCGGTTCGGCCAGACTCGAGGTCTATCGCCGCGGCGGCGATTCGCTCCAGGGTCGGTACCACTCGTATCGGCTGCACCCGCTCTCGCTGCGCGAGGCCGGCGGCGGGCGGGCGGCGCTCGACGGGCTCCTCCGGTTCGGTGGATTTCCGGATCCCTTCTTTCGCGCCTCCGAGCGCCACTGGCGCCGCTGGCAGCGCGAACGGCTCGATCGCGTGGTCCGCGAGGATCTTCGGGATCTGGAGCGCGTGCGTGAGATCTCGCTGGTCGAGATGCTGGCCGACGCCCTGCCGGCACGTGTGGGCGCGCCGCTGTCGATCAGGAACCTTCGCGAGGATCTGGGATCGCCCACGACACGGCCGCGCGCTGGCTCGACATCCTCGAGCGCCTGTTCGTCTGTTTCCGTATCGCGCCCTTCGGCCCCCCCCGCATCCGAGCCGTGAAGAAGGAACAGAAGCTCTACCTGTGGGACTGGTCGGCCGTCGACGATGCCGGCGCCCGCTTCGAGAACCTCGTCGCGTCGCAGTTGCTGAAGTACTGCCACGTCGTCGAGGACACCGAGGGATGGCGCATGGAACTGCGCTTTCTCCGCGACACCGACGGCCGAGGTGGATTTCGTCGTCCTCCGCGACCGGAAGCCGCTGATGGCCATCGAGGCGAAGAGCGGCGATCGCGAGGTGAGCCCGGCGATCCGGTATTTCCGGCAGCGAACGTCCATTCCGCGCTGGTATCAGGTACACGGCGGGACGAAGGACGTTCTGGTGGACGGCGTGCGCCTCGTGCCGCTCGAGGCGTTGTGCGACGAGCTGGACCTTCCGTGACGCGCGCACGTCACCCGCCGCCCGCGCAGCCGTCCGACCTCGCGCCCTGGAAGCGAACGTGCCGGCGGGCCGCGCCCCCCGCAGGCGTCGCCGGGGATGAGATCGCGTCGGGCTCAACACAGGTGAGCCTTCTAGACTAACCAGTCAAGGGCAAAGCCCTTGACTGGTTAGCGGCCCAGCGAGCAGCGCCCACAGCCCAGCGGACCGGAGCCAACCAGCCGGGAGCGACGAAGGACCAGACCCCCAGACACCGGACACCAGGGACCATCGACCAAAGACCCGAGCCGGCCGCGAGCAACGCGCTATCTGCTCGGCGCATCCGATCACCAGCCGGCGATCGGGACGCGCCGAGCTACCGCGGCGGCTTCGTGTACATCACGAACCCGCGGGTCACGCCTTGATGCGTGTACTGCCCGACGATGTCGCCGATGTTGTTGATGCCGATCGCCAGGGTAGCGGCAGCCGGGGTTGCGGTTGGAGCCTCCAGTGTCGCGTAGTCCCCGTGGCGGTTGCGTCTGAACGACACCAGTCGGCCGCCTACGGTGTAGAAACCTACGACATCCCCTCGGTCGTTCAGGCCCGGCGCGTTGGTATTGATCGCGCCGGGAAACGGCGCGTCGAGCTGGGTGACCATGCCTGCTGACATCAGGAACCCGTGGACGGTGCCGTTGAAAAAGGAACCCACGATGTCGCCGCGAGCGTTGATCCATTGCGTGAACGTGCCGTTCGGCGGCGGGCCCAGCGTCCCGTCGAGATCGATGGTGTTGAAGACCCCGTCCCGGGTCGGCAGAAACCCGTGGCGCTTGTCTGCCGTTTCGTAGAATCCGACGACGTCGCCCGCCGGGCTGATTCCCCGGGCGAGCGTCCGGATCGCTCCCGGCCCGTCGATGACCGTGAACCCACCATAGGCCGTCATGAGGAACCCGTGCTGGACGCCTCAGCTGTCCACCCAGCTGCCGACGATGTCGCCGCGGGCGTTGATCCCGAATGCGTTCGTGGCTCGTGCGCCGGCCACAGGGACGTCGATCGTCGTGAAGGTGCCGTCGGCGAGGAGGAAGCCGCGCTGGCGGCCGTCGGGCTCGCCGAAGAAGCCGACGATGCGCCCGTCCGCCGTGATGGCGCGGGCGGCCGTGAACACCGCCCCGGGTACGTCGATGGGAACAAACTGGCCGGTGACCTCCTGGGCCGCGGCCGACGCGCTGATGAGCGACATCGATCCGAAGAGAAGGAGAAGCCGGTGACAAACCGCGCTGCGCCGTGCCCTCGTTTTCATACACCCTCCATCCGAAATGACATGCCTCCACCCACCGGGGCGTCGCTCTCCTGCTACCGGATAGAACGAGAACGGGACCGGAACCCTGTAACTGATCCCGGCACTGCGATATCCTCATCGCCAGGCGCCATGAACCCTTTGCCGATGGACGTGACGGAGCTCCTGAACGCGTGGCGGAACGGGGACGCCGGCGCGTTCGAAGAGCTGCTGCCGCTGGTCTACGGCGAGCTACGCCGGATTGCCAGGCGGCACATGCGCGGGCAGCAGCCGGATCACACCCTTCAGCCCACGGCGTTGATCCACGAAGCCTACATACGGATGGCTGGCCAGTCGGCCGGCATGTGGAGGAATCGCGATCACTTCTTCGGCGTCGCCGCCACAGCGATGCGGCACGTGCTGGTGGACCACGCGCGTGCGAAGCGGTCGGCGAAACGCGGCGGCGGCGCGCGCGTAATGCCTCTCGAGGAAGGCATCGGCACGTCAGGGGACCGGCTCGACGCGCTGGTCGCGTTGGACGGCGCGCTCTCCAACCTCGAGAAGCTGCATCCGCGGCAGAGCAAGGTCGTCGAGCTGCGCTTCTTCGGCGGCTTCACGATTGAGGAAACGGCGACGACCCTGAGCGTCTCTCCCGAGACCGTGATGCTCGATTGGCGGGCCGCGAAGGCCTGGCTGTACCTGGCACTGGACAGGCCGTCGTGACCCCTGAGCGCTATCGCCGGGTGCTCGATCTCTTTCAAGCAGCCGTCGCTCTCGATGCTCCCAGCCGTGCCGCGTATCTGGCCGGAGCGTGCGTGGCGGAGGACGATCTGCGGGAACAGGTGGAGGCGATGCTCGCCGCCGATGCCAGACCCGGCGGGCTGCTCGAGCCACTGTCGGGCCATCTCGCGGCGGATCTGCTGAACCAGCTTGCCGGCCCGGACGTGCCCGCCGGCACGTTGATGGGCCCCTACCGAATCGAACGGGCGCTCGGCGCCGGCGGCACGGCGCGCGTGTTTCAGGCTGAAGATACTCGGCTCGGCCGCAAGGTGGCGGTCAAAGTGTGCGCCGAGCGATTCTCCGGCCGGTTCACGCGCGAGGCCCGGGCCATCTCGAGCCTCAATCATCCGAATGTGTGCGCGCTGTTCGACCTCGGTGCCGACTACCTGGTGACAGAGCTGGTGGAAGGCGAAACGCTGCGGGAATGGTTCCAGCGCGCACTGCCTCTCGAACGAGGAGTCGAGGTCGCCAGGCAGGTGCTCGAGGCGCTCGGCGCGGCGCATCGAGCAGGCATCGTGCACCGCGACCTCAAGCCCGAGAACATCATGGTGCGCTTCGACGGGTACGTGAAGGTGCTGGACTTCGGCCTCGCGAAGTGGATTGATGGCGAGGGCCTCCTCCAGAAGGACGGGACGCTCAGCGCGGACACCAGCCTGCCGGGCCAGCTCGTCGGGACGGTCGCCTACATGTCGCCCGAGCAGATCGAGGGACGGCCAATTGACCAGCGCAGCGACCTGTTTGCGTTCGGGACGGTGCTGTACGAAGTGTTGACGGGCCGTCACCCGTGGCGTGGACCGTCGCCGGTCGACACGCTCCACGCGATCCTGCACGCCGAGCCGCCGGAGATCGAATCGACGTCGCCGCTCGGCGCGGAACTGGCGGTCATCGCACGCCGGTTGCTGCGCAAGGATCGCGCGGAACGCTACCCCTCGGCCGAGGCGGTGCTCGATGCCCTCGCCGGCCGAACCGCGGCGCAGGTCCCCCCCGAGGCGGAATCAACCCACGCGCACGCGCTCATCTCGATCGCCGTCCTGCCGTTCGTCCTCCTCAGCGAACAGGAGAACGGGCAGTCGTTGTCGCTCGGCTTCGCGGACGCGCTGATCACGATGCTGGCGAATCTGGAAGACGTGGTCGTCGTCCCCACGTCGGGGATTCTGCACTACCCGCCAGGCAGCGACCCCGCCAGGGCGTGCCGCGAGCTCGGGGTGCGCCACGTGCTCCAGGGGAACGTGCAGAAGCTGGGTACGCGCTGGCGCGTGTCGCTGCAGCTCTTCGACGCCACGATCGGGCGGGCGCGTCATTCGGAGAGTCACGACCTGACGTTCGACAGCGTGTTCGACGTGCAGGACGAGATAGGCCGCCGCATCGTCACCGTGCTGCGCAGCCGCTTCGCCCGGACGGTGCCGAAGTCGCGCGATCGCTACAGCAGCAACCCGGAGGCCTACCAGCGGTTCATGGCCGGGCTGGGCCACAGCTTCTCCAAGGAGCCCGGCGAGCTGCGGAAGGCGGTGGAGTTGCTGTCACACGCGGTCGACCGCGACGCGGACTTCGCGCTGGCACATGCCACGCTGTCACACGTCGCGATGATTCTGGATTTCGAGTTCGAGCCTGGCGCCGGGTGGCTGGAGAGGGCCGAGTACCACTGCCAGGAGGCGCTGAGGCTGGATCCGGGGCTGCCGGAGGGACACCTCGCCAAGGCGTGGATCCTGTGGAGCCCGGCGAGGAACTTTCAGCACGCCGCCGCCCTCCGGGAATTGGAGCAGGTGCTGTCGGCTCGACCCAACCTCGAGCGTGCGCACAATCGCATGGCGACCATCTGCCTGCACATCGGGCGTCTCGAGGAAGCGCGCCTCGCGCACGAGCGCGCGCAGCGCTCCAGCCCGAAGACGGAGAGCGGCAACCTGTGGACGTTCTATCTCTATAGCGGTGATTTCGCGAGACTGGAGGTCGAGGCCGCGCGTCTCCGCGAACGGCGCATGACGAAGTACGACCTCCATGGCTACACCCTGGCGCCGCTCTACACCGGAGATCTCGACCTGGCCGAAGAGCGGCTGGGGATCGCCCTGAGAGAAATCCCGGACGAGCCCGCGATCATCAGCGTACAGGGTATGCTTCACGCTCGGCGGAAGGAGAACGAGCAGGCGCTGCGGTGTGTGCGCAGGTCCCTGGAGTCGCCGCATTCGTTCGGGCACACGCACCACACCCACCATCAGGTGGCGTGTACCTACGGCGCGCTGGGCGACACGGAACGCGCGATGGCCTGGTTGGAGCGCGCTGTCGACGGCGGGTTTCCCTGCTGGCCTTACTTCCGGGTGGATCCGCATCTCCAGTGCTTGCGCGGGACGTTTGCGTTCGAACGGCTGATGGCCGATCTCGAGCGTCAGTACACAAGCGTACCCATCCTGCGCGTCTGACAGTATGCGTTTGCTCCAGAGGGCCAGCACGGTCCCGTGCAGGCGGGGGTGACGACGAGATCCATGCGAGCACGGATTCGCTTTCGGCGTTCGTGCGCAGGCCGGTGGTGTTGATGTACAGGTGCGTGTCGATCGGGATGCGCGCCGGCTCCCACGGCTCGAGCGGACGGAAATCGCGGTCGGCCGCCTCCACCTGCGCCGGCGGGTGTGGCTTTACGGGGCAGACGCCGACGACGGGGACCAGCGGGTAGCGCGAGAGGAAGGGATGTTCGGGTGCGGCGCGGGAGCTGCTGCGCGTTGCAACAACAGGTCGAACAGGTTCCCGTCGTAGCCACCTGACATTCCCGGCATCCGGGTGAGAGGTCCCCCGATGGCGCGCAGCTCTCCTCTGTCGTTGGTTCGACGGCTCTCCGCCGCTGACCTGGCCTTGTTGCTGATCGGCGCCGGCCCGCCGGCGGGAGGGGGCTGGTGGCGGGTCCTCCCTGCACCCGAGCCGACGACAGCCCCGCCGGGCTGACCGCGGTCGTCTCTGGCACGGCGCCTGCCTTCTTCAAGCGCGCCAGGACGTCGGCGTCCTCCTCCGGAATACGATCCTTGAACAGCGCGCTCGCGCCGGTCGTGCGAACGCCGGCCGTGTCGATGTTGTCCTTGCCGGCCACGGGGATGCCGTGCAGCGGCCCGCGCCACCGGTTCCGTCGCCGTGCCGCAGGGGGGAGGGGTCTACCAAGATCACATAAGGGGTGATCGGTTACCCTTCGTCGGGACGGGTCCGGAGGGCGAACAGGCCGTTCATCGCTCCTATCGTCCCGCATGATGTGCCATGTCGGCAAATCTCGCGAACATGGAGTTAAGAGCTATCGCTTGCGCCATCAGCAACGATTCCGCGGCACCCAGGTCGCCGGTTCGGACTCGAGATCCAGCGGCTTCAAGTGCCTTTCCAGCCGCGCGGATAGCGTCCACCTTGTTGCTGTCGTCCCTCGGAGTCGACCAATACACCGCGGTCAAGGCGTTGAGCAGCAGGCCGTCAATGAGTGATGCTGCTACAAGCCGCCGATACTCGGCGCTTTCGTCGACTGCCGGTCCCGTTGACGGTATCAGCGGACTTTTCGCTGAGGAAGCATTCTTCTTCGTCTTTTTCCCATCGGTTTCTCAGCGATCAGGTCGGCCAGGGTCCCGCCAGCATCCACCTGGTGCCGCTCAACGAAATCCGCCTGGCTCTTGCCGAGGAGCTCGCTGGGGGCCTCCCGTCGAGAACGGCGCCTCGAGGCATCGCCGTGATCTTGAGGAGTGTGTCGCCCCGGAGGGGCGTTCGCCTACGCGGCACGTGACCGTCAATCATGCACATCTCCGATTCGTCGCCGTGCTCCGATACCGTTGACGGTATCGATGCCGCACCACGTTTCCGCCGTCGCTGTTTCGTCCGTCACCTCGACGAACCCCCGATTGAAACGGAAGTACGGGCGGTCCGGCCGCCTGAAACCCCTGGATGAAAATCCGGTCGCACGCCGGCTCGCACGCCAGCGTGCCCAGCAGCACCTTGGCTGCCAGAGTGTCGGTCGCCGGGCCGAACGATGCATAGGCGTCCTTGACCGCCGCGGCCGCGGCGAGTATCGACTCGGCGAGTGACGCATCCGACACATCGGACCCGATCTCCCTGTTCCAGGAGATCGGAGAACGCCGGCGTGGCGAGCCGCTCGATGGCACCGCGGTGAATTGAGTACGTGTGCTGCAGGAGGAACCATCGCCCATCCTGCCAGTCGAGCCCGCCCCTGATTCCCCCGATTCCCCCGATCTGTGATCTCCGTGCACACACACTACACATAACCCTCCCCCCAAAGATCCAGAGGCCCGCGCGCGGACGTGATGGGGATCGGAAATCTGGGGAACCGGGGGACGGCTCATCGTGCCAGGTCCTGCGCCGCCGTGATCTGGTCTCGCACCGATAGCTCGCGTTTGGCGTAGATGGTCTGCTGGCGCCCGCCGACGTTCCATCGGCCGCGGTTTGCTGGCGCCGAGGGGTTCTGGACCGCCATATAGCCCGCCTCTTCGAAGCGGTGCGGCACTTGCCGAGCGTTCCGGCGGTCCCGCAGCCACTCGGCAAACGCCGCCGGGGCTCGGCTGGCGACTAGGTCGAGCGTGATGGCGGCCGGCCGAGCCGGTCGAGCACCTCCTCGAGCTCGGCATCCTCGGGCGCCCGGTTGGCATTGACGATGGCCCAGGAGGCTGTGCAACGCTGGGCCGGGTTATGAACCGCGCCGTCGCGGGGCACATCGTCTGTGCCGTGGGGACCGTGGGACCGACGTCGTATAACGGGGGATCGGTTAACCTTCCGGGGGGCCTGGGCGGGCACGGGCGGGCAGGACAGCTCGAGAGGCCGTTCATAGCTCCTATCGTCCGAGGACGGGGTGTTTGCGATTCGCAGCGTGCCGCAGGGGTCGTTCCTCGTCGGCCTCGATCTGCACGCGGCGTTCGATGGTCCCCGGCCCGTGTACGCGCCGCGGGTGCTGTTTCCGGGTACGCGCGATCCTGCCGAATCGCACAGCTCCTCCAGACTGACGGGATGGCCGAGCTCGCCATAAGAGACCGGCAGAGCGTCGACGATGCGGATATCAGCGTTTTGCACGGCAGTCCTGGCGTACGTGGTGATAGGCCACGCGCCGCCTGCGGCCGCTCAGGTCGATCAACAACGCGCACAGGAGTACTTCAGGGAAGCCCAGGCGCTCTGCGAGCGCGACGGTGGGCGCCTCTGGGGCGTGTCGATCTGCGCGCCCATGGTGATCGGCGACGCGCGGACACAGACGTTCGCCACCAGCCAGCCGCCACCGGATGCGCCTCGCCCACAGCTCATCGGTCTGCTGAACGGGCCCATCGAGTGGGGCGGCACGTGGTGGGCGGCGGTCACCTGGGACACGATCGCCAACTGGCCTGCTCCCACGCGCGGCGAGCTGTTCCTCCACGAATCGTTCCACATCGTCCAGCCCGAGCTGGTACTGATCGGACCGGCCAAATCGAACGAACATCTGGACTCCGTCGATGGACGGTACTGGTTGCGCCTCGAATGGCGCGCGCTCGCACGGGCGTTGCGGGAATCAGGAGAGCTGCGTGCCCAAGCCGTTGGCGAGCGCTGGCCTTTCGCCAGGCTCGTCACACGCGATATCCGGACGAAGTCGAAAGCGAGCGCGCCCTCTACACTGAAGGTCTCGCCTCGTACACCCAGACGGTGCTGGCCGCGCCATCCCAGGCCGACGCGATCGCGCGCGCGATCGATCTCCTGGCAGCCGAACTCGGCGGGGAAAGCTTCGTGCGGACGTTCACGTACACGTCAGGGCCGGCGTATGGCCTGCTGCTCGATGCCGCGTCTCCCGGCTGGCCGCGAACGATGCGCGGCAGCG
>CAZDLW010000091.1:3923-19017 GCA_964505975.1 uncultured Bifidobacteriaceae bacterium | reverse complement strand
GCTGTGCGGGTCTCCCGCTACCGTGACACTTTCGGGAGGCGAGCCGAAGAATGTCCGAGCCCGGACTGTAGCCGGCCGCCGTCGCCGACGTCGACGCCGCGATTGCGGGGAACCTACCTCGCGCGCGGCCCGAAGGCCTCAGCTCCGATCGGTATGTGATTCGCCGCGCGTTGACGGTGGCTCATGCCGGTGTCGAGCGCCGGCGCATGCTCGGCTGATCGTGCGCGCCGGATGGCCGGCGGCGACGGCGTCGGGTGCTTCTCTGACTACCGGATGGTGTTGAGAAATCAGCGGCAGGGGCAGTTCAGGGTGGTGCGTGAAGATGGTCCGGCGCGGTGCTATGCTCCGCGCATGCAGGAGCCATCGGGACGGCGCGGTCGCGGCCGTCGGCACGTGAACCGTCGGCACGCTCCTGTGGGACGTCCCGACGATCCGCTCGACGCTCTTCGTTCCCGCGATCCTGCTGAGCACGTGGTTCGGCGGCCCGACGTACAGCGTGAACCTCGGCTCGGTGAAACGCGATGACGGAAGCCAAGGGGCGCGCCGAGCGCAGGCGCGCCCAGGCTTTGCTCGCAGGACAGAAGCGGCTGCTCGAGATGATCGCCCGCGGCACGCCTCTCGCGATCGTCCTCGACGCCCTGTGCCGGCTCGTGGATGAGCTCTCGGAACGATCGCTGTCCTCGATCCTGTTGCTCGATTCCGACGGTCAGCGGCTGCGTCACGGCGCCGCGCCGAATCTTCCCAAGGGCTATACCGACGCCATCGATGGCGCGGTCATCGGCCCGGCGGCGGGGTCGTGCGGCACGGCCGCCTACCGCAAAGAGCCGGTGATCGTCTCAGACATCGCCCGCGATCCGCTGTGGGCGGAGTATCGAGATCTGGCCATGCCGCACGGACTCCGCGCGTGCTGGTCGACGCCCGTCTTCGCCTCTGATGCCCGCGTGCTGGGAACCTTCGCGATCTACTTCCGCGAGGTGCGGAGCCCGACGCTCCAGGAGCACAACATCGTGGAGCAGGCCACCAACCTCGCGAGCGTCGCCATCGAGCGCACGCGCGCGGAGGAGGAGCGGCAGGCTCATCTCCGGTTCCTGGAAAGCATGGACCAGGTGAACCGAGCCATCCAGGGAACGAATGACGTCGAGCAGATGCTGAGCGGCGTGCTCGAGCTCCTGCTGTCACTCTTCGACTGCGACCGGTCCTGGCTGGTCTATCCCTCCGATCCGGAGTCGGTCTCGCAACAGCTGAAGACGACCGTGGGCGCGGAGTGGTCCTGGGGGATGCTGCGTACTCGCCCGGGAGTCCCGGCAGTGCGACCGTGGGCGGCGTGGACGCTGCCCGTGGATCCGGAGATGACCGCCGCGGTCGAAGCCGTGAGGGTGGCGAATGGTCCCGTGCAGTTCGGGGCGGGAACGGCCCACCCGATGTCGGCCGAAATGCTGGAGCGCTGGAGCATCCAGTCCAGGATTGTCATGGCCCTCTACCCGAAGGGCGATCAACCGTACACGTTCGGCCTCACACAGTGCTCATACCCGCGGATCTGGACCCCACGGGAAGAGCGGCTCTTCCAGGAGATCGGCCGACGGCTGGAGGACGCTCTGACCACCTCGTTGATGTTTCGCACCCTCCGCGAAAGCGAGCGCAGGCTGGAACAGGCGCAGCGCATCTCGCACGTCGGCCACTGGGAGCGCGATCTTGCCCTCGATCAGTTCACGCTGTCCGAAGAGACCTATCGGATCTACGGGCTCGAACCGCAGCAACGCATCCTGGGTGCCTCGGATATCGAGAAGCTCGTCCACCCAGCCGACCGTCACCTTCGAGCGGCCGCGTGGGCCGTCGCCCTCGAGACAGGCCGGTACGACGTCGAGTATCGTGTGATCCGCTCCAATGGCGACGTGCGGGTCGTCCACGGCCAGGGCGACCTGGCGCGAGATGAATCGGGCCGACCCCGTCGCATGTTCGGCTCGGTGCAGGACATCACGGAGCGCAAGCGCGCCGAGCAGCGCCTCGTGGTCCAACACGCGCTGACGCAGATCCTGGCCGAATCCGCCACCCTGTCAGAGGCTACCCCGAGAATCCTCCAGGCGGCCTGCGAGGGTCTGACCTGGGATCTGGGTGCGTTGTGGAGCGTGGACCGCGAGGCAGGGCTCTTGCGTTGCATCGAGGCCTGGCCGACGCCGTCGGTGTCCGCACCGCGTTTCGAGCCGACGAGCCGCACCACCACGGTCGTTCGCGGACAAGAGCTGCCGGGCCGTGTCTGGTCCAGCCGTGCGCCCGTTTACATTCCCGACATCGCCCATGACGAGACCTTTTCGCGCGCTCCTTCCGCCTGGCACGAAGGCCTGCACGCGGCCTTCGGCTTTCCGATCGTGCTGGGCGAGGACGTCCTGGGCGTCATGGAGTTCTTCAGCCGCGAGATCCGCCAGCCCGACCCGGACTTGCTCGGCATGATGACGACCATCGGCAGTCAGATCGGCCAGTTCATCGAGCGCAAACGGGCCGAGGAAGCGCTCCGGACCAGCGAGGCGTCGCTGGCCGAGGCTCAGCAGATGAGCCACACCGGGAGTTGGCGCTGGAGCTCGGGGACAGGCGAATTCCGCACGTCGGCCGAGCTCGCTCGCATCTTCGGCTTCGACCCGGCCACCGGACCGCGATCCCCCGCCCGCTACCGGGAGCGGGTGCACCCCGACGATCGGCCGGCGGTCGACCGGCTCGTCGATGAAGCCGTACGCGACAGGCGCGCGTTCCAGCATGAGTACCGGATCGTCCTGCCTGACGGCACCGTCAAGCACGTCCAGGCCGTCGGGCGCCCCGACGTCGACGCATCGGGCAACGTGGACTTCGTCGGTACGATCATCGACATCACCGAGCGCAAGGGCGCCGAGGAGGCTTTGCGCGAGACGCAGGCGGAGCTCGAGCGCGTCGTGCGCCTCACGATCATGGGTGAGCTGACCGCCTCCATCGCCCACGAGGTCAATCAGCCGCTCGGCGCCGTCGTCAACAACGCCAGTGCCTGCCTGCGCTGGCTCGCGGTGCAGAACCTCGAGGAAGCGCGACGGTCGCTCGCGATGGTGATCGCCGACGGGCATCGGGCCGCGGAGATCATCGGTCGAATCCGCGCCCTCGCGCAGAAGGCGCCGCCGCGAAAAGACTGGCTCGACCTCAACGACACCATCCGTGACGTCATCGCGCTGGCGCGGAACGAGCTGCAGGCGCATCGCGTATTCCTGATGGCGGACCTTGCCGGCGACTTGCCGCCCGTTCTGGGCGATCGGATCCAGCTCCAGCAGGTGCTGCTCAACCTCATGATCAACGCCATCGAAGCGATGAGTAGCGCCGGGGCCGGTCAGTACGAGCTCCTGGTGCGCTCCGCACGCGACGGGGCCAACGGCGTGCTCGTCGCCGTCACGGATTCGGGGCCGGGACCGGATCCGAAGAGTCTCGACCGGCTGTTCGAGGCGTTCTACACGACCAAGACGCACGGCCTCGGCCTGGGGCTGGCCATCAGCCGCCGCATCGTCGAGGCGCACGGCGGACGGCTGTGGGCCACCGCCAACACCCCGCGCGGGGCCGTCTTTCAGTTCACGCTCCCGGTCGGCGAGGCCCGTGGGTCATGACCGGCGCCGACGCGATCGTCTTCGTCGTCGATGACGACGCCGCGATGCGGCGTTCGCTGGAGAATGTTCTCCGCTCGGTGGGGCTGCGCGTCTCGGTGTTCGCGTCCGCGCAGGAGTTCCTGCGCAGCGACCGCCCGGACGTCCCCGCATGCCTCGTGCTGGACGTGCGCCTGCCCGGTCTCAGCGGGCTCGATCTCCAGCGGCGGATGGCGGAGGCGGACCTGGACATCCCCATCGTCTTCGTCACCGGCCACGGCGACATTCCGATGAGCGTGCGGGCGATGAAGGACGGCGCGGTGGAGTTCCTCACCAAGCCCTTCCGCGACCAGGACCTGCTCGACGCGATCCACCTGGCGCTGGAGCGCGCCCGCGCCGCCCGCGCGCAGCGCGCAGATCTCGACGCGCTGCGCGCGCGCTACCGCTCGTTGACGCCGCGCGAGCGGGACGTCCTGGCGCTCGTCGTGGCTGGTCTGCCCAACAAACAGGTCGGGAGCAAGCTCGGCACGAGCGAGACGACCGTGAAGATTCAGCGCCACCAGGTGATGGAGAAGCTGGGCGCCGGCTCGCTCGCCGAGCTGGTCAGGATGGCGGATCGGCTCGGCGTCCTCACCCCAAAGTCGTAGTCGCCTGTCCTGAACGGTGATTGAAGTGCCCGCTCGTGGCGCGTAGCCTCGGTCCACGATGGCGCGAGCACCACTGATCGCGATCGTCGACGACGATGACTCCCTCAGGAGCTCACTCGGCAATCTGCTGCGTTCCGTCGGCCTCCGCGTGCAGGAATTCGCGTCGGCGAACGCGTTTCTGGGCTGGCACGACGTGCGGGAGACGGCCTGCCTGATCCTCGATGTGCGGATGCCGGGCATGAACGGACTCGAGCTCCAGCGTCACATCGCCGGCGCCAACTGGCGACTGCCGATCGTCTTCATCACGTCGCACGCGGACGATGACGCGCGGTCCAGCGCCCTCGCCGCCGGCGCGGTCGGCTTCCTGTACAAGCCCTTTCGGGAGCAGGCGATCCTCGATGCGATCGACGCGGCGCTCCGGATGGAGTGACACCATGACTGGGGACAACGGCACCGTCCTGGTCGTCGACGACGATGCGTCGATGCGCGACAGCCTCGGTAACCTCATCCGCTCCATGGGCCTGAGCGTCCAGACGTTCGCCTCGGCCCAGGAGTTCCTCGCGCGGCGCCGTCCCCCTGCCCCGAGCTGCCTGGTGCTCGATGTCGAGCTCCCGGGATTGAGCGGGCTCGACCTGCAGCAGCAACTCATCGAGGGCGACGCACCGATCCCGATTATCTTCATCACCGGGCATGGCGACATCCCGATGACGGTGCGCGCGATGAAGGCCGGCGCCATCGAGTTCCTCACGAAGCCGTGCCGCGACGAAGACCTGCTCGGCGCCATCGACCAGGCGATGCGCCGCAGTCGTTCCGTGGGGACCCGCAGCTTCGGCGAGATCGTCGGAACCAGTGAGGCGCTGCGCCGCGTGATCACGGAGGTCGAAACCGTGGCGCCGACCGATGCGACAGTACTCGTCTGCGGTGAGACGGGAACGGGCAAGGAGCTCGTGGCCCGGGCGATTCATGCGATCAGCCCGCGCAGCGCGCGACCATTGGTGAAGGTCAACTGCGCCGCGATTCCGAGCGGGTTGCTGGAAAGCGAGCTCTTCGGACACGAGAGGGGCGCGTTCACCGGTGCGGTCGGCCAGCGCGCCGGACGCTTCGAGCTGGCCCACGGCGGCACGCTCTTCCTCGACGAGATCGGTGACCTGCCGCTGGAGCTCCAGCCGAAGCTCTTGCGCGTCCTCCAAGAACAGGAGTTCGAGCGTCTCGGCAGCACGCGCACGACGCGCGTGGATGTCCGCCTGGTCGCCGCGACGAACACCGACCTTGGACGCATGGTCGCGGAAAAGCGATTCCGGGAAGACCTGTACTATCGGCTCAATATCTTCCCCATCGCGGTCCCGCCATTGCGCGAGCGGCGCGATGACATCCCCGCGCTTGCGCAGCACTTCGTCGACACGTACGCGCGGCGCATGAGGAAGCGGATCGACACCGTCTCGGCCGCGGCGATGGTGGCGCTGACCGAGTATCACTGGCCCGGCAACGTCCGTGAGCTCGCGAACGTCCTCGAGCGCGCGGTGATTCTCTGCGCGGCCCCGATCCTGGACCGCGAGCAGCTGGGCCCGCTCCCGGCGGGGTCGCTCGCCGGTGCCGAGGGACCCGGAGCCGACGCGGACCCCTCGGGCGCGATGCCGCTCGCTGCGATGGAGAAGCTCGCAATCACCGACGCGTTACGACGGGCCAAAGGCAACAAGTCACGCGCGGCCGCGTTGCTCGGCGTGTCCCGGATGCAGCTCTACACGCGCCTGAAGCGCTTCGGCCTCGCCGGATAGTCACACGGCTGGCCCGCGTCACGGGCGTCCGACGCGCCAGCCCGTTTCAGAACGATTCAGGTCACGCCAAAGACTCATCAGCCGCGCGCTACCCCGTGGCGATCCACCCGGCGCTGGGTCGGCTGTTCGTTCTCACGCAGCCGTATGGATCCACACACCCGCGCTGTATCGGGCCACACACCGGAGGGCGGGTGCGAGCGGTAACTGGCTGGTTCTGCTGCGCCCGCCAAGACCGCCAGTGCGGCACGCCCGATGCACTAGCACAACGTCGAGCGCAGTCGAAACCCGCTGGAGGTGCGTGGTGGCGATCCTCGAGTACGAAACCTCGGTGGCTCCGCGAGAGAAGAAGGTCTGGTGTCGGTCCGATCACGAGGAACCGCTCGTAGGAGCGCTTCGGCGACGCGAGCCGACCGCGGCGGACGATCTGGTCGCCACGTATCAAGGCCGCGCCTACCGCCTGGCCATCAGCATCACTGGCAACGCTCAGGACGCCGAGGAAGTCGTCCAGGACGCGTTCTGGAGCGTGATCCGCAAGATCGACACGTTCCGCAGGGATTCGAGCTTCGGCTCGTGGCTCTACCGGATCGTCAGCAACGCTGCCTTCCAGAAGCTCCGCCGGCGGCGCTCTCACCGCCTCGAGATCACGATGGACGAGGTGCTTCCCCTCTTCAGCGAAGACGGCCAGCATGCCGAGACGGTCGTCGACTGGTCCGCGGCCGTACACGACCCCGCCCGTGGCACCGAGGTCCGTCTCGCGATCACCGCCGCGATCGCGAAGCTGCCCGATCACTACCGCGTCGCGCTGCTGCTCCGTGACGTCGAAGGGTGCTCCCTCCTACAGACCGCGGAGGCTCTGGGCATCGGCGTCGAGAACGCCAAGACGCGGGTGCACCGCGCGCGGCTCTTCGCCCGGAAGCTCTTGACCGAGTCGCTGACCGCGAACTCGTCACTGTCGCCGCGGACGAGCCGATCCCGAACGCTCCGGGGAAACGCCCGGTGAGCCACATCGTCGACCACCCCCCTGGGGGGCTCAGGGAAATCGAAGGTCATGGGGCTTACTTGAACCAGGTGGAGGATGTCCGATGACCGAGGAACGCGCTGTTCTTGCCGGCGGCTGCTTCTGGGGCGTGCAGCATCTCATTCGCCGCTACGACGGCGTTCTGTCGACACGGGTCGGCTACACCGGCGGCAGCGTGTCCCATGCCACGTATCGCAATCACGGCTCCCATGCCGAAGCGGTGGAGATCATCTTTGATCCTGCCCGGGTCAGCTACCGGCAGATCCTCGAGTTTTTCTTCCAGATCCACGACCCGAGCACGCGCAATCGCCAGGGCAATGACGTCGGGACCAGCTACCGATCTGCGATCTTTTACATCAGTGACGAGCAGAAGCGGATTGCCGAAGACACCATCGCCGACGTCGATGCTTCAGGCCTGTGGCCGGGCAAGGTCGTCACGGAAGTCGTTCCCGCAGGCCACTTCTGGGAGGCCGAACCCGAGCATCAGGATTATCTCGAACGATATCCCGACGGCTACAGTTGCCATTTCGTCCGGCCCCACTGGAGACTGCCGATTCGCACCGATAAGCTGGCAACGCAGGGGCATGGTCGTGTCGCCTCACCGGCCGGCCGCTTCCACCAGCCGCGGGTTCAAGGCGTCGTTCAGCCCCTCGCCGAGCAGGTTGATGCCAAGCACGGTCAGCGAGATCGCGGCGCCGGGGATGGTGCAGAGCCACCACGCCTGGCGCAGGAAGGTGCGGCCCGCGCCGATCATGAAGCCCCAGCTCATCGCGTTCGGGTCGCCGAGGCCGAGGAACGACAGCGCAGACTCGATCAGGATCGCCGTCGCGACCATGAGTGAGCCGGTCACGATGATCGGTGAGAGGCAGTTCGGCAGGATATGCCGGACGATGATCCGCCGGTCCTCCATGCCGAGGCACACACAGGCCAGAACGAACTCGCGGCTGCGCAGCGAGAGGAACTCCCCTCGGACCAGCCGCGCCACGGGAGGCCAGCTTACCAGTGCGATGGCGATCACGATGCTCGTGACGGACGGTGTCAGGATCGCGACGAGCACAATGGCGAAGAGGAACGTCGGGATGGTCTGAACGAATTCCGTCGCGCGCATCAGCGCGTCGTCCAGCCAGCCGCCGTAGTAACCTGCGCAGCCCCCCACCAGGGTGCCCAGCAGCAGCGCGAGGGCGGTCGCCAGCACGCCGATCGAGAGCGACGTCCGCGCTCCGTGCGCGATCCCGGCCGCCACGTCCCGACCGAGCTGGTCGGTGCCCAAGACGCGCTTGCTCAGGGGCGGAAGGAACGGGCGGTCGACGGATCGGAAGGCGGTGCCGGGGAAGACGAGGGGCGCAGTCACGGCGAGGACGACGAACACGGCAAGGATCGCCGCGCCCAAGCCCGCCCGGCGATTGCGAACGAAGCGCCGCCAGAACCGCGTCACGCCAGGTGGATCCGCGGATCGAGCACGGTATAGACAAGGTCGACGGCCAGGTTGACGACGATCACCAGGCAGGTGGACAGGAACAAGATGCCCATGATGAGGTTGAGGTCCCGTGCGAACAGCGCCTGGAAGGCGAGCAGGCCGAGCCCCGGCCACGCGTAGACGCTCTCGACGACGATGGTTCCGCCGAGCAGGCTCCCCACCTGAACGCCCGCCATGGTCACCACGGGCAGCACGGCATTGCGGAGCACATGCGTCAGCATGATCCGCCCCTCGGGTAGCCCCTTCGCCCGGGCGGTGGTGACGTAGTCCATGCCGACCTGCTCCAGCATCGCGGCGCGCATGAGCCGCGTGTACAGCGCCACGTAGAAGAGCGACAGCGTTGCCACGGGCAGCACCAGGTGATGCGCGATGTCGACGACACGGCGCCAGCCCTCGTGAAAGGCGCCGATCGTCTCCATTCCACTCGTCGGGAACCACCCCAGCCGGAGCGAGAAGACCACGATCAGCATGAGCCCCAGCCAGAACAGTGGTGTGGCATACCCCACGAGCGCCAGGATGGAGATCAGGGTGTCGCGCCAGCCGTGCACGCGGCTGGCCGCCACGAGGCCGAGCGCGATGCCGACAGTGACGGATACCAGGAGCGTCGCGCCCATGAGGAGCAGCGTGGGCCCGGTGCGCGCCAGGATGAGCTGCACCACGGGCATGTCGTGCCGAAAAGAGAAGCCCAGGTCGAACGTCAGGACGTTCCTGACGTAGAGCACCAGGCGCATCGCCAATGGCTGGTCCAGACCGAAGCGCTCGCGGAGCTGCTGCATGTACTCCGGCGTCGCGGAACCAGCCTCACCCGCCAGCACGTCGACGGCGTCGCCCGGCGCGAGGTGCAGCAACCCGAAGTTCAGGACCACGATCGCGACCACCACGGGCACCGTCTGGGCGACCCGACGGAGCGCGTAGCGCGCGCGGCCTCGGGGTTCGTTCATGCCATCGACATCAGGACGGCGGCGCCGAGGCGCGCCGCCTACCGCGCCTGGTGCGCCTGATCGAAGGAGCCGTAGACCCCGAGCGGGCTGACGATCAGATCCTTGAACTGCGTGTTGTAGACCGTCGCGAACTGCAGCTCGTGCACAAACGCGATCGGCGACGCCTCGACGATGAGCTTCTGGAACTCCTTGTAGAGCGCCGCGCGCTTGGCCGGATTCGGCTCGACCGCGGCCTGGTCCATCAGCTCGTCAGTGCGTGGGGACGACCAGCCGGTGCCGTTCACGTACACAGTCCCTTGCCGGATCGACTTGGAATGATAGAGCCGGTGGACGCCGATCACGGGGTCGGCGAGCCCCTGGATCCAGTTGCTGGTGATCCAGTAGTCGTAGTCCGTGTAGATCCGCTTGAGCCACGTGGGCACGTCCTCATAGCGGAGCATCGCCTTGATGCCCAGCTCCTGGAGCGTCTGCTGCGTGTACTCTCCGAACCGCTGCCACTCCTCGCCGTACGGCGTCAGGTCGTGCACGATCTCGGCGCGCAGGCCGTTCGTGCCCCGGCGCAGCCCAGCCTCGTCCAGCAGGCGGTTGGCGATCTCGATGCCGTTGGGGACGTGGTAGCTGCGGACCTCGCTGGAATAGAGCCCGGTGACCGCGAACGGCGAGCTGATCGGACCGGTCGCCGGCTTGCCGAACCCGAACCAGATGTTCTTGATCACGAAATCCCGGTTGATCGCGTAGGCGATCGCCTGGCGGACCTTCTGGTTGTCGAAGGGGGCCCGCTTCGTGTTCATGTCGAGCTTGCCGACCGGCGCCGACATCTCGTAGCCGCGGGTGGTCACCGCGATGTGCGGGAGCTTCTCGAGTGTGCGCACGTCGCTCCACGGGATGGCAGCGAACCCGCCCAGATGGGCCTCGCCCTTCTCGATCGCGGCGGTCCGGGTGGAGGAATCGGCGATGAAGCGCGCCACAATTCGCTCCAGATACGGCCGCCCCTTCTTCCAGTAGTGAGGATTTCGATCCAGGCGGATGTACTGGCCCCGCCGCCAGTCCACGAACTTGAACGGTCCCGTGCCGATCGGGGCGTTCGCGTTCTTGTGGTTGCGCACGTCGGTACCCTCGAACAGGTGCTTCGGCACGATCGGCGACTCGTACCCGGACAGCGCCATCATGAGGTACGGGGCCGCCGTCGAGAGCTTGAAGACGGCCGTGTACGCGTCGGGGATGTCGATATCAGTGACGTTGCGGAAGGTGAGGGCGCCGCGGGGGTGCACCTTCCTCAGCACCTCCAGGACGCTGAACTTGACATCCGCGCTCGTCAATGGCTTGCCGTCGTGGAAGCGCACGCCCTTCCGGAGCTTGAAGGCAATCGTCTTGCCGTCGGGCGTGATCGTCCACGACTCGGCGAGGCCTGGGATCGGCTTGAGGTCGAAGTCGTACTCCAGGAGGCCATCGTAGAGCTTCGCCGCCACCTGTCCGACCGGTACCGACGGGTTGATGTAGGAGGCGAGCGTAGGCGGCTCCGGTTGCACCAGCATCACGAGCGTCCCACCCTGCTTCTGGGCCCAGGCCGGGCCCGCGAGCACGAGAAGGAACAGGCTGGCGCTGGTCAGGAGGTGCGGGGATCGACGACGAGACATCACGTACCTCCATCGAACAGCACGGTCGCGGGGCGGGTGTCGGTACGGTAGGGATAGCGCGCAACCGCCGGGCGGTCAAGCCGAAAACTCTGGCATCGTCGGACTCAGTCCCATGCTGCCTCCCTCGCGCCAGCGTCTCGCAGAACTCATGGCCGGCGCACCATCCGAAGTCCAGACGGCCTCTCAAGGTTGATCGGACTGCGGCGCCAAGGACAGGAGGGCCAATGGAAGCGAGCTGACAAGGCACATATCCGTCCCCTTCATCTGAATATTCCGAAAGCCGAGGGTGCGAACGATCCGCGCTCCACGCGCCGGCCGTCCGCGCCCTCTCTCCGGAACCTGCATGGATGCACAGAATCGCACGCGATGCTCGACGGGAGAGACTCCAATGACCATCGTCAAGACGCTTGCCGTAGTCGCGGCTGGCACCGTGCTCGCCACGAGTGCCTTCGCCCAGAGCGCGAGGGACATCCGCGGCGCTTCCCCGTACATCGCGATCGAGAACGAGCCCGCACCCAAGCTGATCGTGGATCCCCCGCTTCCCGAGGGGCTGCCCCGCGGCGTCTTCTGGGCCCAGTACCGAGTGGAGAACGTGCGCATCCTCCCCGTGTTTGGGGCGGGCGCCGTCCAGACGTCCCCGCGTGTCGGCCATCTGCACATCAGCGTCGACGACCTGCCGTGGTGGTGGGCGGAGGCGAGTGACAACAACACGATCGACATAGCCGGGCTGCCGCCCGGCCAGCACACAGTGAAGATCGAGCTGGTCGACGCTAATCACAAGGTCTTCCCCGGACAGGTGGTGACGCTGACGTTTACCGTGCCTGACTACGATCGCGCGAAGGTGCACTCACAGCCGCGGCGGTAGAAGTGAGGGTCGTCATCACGGTGCCGACCGCCAAGGCGCGTGCGCATCGGGCGCGCCTCCTTCCGCGCCAGCGTCTCGGCGACTTCATGTCTGGCGCACCGTCCGAGGTCGAGACGGTCTCCTAAGACGGACGAGACTCTCCAGGAGGAGGCCGCCATGACCGACGCCGCTGCTCCACAACCAGGCAGTTCCGCCCTTCACCGCGAAGACAAGACCATGAGGGTCGTGAAGCTAACACGTTCCATCGCGGCGGTATTCACGGCGATCGCGCTGGGGACGGCCGCTGGTCATGCCCACGAGCAGGAGCAGGTGACGATCGTCTTCGAGCACGCGATCCCAAACGTCGCCGGAAAGAGCCTGATCGCCCAGGTCGTGACCTACCCCCCGGGCGGCAAGTCGCGGCCTCATCGCCATGCCGGGTCAGCCTTCATCTACGCTCATGTGCTGTCCGGTGCCGTTCGCAGCCAGGTGGGCGATGAGCCGGTCAAGATCTACCGGGCCGGCGAAGGCTTCTACGAGGTGCCGGGCTCGCATCACAGAGTGAGTGAGAACGCGAGCGACCGCGAACCCGCGAGCCTTCTGGCCATCCTCGTCGTCGACTCCAAGGATACTCACCTGTTCATACCGGACGAGAAATCGGGGTCGCGACGATGATGAGGCCGGCCCCTCGGGCACGGGACCTTGGCGACACATCGATGAGGGCCTGGCGCGTGCATGAGTTCGGCCCACCCGAGGCGATGAAGCTCGAGCGCGTGCCTCGGCCAGTCCCTGGCCCCGACGAAGTCCTTGTCAAAGTCCACGCCGCCGGAGTCGGCCCCTGGGACGCGTGGATCAGGGCCGGAAGGAGCGTCCTTCCGCAAGCACTGCCCCTCACCCTGGGCTCCGACCTGTCCGGGGACGTCCAGACGGTTGGGACAGGCGTTTCTGACGTGCGCATCGGCGATCGGGTTTACGGTGTCACGAATCCGCGGTTCATCGGAGCCTACGCCGAATATGCCCTGGCTACCGCGGCGATGATCGCGCGCAAGCCAGCCTCGCTCACCTACATCGAAGCGGCCTCCGTTCCCGTGATCGCCGTGACGGCGTGGCAGGGGCTGTTCGACCACGCGCGACTCGAGGCCGGCCACACGGTGGTCATTCACGGGGCCGCAGGCAATGTGGGGGCCTATGCGGTACAGCTCGCCCGGCGCGTCGGCATCCGAACCATCGCGACGGCGGCCACCGCCGAGATCGCATTCGTACGCGACCTCGGAGCAGACACGGTGGTCGACGTCCAGACCCAGCGCTTCGAGGACGCGGGCCGGAACGCGGACGCCGTCCTGGACCTGGTCGGCGGCGAAACGCAAACGCGCTCGTTTCAGGTTCTGCGTCGCGGCGGAAAGCTCATCTCGGCCGTGTCCCAGCCGGACCAGGATCTGGCCAGGAGGCACGGCGTCAACGCGACCTTCTTTCTCGTCAGCGTCACAGGCCAGCAGCTGAGGGACATCGCAGGCCTGATCGACGGTGGCAACCTGAGGACACGGGTGGGTACTGTCCTCCCGCTCGCGGATGCACGCGAGGCCCACTTCATCCTCGAAGGCCGGCGGCCCCCGTCGAAGGGAAAGATCGTTCTGGCCGTGGAACCACGTTGAACGAAAGGTCCCCAGCGCCGCGAAGGCGCGTGCGCATCTCGCCCGCCTCCGGCTGCGCCGGCGACTCGGAGAACTCATGTCCCGCGCACCATCCGCCGTTCAGGCGGTCTCTCAAGGTCGACGATTCTCCCGGCCGGCTGGGGCCGTGCCGGTGGAGCGACGTCAACGAAAGGAGTGCTCAATGGACGCGCGAGCTGACAAGGCGACCATCCGTCCGTTTCATGTGAATGTTCCGGACGCGGAACTGACCGAGTTGCGCAGGCGTGTCCTGGCGGCGCGTCTGCCCGAGCGCGAGACCGTCTCCGATTTCTCTCAGGGCGTGCCGCTCGACACCGTCCAGAAGCTCGTGCGCTACTGGGCCACGGAATATGACTGGCGCAAGGTCGAAGCGCGCCTCAACTCCGTGCCGAACTTCATCACCGAGATCGACGGTCTCGACATCCACTTCATTCATGTGCATTCGAAGCATGAGAACGCGCTGCCCATCATCATCACGCACGGCTGGCCCGGTTCTATCATCGAGCAGCTCAAGCTCATCGAGCCGCTGACGAATCCGACGGAGCATGGTGGAACCGCGGCCGACGCCTTCGACGTCGTGATCCCGTCCATGCCGGGCTACGGCTTCTCGGGTAAGCCCACCTCCACCGGCTGGGGACCCGAGCGCATTGCGCGTGCCTGGAACCTGCTCATGAAGCGCCTCGGGTACAAAAAATACGTGGCACAGGGCGGCGACTGGGGCGCGATCGTCACCGACATGATGGGTGTGCAGGCGCCGCCGGAATTGTTGGCCATCCACACCAACATGGCCGGTGTGGTTCCTCCGGCGCTCAACGCCGCGGCCCTGGCCGGTGCACCGGCGCCGGCCGGTATTTCGGACGATGAAAAGCGTGGCTACGAACAGCTGGCGGCCTTCTACAAGGACGTCTACTACGCCTTCTTGATGGGGACGCGTCCACAGACGCTGACGGCGCTGACAGATTCTCCCGTGGGTCTCGCCACCTTCCTGATCGACCACGACAGACGCAGTCTCGAGCTGATCGCGCGGAGCTTCGACGGCGTGCCCGAGGGGCTCACGCGCGATGACGTGCTCGACAATGCCACGCTGTTCTGGCTGACGAACACTGCGGTGTCCGCGGCCCGGCTCTACTGGGAGAACAAGCTCGGTTTCTTCCTGCCGAAGGGCGTCAAGATCCCGGTGGCCGTGAGTGTGTTTCCGGACGACTTGTATCCAGCCGTGCGGAGTTGGGCGGAACAGGCGTATCCCAAGCTCATCCACTACAACAGGCTCCCCAAAGGCGGACACTTCGCCGCCTGGGAGCAACCGAAGTACCTCAGCGAAGAGATTCGCGCAGGCTTCAGATCACTGCGCAAGTGATGCACGACTCCACCGCGAGCCGTTGATTATGACAATTGACTCCAACCAAAGTGGAGTTCGCGTGATGTCACATCCGAGGATGTCCTCCGCAGCGTCTGTCGGCGACACTCGCCAGGCCGCCGTCATCGCACGGCACTG
>CAZDLW010000091.1:1603-3823 GCA_964505975.1 uncultured Bifidobacteriaceae bacterium | reverse complement strand
GCGCTCGTGCGTACAGAGTATGGCCGGGTTGCCGAATGCGAGCCCGGGCACTTCTCGCTGCTCGTTCGCGAACCAGTCGGTGTCGCCGGCATCAGCGTCCCGTGGAACGCACCCGTCGCCCTGATGATCCGCTCGCTCGCCCCGGTGCTCGCGGCCGGATGCACGGCAGTCGTGAAGATGCCAGGCCAGACCGCTCAGGTCAACGCGCTCATCAGCGAAGTGATCGGCGAAGTGACGAGCCTTCCCCGAGGGGTCGTGAACATGGTGACCGGTAAGCGAGAAGTCCTGAGCTTCCTCGTCACGTCTCCGGACGTACCGACGATCAGCTTCACGGGCAGCACGCGGGTCGGACGGGCGATCTCACAGGCCGGTGCTGCGCGCCTGAAGCGCTTCGGGCTGGAGCTGGGCGGCAAGACACCCATGCTGGTATTCGAAGACGCCGACCTGGATGCGGCGCTCCCGAAGCTCGAAAAGGCCGTAACCGTGTTCGCAGGCCAGTTCTGCATGACCGGCAGCCGCCTACTCGTTCAATCCGGCGTCGCTGACAGGGTGCGGAAGCAACTCGCCGAGCGCCTCACGAACGTCAAGGTGGGACCAGCCTCGGATCCGACCAGCGACATGGGGCCGCTGATCGACAAGGCCAACGTAGAGCGCGTGAACCAGATGGTTGAAGACGCGCTCGCCGCCGGCGCCAACGCTATCGTACGAGGGGGGCCGGTGCCCGAGGGACCGCTGGCCCGAGGCGCCTTTTACCGTCCGACGTTACTCGAGGTGATGGATTCGCGCTTGCTGATCGTGCAAGAGGAGATCTTCGGACCGGTGCTCACGATGCAGGTGTTCGACACGGAGATGGAAGCGGTCGCCTTGGCTAACGACAGTGAATACGGTTTGGCGGCGAGTATCTGGACGCGTGACGTCGATCGCCCGCTACGAATCGGCCGCGATCTGCAAGTGGGCACGGTCTGGGTGAACGACTGGGTGATGATGCGGGACGAATTCGAAGAGGGCGGCTACAAACAGAGTGGGCGAGGGCGCCTGCGGGGTCTGGCTGCGCTGGATGACTTCCTCGAGTACAAGCACATCGTGCTCAAACCCGGCGTCGTCGCACCCAGGGAGCCGGCTGCCTCGAAGGGGTCCTGACGAAAGGCCATAACAACTGGAAAGACATATGACCACCATCGTCGGCCTTTGCGGAAGTCTCCGGCATGGATCGTTCAATCGTATGCTGCTGCGTGCAGCCGTTGAGGCGGCCCCACCAGGAACGTCCATCACACCTGAGTCTATTCGAGCGATCCCGCTCTACGATGCCGATGTCGAGGAGGAGCAGGGCGTGCCGCCCGCAGTCCAGCGACTCAAGGACCGGATCGCTGAAGCGGACGGACTACTGATCGTCACGCCCGAATACAACAACTCGATACCCGGCGTATTGAAAAATGCGATTGATTGGCTGTCACGCCCGGCGGCTGACATCCCGCGTGTATTTCGCGGGCGCCCAGTGGCCATCATGGGCGCGACTACCGGGCGGGGTGGAACCGCATTATCGCAAGCGGCGTGGCTGCCGGTCGTGCGATTTCTCGGCATGCGGCCATGGTTCGAAGGCGCAGTGCTGATATCTGATGCAGGCACAGTGTTCGACAGTGACGGTCGCGTCGCGGACGCGGCGACACGGAAGCGCATTGAGGCGTTCGTTGAGGGCTTTGCGGTGTTCGCCGGCGTTCAGCAGCGTCAGCACGATCGTCGTCTGCGCGCCGCTCTCACCCCGTAACTGATCGGAGCAGATGTACCACGCGCAAGCCAGCCTCGCTTACCTACATCGAGCGGCCTGCGTTCGCGTCATCGCCGTGTCGGCCTCGAAGGGGTCGTCGCCCAGATCCAGCTCAAGGCCGGCCGACACCCAAGGCGTGTACACCCTGGGACCGCCTCCTCCTGCGCCAGCGTCTCGGACAATTCATGTCCAGCGCACCATCGGGCCTCCAGATGGTCTCTTAAGGTCGATCCGAGTCCGGTTCGGCTGCGGCGGTGATGGTGCAGCGGCGCCAACCACAGGAGTGCCTAATGGAAGCGCGATCGCTTTCGAATCAGCAAGCCATGGAGCAGGCGTTGGGAAAACTCGTCATGGACGGTGGATTTCGTGACGCGTTTTTCCTGGATTCCGCGGTGGCGATCGAAGCGGCCGGATCCCACTTACGGATCGCGAGCGGAGCGCCTTGGCGCGTACCT
>CAZDLW010000091.1:0-1503 GCA_964505975.1 uncultured Bifidobacteriaceae bacterium | reverse complement strand
CTCGTCGCCAATTCTCCGGTAATGGGCTGGCTCTATGAGATCTTCAGCGTCCAAGCACTCTCGGCACTTCTTGGGGTCACGGAGATCGCCGTCGCGGTGATGATCGCGCTCCGGCCGGTGTCGGCTGTTGCAGCGGCCGCGGGCAGCGCGATGGCGGCGGGCATGTTCCTGGTCACCCTGAGCTTTCTTCTATCGACGCCGGGGTGGGAGCCGACCGCTGGGGGATTTCCCGCGTTGTCTGTCGTGCCTGGGCAGTTCCTCCTGAAGGATGTCGTGCTGCTCGCGGCCGCCGTGTGGTCGCTCGGCGAAGCTCTCGGTCACACATAGCGGCGCGGTGTCTCGAGGTATTGAAGTGTGGTGCCGGTGGACCTCAGCGACGTCGTGCTGCGATAGGCGTGTAACGGATAGGCGACCTCTCGCGTCTCAATAGCAGAATGCATCACCGAGCAAGAGTCCCGAGCACTGTCACCATCGAGGTCGGGACGGAGGGAGCACATTCATGTTCATTCGCTTGCTCACCCTTGCGGGCGTAGCGACCTCGCTAGTCGCTCTCTCGGCTCCACTCGCCATGGCTCAATCGACCACAGAGGTGCTTGCCCCGGCCTCTGCCGTGGCTCCGACGGCGCCCGCCGCGAGGATCGTCGTCGATCGACCCTTGGCGGAACCGTTGAGCCGCGGAGTCGTGTTCATCAACTACCGCACCGAACATCTGCTGCTTGTGCCGGTCTTCGGGCCGAAGGCGCTCGAGGTGTCGCCCCCCATCGGGCACCTCCACGTCGCGCTCGATGGTGCTTCGTGGGGCTGGGGTAACACCAGCGGCGAGCCTCTCATTATCTTTGGCCTTCCGGCGGGACCGCACAAGCTCGAGATCACGCTCGTGAACCCAAACCACCAGCCCCTGGATCGAAGCGTGGTGGAGTTCGTGATCCCGCCGCGAGACGCGGCAGCGAAGGGCCATTGAGGGCATACGTGGACCGCCACGCCCGCGAGTCGGCCTGACGATGATGTAGACGAAAGGGGTAAGCCACCAGCCGGGCACACCGATGGAGACATCAACTGTCGAGGTCATCGCCACCGCTGTGGCACCCATCGTAATGGTTTCGGCAACCGGTCTTCTATTCATCGGCGTCCAGACCAAGAATCTCCATCTCGCTGATCGCATACGTGACTTGATGAGAGAGTACCGAGAAGCGATCAGCTGCAAGGACAAGGAACTCCGTGAGACCGTCACAGCCCAGATTGTCCTCTTCGAGAGGCGGATCCGGCTGAGCCAAAGAGCTCTGGAGCTGCTCTATGGCGCGATCGTCTCCTTTGTCACGACCACGCTTCTCTTAGCGGTCGCACCGTGGATGGGCCAGACGGCCGTGCCTTCGCCGCTGATCGCGGGCATCTTTATCGTCGGCATTGCGTCTCTGCTGCTTGCTCTCGTCCTCGAGTTTCTCGAGATGCGGGCTGGGTTGAGCACCATCGCGATCGCGACGCGCGTGGCCTGCGAGGACTCAC
>CAZDLW010000090.1:0-19019 GCA_964505975.1 uncultured Bifidobacteriaceae bacterium | reverse complement strand
GCTCCTGGACCGACGAGGTCTGGGCCCGCAAGCACGACCCCAATCCGGTGACTCGCATCATGCGCCGCCGCCTGCCGGTGGAGTTCTTTCACTACGCCATCGAGCGCCGGCTCGGGATCGACGGCGTGCCACTCTGTCCCGAGCACTGCGCGCTCGGCTACCAGCCGCCGATGTGGTACCACCCGGCGTGGCCGCGAATGAAGGCCTTCGCGTTGCCGAGCTTTTCGGAAGGATACGTGCGGCTGAACGTGCGGGGACGCGAGCGCGACGGCGTGGTGAAGCCGGCCGACTACGAGCGCGTGTGCGACGAGATCGAGGCGCTGCTCGCACAGGTGCGCAACGCCCGGACCGGATCGTCCATGGTGCACAAGATCATGAGGGGCCGCACGTCGGCCGCGGAGCGGGATCCCAAGCTGCCGGATCCTGATTTGCTCATCCTGTGGGCGGCGGAACCCGCCGATGTCGTCGACACACCGTTCGGGCGCATCGGCCCGATGCCCTTCCAGCGCACGGGCAGCCACGTCGAGCGCGGTTTCCT
Organism: uncultured Bifidobacteriaceae bacterium; assembly: GCA_964505975.1. Taxonomy (GTDB): domain Bacteria; phylum Acidobacteriota; class Vicinamibacteria; order Vicinamibacterales; family UBA2999; genus Gp6-AA40. The sequence continues at coordinate 18,481 of CAZDLW010000090.1, read as the reverse complement.
GCTGGCCAAAGGCCCCGACATTCCGCGAGGCGCCGTGCCGGCCCATCCTCACGCCCTCGATCTGGCGCCGACGATCCTCTCGTTGATGGGCGAGCCGATTCCCGCCTACATGGAGGGCAAGCCGCTCTTCCCGAGGGAACGCATGAAGGTCTTCGCCGACAAGTGACCGGCGGCTGCACGGACGCTTCGAGGCGCCCGCCGCGGCCCGCCTCAACCTGCTTGTCGACGCTCGAGAACATCCTGCCGCCTGGCGGGTACGAATCTGGCTGGCCCTTGAACCGCCGGAGGTGCGCGTGAGGGCTGATGGCGTGGTTATAACGCGTGAGCGAGGCGCAGGGCCGCGCGAGGCGGAGCCGGACAGCTACGATCGCTACGTCCGCGCCGAGTGGGCGCTCTTCGCCGCGGACCCTGCGCGCGCGGCCGCCACCCTCGACGCACTGGGTGGTCTCCCGGTCAGGAATGTGCTGGATCTCGGCTGTGGCGCCGGCCAGGAGTTGCGTCCGTGCGTGCGAAATCGGGCGGCTCTTGGCGTCGGCCTCGACGTCTCGCCACGGGTCGGTTGGGCGGGTCGTCAGTTGTTTGCGAGCGAGCAGCCCGAGAGCCATGTCGCGTTCGTTCGCGCGGCCGCCGAAGCCCTGCCGTTCAAGGAGGGTGCTTTCGACCTGGTGATTTGCCGGCTCGCGCTGCCATACACGGACAACGCCAGGACCCTTGCCGAAATCGCTCGCGTGCTCAGAACGAAGGGCGTGCTGCTCCTGAAGTTTCACCACGCGAGGTTCTACCTGCGCCAGCTTCGTGACGGGTTCGCACACCGGCAGGTCAAATCGGCCATTCACGCCCTGCGCGTCGTCATGGCCGGGACGCTCTACCATCTGACTGGATTTCAGCTGCGTTCGAAGCTCACGGGAGGGGAAACGTTCCAGACGAGATGGCTGCTCGGTCGCGAGCTGAAGCGCCGCGGGCTGCAGGTCCGCCGGGAGCTCGCGGACTCCGATCCCGCCGCTCCGAGTCTGCTGATCACGCGAGAGCGGTGACTGCCGCACCGTTGCGAGGGATTCGTGGAGGATCGAGCGAACACGATGCTCACGCTTACGAGGCCACCCATGAGTGACGTGATGTGCCGGCCTGCAGGCGGACGCCTGACGCCGGCGAGCGAGGCGCACGACTGTGACAACCACTGACGCAATTCGAACCATCTGGCGGTGCGTTCCGTTCAAGCCCTGGGTGCGGCCTCTTCTGAGAGGGGTTCGAGATTCGCCGGCCTTGCCGCTCAACTGGGCGCACTCGCTGCGAATCAGCCGGATTCTCTGGCTCCGGCATGGACACCTCCGGTCCGCCGCCGCGGGAGAGTGTGTGGACGCCGAAGGGCGGCCGCTGCCTTGGTACACGTATCCGGCCATCGAGTATCTGGCGCAGCTCGACTTCAGCAATCGAACCGTGTTCGAGTTCGGTTGCGGGAACTCGACGCTCTTCTGGAGCCAGCGCGCAGGACGGGTGGTGAGCGTCGAGCACGACGCCGCGTGGGCGGCGAAAATGCGCCCGCTCCTGCCGGGTCACTGCACGTTGATTCTGGAGACCCGGCGAGAGCCGTACCTGGATGTCCTCCGCCGTTCCGATCAGCGCTACGACGTGATCGTGATCGACGGCGCAGCCCGGGTCAGCTGTTCGGAGTTCGCGCCGGCGCACCTGACAGACGGCGGGATGGTGATCCTGGACAATTCGGATTGGTTCCCGCAGGCATCCGCGAATCTCAGGGGCGCGGGCCTCATCGAGGCCGACATGACGGGGTTTGCGCCAATCATCGACCACGCCAGCACCACGTCGTTTTATTTCGCCAGAGGGTTCAACATTCCGTCGGGGGGTGACAGGCAGCCGCACCCCGGCATCGGAAGCCGCCCGAAACCGGTTTTCACGCCGTTGACGTGATTGGGGCACTCCGAAGGTGCGCGAACAATACTCCCTTCCCCCTTATCACGAGTCCCGAGTCCCGAGCCTCGAGTCCCGAGTCCCGCGCCTCCCGGGCGAGCCTCTCATCGTGCGGTATATCCCTCGTATGAGCCGTGGAGCCAGGAGCAAGCCTAACCGGATCGTTCGGAGACGCATCCGCTGCCACCATCGAGCCTCCCATGCGAGCGAGCGGCCGATCGCGGCAGCGGCGGCACCGTACTCACCGGACACGAACAGGCAGCGTCCTTCCTCGAGTGCAATGCGGGCGCGACAGCTTGCGATGTGACGCGCGACCAGAGACTTCTGCCGTTCGGTCAACGACAGACTGGCCTCCAGGTCGTGCAGGACCTCGATTGCGGCCTTCATCATCGCCGTCGCGTCGTCGGACAGACTGCCACCTCGCCGCCGGTGCTTGACCAGCACCTCGCGGTGATACGCGATGCGTGCGCCGCGATAAGCCAGCCTGCTCCAGAGGTGAAAATCCTCTGAGCGCATGAAGCGTTCGTCGAAGAGCCCGGCATCGATCACGGCCTGCCGGCGAGCAACCACACACGACGTGAGCACCGTGCATTCGAGGCCAATCAGCCGCTCAAATGTCACCGGTCCTTGCGACGGCGCCATGCTCATCAGGTCATGCCCCGCGTAAGGCACATCGCCTATGACAACGCCGTTGGAATAGAGCAGCGCGAGTGATGGATCGGCGAGCAGGATTCGCATTTGCGTCGCCAGATACTCGGGCATCCACACGTCGTCGCTGTCGAGGAACGCGACGTACTCGCCGCGCGCTTGCCGGATCCCGTGATTGCGAGCGGCGCTCGGGCCCCGGTTCGGCTGTGTGAGATAGACAATTCGCGTCCGATAGGGGGCGAGCACCCGCTCCAGTTGGGGCCTGTCGGGTGAGCCGTCGTTGACGACGATGACCTCATATCCGGCAAACGACTGGTTCAGGACGGAATCGAGCGTCTCCGCTATATACGGCGCAGCATTGTAAGCGGGGATGACGACACTGACCCCGACCGCGGACCCCGTGACGTCGGGCACGGGGCCGTGCCCGGTCGCAGTTCTTCCAAGCTGAGCAGTCTGCGTTCTGAATTGGGGCATGTCTCGGTGCGAATGCGCGCGGTGGCGTTCCATGGGAGTCGAAGAACGGCAGACCTTCGACCCTGCCCGTGCAATTGCTGCGCCGAGACCGGGGGCGTGCCGAACGGCTCGAACAATTCTCAGGAGATCACTGCGGCCTCGCTGATCTGGATGTCCTTATTCCCATCTCGTCTGGAACGGGTCATGCAGTCGGACACCTGTTGGAACGTGCCGCCGGCTTGCTGCAGACTGGCATCCGTTGTCTGGGCGCGTGAATTCAGCATGTTGCGAAGCATGTCCACTCACCACGAGCAGACGGCTGACCGAACGGTCGGCGTGCCGGAGACGTTCGGCGAGCGCCTGTTGCTCCTCTTGTGCCGGAAGCCGGGCACCGGCGACTACCGGATCACCACCGCGAGCTACACGCTGGACAACGCGTTGAACTTCGCCACGAAGACGATTCCGGACTTCCAGGGGCTCGTCCGCGGCCGGCGGGTGCTCGACTACGGCTGCGGCCACGGCTGGCAGGCCGTGGCCATGCGCAAACGAGGCGCCCGCCAGGTGGTGGGGATCGACATCTCCGAGGAACGGCTGTCGCATGGGCGCGAGCTCGCGGCGCGGGAAGGTTGCGGCGGAGAGGTCAGGTTCGCGCGCGAGATTCCTGACGAGCTCAACGGCCGGTTCGATGTCGTGCTGTCGTTGAGCGCCTTCGAGCATTTCTCGGACCCCGCCGCGGAGTTGCAGGCGATGCGGGGGGCCGCCAGACCGGGCGGCCTGGTCGTGGTCAGCTTTGCGGAACCGTGGCTCTCGCCGCGCGGCAGCCACATGGTGCACTTCACGAAGCTGCCTTGGGTGAACGTGCTGTTCTCCGAGCGCACGGTCATGCGCGTCCGATCCCGCTTCCGCGACGACGGGGCGCAGCGCTACGAGGAGGTCGAGGGGGGCCTGAATCGGATGACGCTCACGCGCTTCGAGCACGTCGTTCGCGGCAGCGGCATGGCGGTCGAATCCATCAATTCCTTTCCCGTCAAAGGGCTCCCGCTCGTCGACAGGATGCCGATGGTGCGTGAGTTCCTCACGGGAGCCGCGTCGTGCATCCTGCGCAAGACCTGACCCCAGAGGTCAATCGGGTTGCCACTTCGGATTTCGGAACGATCTCCGATGGTCTCCACGGCGGCGCGCGCAATCAATCCGTGTGAATCTGCCGCGAAACACCGTTGGGGAAGAGGTCGACGCAATGCGAGCTTATGGCAGTTTTCGCAAGATCTACCATTCGCTGGTTCCCGAATCCGTTCGCCGGCAGGAAACGCTTGCGCGGCTGGCGCAGAGACTGACGAGCCGGTTCGCGGAACATGACGTGATCTACACCGAGGCGTACTACCGGGACTCGATTCAGGAGGACGCCGCCAAGGCGGCGCCGCTCTTCTCGAAGTTGGTCGTCGAGCAGTTCCATCCCCGGCGCGTCGTCGACGTCGGATGCGGCACGGGGGCGATCCTCGAAGCGCTGAGGGAGGCGGGCTGTGAGACGCTCGGTCTGGAGTACTCGGAAGCCGGACTGCAGATGTGCCGGATCCGCGGCCTGGACGTGCAGAAATTCGATCTGGAAAGAGATGACTGGGCTGGCAGCGACGACGCGTTCGATGTGGCCCTCAGCCTGGAGGTTGCGGAACATCTGCCGGAACGCGTGGCCGACTCGTATGTGTCGCTGCTGGCACGGCTGGCGCCGGCGCTGGTCTTCACCGCGGCAGCCCCGGGGCAGGGCGGCGTGGACCACGTGAACGAGCAGCCGCATGAATACTGGGTTGAGAAGCTGGAGGCGCGCGGTCAGCGGTTTGACCCGGCAGCGTCCGCCGTGTGGCAGCGGGAACTGCGGCAAGGCGGCGCCGCGAAGTTCTACTATCAGAACCTGATGGTTTTTCGCCGAGGCGGCAGCTCGTAGTTGCCGGCAGCCCGTCTCATACAGCAGCCCGGTCAGACGCGCGCGCGTGAATCCGAGATCCGCCTGCTGGTTGTGCCCTTGACTCCGCGAATCAGACCGCGCGCGGCTTTCACGGCTGCATCCGTCACCGGTCCGTTCAGCCAGACATCCCGGACGTAGTAGGCGGCGTTGACGAGTGGTGACCTGACGACGCGCCGGTACGGCGTTGGCGGATACAGGTAGGCTGGAAATGCGGCGGCCCACGCGTCGTGGTGGTCGAAGCCGAGAGAGCGGATGCGACCGAGCACCGAGTCGTCGTGCACGATGTGCATGGGGCGGACAGGGTCGTAGCCGAACGGAGCGTAGAGAAAGAGGATGCCACCGGGGCGCAGGGCGTCTCGAATGGACCGGAGCGCCGCCAGCGGGTTCGGCACGTGCTCCAGAACGTCGAAGCACGTGATCACATCGTAGCGCTCCCGTTCGAGCGCCTGGTGCTTGAGATCGATCGCCTGCGCCGGGATGCCGCGCCGTTCGCACCGCCACCTGGCGAAGTGGCGGAGCGGGTCGGCCACATCGGCCAGCGTGACGCTGAACCCGGCGATCCCGAATACCAGCGCATTCGAGCCTATACCGGAGCCGTAGTCCAGGAACTCCCGTCCAGGCAGCGACGATGCGAGATCCGCACAGACAGGTGAGCGGTGGTGGATGACTTCGCTGGCGTGCCACGCAATCTGCTCGAACAGCTCGCTGCGCGATTCGTTGTAGAAGCGCACGACCTGATGGGGGTCGCGCGGATTGGCCACCAGGCGCCGCCATTCGTCCTCGAACTCGGTGCCGGAAGCGTCGACCCGGCGCTCCGCCTCCTCGTAGGAAATGCCCAGGTGTTCGGCGGCCTCGAGGGTGAGCTCGCGGCGCATGTTGCCGGTGCGCGGCGCCATTGCCGCGCGCCAGCGCTCGCCATGGTCCGCAGTGGGTGCGTTCATCATCTTCCTGGTTCCTCTTCCGTTCATGGTGCGACGGCACGCGGGGCGGTCGGCATGCCGCCTCCCAGCTGGCGAATCGAGGTGACGTATCGCGAGCGATCGGCGGCCGTCAGGCCGATCAACCAGAACGCCATGACGTAGACGAGCCCGACGACGGAGCCCTGCAGCAGCAGCGTCGAAAGCGACGGGTCGCTGCCGCCGGCGCGAAGCGCGACGGCCGCGGCGAGCGCGGGCAGCATGGCGACTATCGCGGGAAACACCGCCACTCGGATGAAGGCGACCGCCCCCACGCCCACGCTCCGGCAGGCAATTGGCATGAGCACCAGCAGGTTGAGACAGGCATACGGAATTGCCGTTCCGATGGCGACGCCGGTCAGCCCCAGGCGGCCCACCAGCGCGACGCTCAGCCCGACGTTCAGGACAATCTCCACCACGGAGGCCCAGGCGACCAGCCGGTGACGGCCGGTACCCAGCAGGATCGTCCCGGTCGGCCCCTGCGCGACCATCGCCACACTCGCCAGCGCCAGCACGTACAGCGGCGCGATGCTGCCGTCGAAGCCGGGCCCCATCCAGAGCTGGACGAGGTCGCGGCCGAACACGATCAGGCCGAGAGCGAACCCGGTGACGAGCCCCAGGCCGATGCGGGTCCCGTCCAGCAACGTCGCACGCAAGGCGCCGGCGTCGCCGCTCGCATGAAAGCGCACGACCAGCGGGAACAAAAGGCCCGCGAACTGCCCGCACAGGTGCCGCTGGTACTCCGCGAGCCGGACGGCAACCGTATAGACCGCGATGGCGCTCGTGCCCACGTAGGCGCCGATGATCAGGTTGTCCACGTTCGTCCCTACGTGCACGGCGATGCTGATGAGAAACAGGTACAGGCTGAACGCGGTGACCTCCCGGACCTGTTGCCCGCTGAAACGGGACACCGACAGCCGCATCCCGGGGAAGGTGTGGCGGGCAGCCGCGACATAGGCGACATAGCTGGCGAGGCTGATCCCGGTCGTCGTCGCGACCAGCGGAATGAGCCCGTACCCGGCGCTGAGGACGAGATAGGTGGCCGCGCCCTGCAGCAGGGCGACAACGATGGCGATCGATGTGGTCAGCGCGAACCGCTGGCGCGCCGTCGTCACCGCGCCGAACACGCCCATGGGAAAGCCGATCGCGACCCGTGCGCCGAGAATTGCCAGGATCCACTGTGCGCTCGAGACCTGCTCGGGCGACAGGTTGGGGAACCGTGGCAGGACCGCCAGCGCGAGCACGGCAATCGCGCCAAGCGCCACCAGCCCTAGCAGGCTGTAGACGACGGCGAACGTGCTGAGCACCGTGTTCACCGCCTCTTCGTCGCCCCGGGCATCGACGTGCGTGACCTGCCTGACCAGCCCGTTGCCATAGCCCAGATCGAGCAGCTGGAGATAGGCGGTCATCGACGCGACGAGCATCCAGAGGCCGTAGTCCGCCTGTCCCAGATGACGCATCGTGAACGGCATCAGGACGACGCCGATCGCGATGTTCACGAAGAGCAGGACGTACTTGGTGAGCGTCCCGGTCAGCAGGTTGCGGACGGGACGCGCAATCGTGTGCTTCACGGTTTGGGAACGATCGTCGAATCGTTTGTCACCGGCCCCGGCGCGCTGTCGACGTAGCGCTGCGGGCTGAGGACGATCTGATCGATGGCGACGCCGTCTTCTCGAATCTGCACCCGCATCGTCTGCGTGCCGCTCGACGCGAACCAGATCTCGCCCGTGTCGGGCAGCCAGTAGGCGCGGTTCTGCCAGCCCCAGCCCGACAGGATTCCGTCGGCGGTGGTGGCGAGGTTCACGTTCAGGCCGTGTGTCGTGCCGATGCGGTAGACCGCGCTGCCCGAGCCGTTGACGCTTCCGGAGAACTGCACCCAGACCGAGTCGTTGAACTTGTCGTTGTTCGCGGCCGACATCCGCAGCCACAGCCGGTACCGGACGCCCGCCTGCGCGTTGAACGTGAGGTCGAAGTAGTTGGCGGGCGACGCGAGCGCATTTGACGTGGCGGCGAACCCGAGGTCGGAGCTCGCGAGCTTGATCCCGGCGGCCGCCGTGCCGTCGTTCACCTTCGCCCAGTTGCCCACCAGATTCCCGCCGGGCACGTCGGCGGCATAGACGACGATCTCGGGGGCTGACGGCGGGGGACTCGATCCCCCGGCGACGACGCGGAACCAGTTGAAATTGCCGACCGCGCCCGTGGCACCGTTGGTCAGCATCACCACGCGCCAGACCTGCTGTCCGGCGGCGAGGCTGACACCGGTCTTGCGGATGGTTGTCCAGGTCTGCCAGCCGCCGGTGTTGGCCACCGTGATCGGTCCGGTGCGATCGACGCCGTTCACCTCGATTCGGAACGTCCCGCCGGCCCCCGCCGAGGCGACCCGGGCTTCGATGTCGTAGGTGCCGGCGGTACCCACGTTCACCGTGTAGTTCAGCCACTCGCCCGCGCCGACCCAGCCAAGCGTATAGCCGCCTCCGACGTCCTCGGCGGCGGCGATGTCCACGTCGGTGTTCCGATAGGCCCCGCCCGTATTGCCCGCCGTGAGATCGAAGTAGGCGACGCCCGAGCCGCCGTTGTCGAAGTTCTCCGCCTCGATCGTGCCCGGCAGCGCGATCGGCGTGCCCGTGAAGGGCGTGGAGCTTCCGCCCCCTCCACCTCCTCCGCCACTGCCACTCGCCACACGAACCCAGTTGAGGTTCCCCACCACGCCACCGGGCCCCAGCGTGTCGAAGACGACGCGCCAGACCTGCTGGCCAGCGCTCAGGCTGACGCCCGTCTTCGTGATGGTGGTCCAGGACTGCCACCCGCCGGTGTTCGGAATGGTGAGCGGCCCCGTCCTGTCGACGCCGTTCACCTCGACGTGGAAGGTGCCGCCAGCTCCCGCCGAGGCGACCCGGAATTCGAGCGTGTAGGTTCCGGCGGCGGTGACGTTGACCGTGTAGTTCAGCCACTCGCCCGGGGCGATCCACCCGATGTTGTGTCCGCCGCCCGCATCCGCCGTGGCCTCGATGTCGACGTCGGTCGAGCGGTACTGGCCGCCTGAATTCCCGGGCGTCGTGTCGAAATACGCCACGCCGGCGCCGCCGTTGTCGAAGTTCTCCGCCTCAATCGTGCCCGGCAGCGCGATGGGTGTGCCGGTGAACGGCGTCGAGCTGCCACCGCCACCGCCGCTGCTGCCGCCCGTCGTGAACGAGCGAACGACCGATCCCAGCGCGAGAGACGGATCCGCGTCGGTGGCGAACGTGCGTGCCACGACGTACCAGTAGTAGGTGGTGCCGCCCTGCAGCGGCTGGCTCGGACTCCAGGAGTAGGTCAGCGGGGGAGTTTCGTTGAGGACGGCGTTCACCCGCCCCTGGAACGTGGCGGCACCTGGCGACGTCCCCAGATAGACGTCGAACGCGACGGCCCACCGCGCCCGGTGCCACTCGAGCGTGGGCTGGGTGGAGACGCCCGTGCTGCCGTTGGCGGGGCCGAGGAGTCTCGGCTCTTCGGGCCGCTGCGGTTGGAACGGCGCGTAGTTCGCCGTGTCGTTCCACATCGCGTTGAAGCGGTCCTTCATGGCGAAGTAGAGCGACGGTTTGCCCTGGGCTGGAATGAAGTAGTTGTGATCCCGCTGCCAGTTGCGCGTGAAGTTCGCCGACCCGTTGAGCGCGACGTGCGAGGTGATCAGCGACTTCATGTGGGTGAGCCCCTCATGCGTCCGGATCTTGATCTGCGCCCCCGCCATCCACAGCCGGTCGATGTTCGCGCCCGTGAGCTCGTACTCCGGCCAGTCCGGCTGGCGGTACTGGAGCGGCTCGACGAAGATGCGCACCGGCACGCCGGCCTGGCGCCGGCGGATCAGCGCGTCGGTGATCACCGGATCGCTCAGCCGGTAGATCACCATCTCGATGGCACTCTGCTCGCGATCGATCTCGGCCGCCATCGCGTTGTTCAGCTCGGGTCCCTGGCTCCACACCATGCCCGGCGGGGAGGGGTAGTCCGGCTCGAGGCGCGCCCGCGAGATCGTCATCGGCGTGGTCCAGGGCTGACCCGTCTCGATCTGGTAGACCTCCGGCCAGTCCAGGAAGTGGGTCGTGTTCACCCACATCTGGTCGAACCCGGTGAGAAAGCCTCTGACGAGAGACGGGTCGTCGCTGAACATCGCGGTCTCGTCCTTGAAGTTCGTGGACGACCACGGCGCCAGCTCGAACGGCGTCCAGTTGGCCGATCCGAACTCCACGGTGTTCTGGCCGACGAAGATGCCGCACTTCCAGTGCATGATTTCCGGGAACCAGGTCGGGTGATACCGCAGCCGGATCGGAATGCCCTCGCGCGCGAGCAGCTCGAACTCGCCGCGAGTGATGGGGTCGATCTCGAAGAGCGCCACACGATCGCCGATCACGCGCACCGGCACGCCCGATTTGAACTTGTTGATGAGGGCCATCGTGATGCCGCGGTCCTGGAAGTACCAGACCGCGACGTCGACGCGCACCTGCTCACTGTTGATTTTGTCGATGATGACCTGCTGGACGTTGTGGATGGCCGGGAAGAGCATCTGCTCCTGCGCCGCGACCGGCTGGCCCAAGGTCATCAGGACGAGTCCGATCACGCCGGCCGCGCAAAACGCACGATTCCCGCGTCGCGCCGGGCCGGGCGCCGCGTTTTCCACATTGCTGAATCCGTTTTCCATCTGTATGGTCCCGCGTGAAGGCCGCGGCGGGGTAAAGTACGTCGATCGACCTCGGCCGTTGACCCAACACCCCGCACAGTGCAAGGCAGGTTCCGAGTCAGGCACGAAGCGTCCGTGCGGCGAGCCGATTCACCCGCTTCCGCAGGTACGCACGGAGAAAGGACACCACCTCGGCGGTCGCGCTCCGAGTCTCTTCCTCCCTGAAGATCCGATACCGCGTCCGCAGATAGCTCCAGACATGCCGGAGCTGATTCGCGTAGAACCGCGAGTCGGCCCGGCGCCAGACCGCTTCGATCCAGCGATACCCGTGGCGAACGAGGTCCCCATAGACATACGCTGGAGAGCCGAACAGCAGCACCAGCTCGGTGGGCTCCTTCATCGGACCCAGATCGGCGGGTACCAGCTCGCGGAGCCGCATCATCGCGCAGTGGCGGCCATGCCCTCGATGCCATCGCCGGTGATAGGCCTTCGCCATCCGGTCCGGTGTCACCTCGGCAATGGCCACCACCGACGGCGCGTAGAGCCCGCGCATGCCGGCGCCCCACACGCGGAGCTGCATGTCGTGGTCTTCCGTCGATCCGATCCCGTCCTTGATTCGGCCGAGAGAGGGCGTGAACAGTCCTACTTCCGCGAAAACCCGGCGGCGGAAGGCCAGACTGGCGCCGACCAGGCAGACCGCGCGCTCGCGGCCGCTGACCAGAGGCTCGGGTCCGTAATCCTGCAGCGCCAGCGGGGACCAGTGCGCGGTGGCCAGCCAGGCCGGCGGCGGCGCGATCCAGTGCGGCAGCACACGGCCGCCGACGTAATCGACGTCGGGATGCGCATCGAAGGTACGCGCGAGCTCCTGGATCCAGTCAGGGGCGACGCGGACATCGTCGTCGGAGAACGCGATGATGTCGGCGCTGGCGAGAGCGATGCCGGTATTGCGGCCGTACGAGAGCCCCTGACGCGGCTCGAACGCATACCGAATGCGCTTTCCGGCCCGCGCCGCGATGCTCATGACGACATCCCGCGTCCCGTCGGTCGAGTTGTTGTCGACCACGATGACCTCGTACGGAACGGCGGCGTCCTGCGCGAGCAAAGCCTCGAGCGCCACCGGCAGGCGATCGGAGCGGTTGTACGTGCTCACGACGACGGACACGGCATACGGCGGCCGGCCGGCCGGGCCCTGAGCTGTGCCGGAGCGTCGGTCAAGACGGTCAGTCGGCTCAGCTATCTCGTCGGGTCGGCATTCGTCAGGCATCGCGGATGTCGCTCGTCAGTCGGAGTCGGAGTGGCAGCGTCTGTCGTGAATCGGGCGCCGTCCTGGACGGAGGGCTGGCGAGCGCCGGCCGCCGGCAGCCAGGATTCGGCAAAGAAGCCGAAGTACTCGATGAGCTTCACCTCTTCGGCCAGCAGCTCGAGTGCATCGGCACGGCCGGTCCGGCGCAGCCAGCACCACAGTTGCCGGAGCAGCTCCCGGTACAGGAATCGCGGCACTCCTGCGACGCGCGGCACCTGCGCAAGATTGACGTCAAGGTACACCGCGCCCGCCATCCGCGCCATCGTCCGACCGTGCCAGTAGAACCACCGCCGGAAGTAGCGGCGAGTCAGCCGCGAAGCCGGCACCAGGTGTCGCACGACGACGAGCGGGTCGTACAGGCCGCGATAGAAACCAGCCCGATACAGGCGTACGCAGAGCTCATGGTCCTCGCCGGCAATGAGACTGTTGTCGACCTTGCCGAGGTCCGTCCGCCAGCCGCCGACCTGTACGAGCGCGTCGCGCCTGAGGGCGAAGTTCGCGCCGACAGGGAGGCGTTTGCGGCCGAACGAATCGGCGTCGTAGCATTCCGGCTGGTCGCCGTAGTCGATGAGCGCGAGCGGTCCCCAGATGTCCCGGGCGCGCGTGGTCAAGAGCTCCGGCGGGGGAGGGACCTCCCACCGCGGCAGCACTTTGCCGAACGCGAACACGATGTCCTCGGCGCGGAATCGGTCGACGATTCGGACGAGCCAGTCTTCCGCCGGCAGCACGTCGTCGTCGGTGAGCGCGATCACGTCGGAGCGCGCCATCGACAGGCCGCGGTTGAGCGCGAAGCTCTTTCCCTGCTGGATCTCCCTGCCGTAGCGGACGGGCCATCCGGCCTCTGCGGCGGCCCGGCGGACCACCGCGGCGGTTTCGTCCGATGAGTTGTTGTCGACGACGACGACCTCGACCGCACAGTCGTCGGGCTTCCGCGCGCCGTTCAGGGCGGCGAGCGTCGCCTCCAGGAGTGGCGCCCGGTTGTAGGTGCAGATCAGGACGGACAGCGAGTCCACGCGGCGCATCGGCTCATCCGGTCGCTTGGAGCGTCTGGCGCGATTCGATTCGCGCCGGCGCATCTGCCAGCGCTGGCGCCGGCAAGTCGAGCATCCGGTAGATCAGCGCCAGCGCCCGATTCGTTGCGGTACCCGGCTGATAGAACAGCTCGCTCGCGGTCTGGCGGCGCTCGGCCGAGAGCTCCTGGGGATGCTGGAGCCCGCGCGCAACGGCCCCGGCGGTCTCCGCCGGAGTCGCCACCATAGTGGTCGCGGCGCGCAGCCGCTGCACCTTCTCGGGGCTGATGCCTGCCTGCTCGATGAGCTCGGGCCGGTCGATGACCACGATGGGCCGGTCGAGCAGCATGTACTCGAAGGCAATGGAGCTGTGGTCGCTGACCATCGCATCAGCAGCGGCCAGCAGAGGACAGCCGTCTGCGGTCCGGACCACACGGACGAGGGGATGCGACTCGTACCGCAGGAACTGCCGGTGCCAGTCGATGCCGCCCGATCCCCGGCGCTCGCGATCGTAGGAGCGGTCGTGCAGCTTGACGATCACCTGGAGGCCTTCCGCAGCGAGCTGGTCCACGACCTCCTGTCCCATGGTGTTGAGCGAGGAGTACGGCGACCAGGTCGGAGCGTAGATAACGACGGGAACAGCAGGGTCGAGCGCGAGGGAGCGCGCGATGCTCGTACGATCGAGCGAGCCGTCCACGAGGCAGTCCGTCTTGGGATACCCCACGAGCGCGGCCTTGACGTCGTCATCGGGCACGAGCGCGGCCTCGACATACCTGCGACGGCGGTCTGCGTTGGCGAACATCAGGCAGTCGAATGCCGCGACCGCGGGCGCGAGGTCGACCGGCGCATCCAGCCCGTACTTGCCGGCCACGCCATGAAACAGATGCATTCGGCAGGTACGCCGCCGCAGCCATGACATGTCCCACAGGTCCGCATTCATATACACGTCGACGCTCATCCACGGCACGCCGGATCGGGGAGCGAGCCTGGCGTCGGGCCCGGCCAGCCTGAAGGTCTCCTCCGGCGGCCACACGTCCCCGAACGCCGTCAGCCACACCTCCACGCGCTGATCCTGGCGGAGCCGTTCGTACAACGGGCGGAAGACGCCGAAGCTCATCGGCGAAACAGCCTCGAACAGAATCCGCTTCCGGGAGCGCCGCTTCCTCGATAGCTGATCGTCGAGCTCGTGCAGCCACCGGATGGTTCGGCGGCGGATCCTGCGATAGACGGTGTCGTGAACCACGATATCGCCTTCGCCTCAGCGAAGCCTCAGCGGTTTTGCGGTGACCACCTGGAACCCGATCTGATTGCGGGCCCTGAGCCCGTCGGCGCGCTCGGCGCCCTGCTGGGCGCGCCGGTAGAACCCTTCCAGGCGCAGCCAGGGCGTGGCGCGATAGCCGAACACGCCGGAGAGCCACAGCGAGCGCAGGTCCGGGACTCCGACCTCCAGCGGCTCGCTCGTCATCCATGACACACTGCCGGCTGCATACGCGCGATTCCGTGCGAACGGCACACGCACGCTCCCGCTCCATTCTTCATTCTGGAACGTGCCGCCGAACCCGAACGACGGGATGAACGAGCGGTGGTATGCCCCCGACAGCTCGGCATGGCGGCCCCGATGGGTCACACCGGCGCGCAGCGTGGGGCCTGTTCGCGCCGGGTGCGCCTGACCGGCGACGAGGCGCGCGAGCCCACCGCCGCCCGACACGCTGAGCGTCCGTCCCACCTGATACGCAGCTGTCAGCATGCCCATGTGGATGTTGAACTGGTCGTCCTGCCCGAAATCCTCCACGGCGGGTTGGCCGACGATGATCGCGCGCTGCAAGCTGTAATCGCCGCCCAGTGTCAGGCGGGGGGACAGCCTTCGTTCGAGCGCCACCTCGATCTGATGGCCATGTCCTCCCCGCAGCTCGTGCCCGAGCCGTTCGTCGAATTCGAAACTGACTGATTGCAGGGTATACGCGGCGCGAAGAGACGTCTGCTTCCCCATCAACGCCGCGAAGCCCCCACCGGCAGAGCCCGTCCGCGATCCGACACGGTAGAAGGGGATGCCGGCGAACTCGAGCGCGTCGGTCGTCGGCGCGGAGTCGAAGTTGCCCTGCCCGAACAGCGTCAGGCGGGCCGTGGGACGGTGCTCCAGGGATCCGCGCAGCGTGTGCTGCGAGCTGTTCAGTTCGTGCAGCGTTCGGTACAGCACCAGCGTGCCGTCGTACCCCGTGGAAAAGCGTGTCCTGCGTCCCGTGTAGTCCAGCGCGAAGGCCGGTTGGATCGGGGAACCGTAATCGCGAGGTGGGTTGTCCCCGCGATGGAGAAGCAGGAGGTTGTCATCCCACGCGCCCCCGACACCCAGGCTCGGGGTGAAGACCCAGCCCGGCGCCCGCTCTGGCTCGGGTGGTGCCTGCGCGAAACCCGACTGAGGTGCCAGCAGCAGCGCACTGAGAAGCGCATTGAGCAGAACCGGTAGTCTCATGTGAGGTGTTCCCCTGAAAGAGCTGTTCCTCTCGCAACTCAGCGGTACGAACAACACGAACTTGAGCAAGTGAAGTGCCATGGCATGGGAGCGCGGCGCCATTTCCGCGGCCGGCCCGCTGCCGGCCGATGGATCACGGAACCTCCAAAAGCGTCGTGTCTGCTCAGCATCGGGAGGGTGTTTGAGAAGAAACGTGCTTGATTTCGGTAATTTGCTTCTTCTGGCCGGCGAGCCGATCCGGCCAGCCGTCCCTCGCGTGAGCAAGGGCGCGCGGGGCCGCGTCGGGAGCTCCGCTGGCCGCGACGCTCGGGTTTCGACAACCGCGGGTACAGCGGTACAAATGATGCGTCTGGTGCGAGTCTCGAGCAGTTCAGCTCGGTGATGTGTGGGAGGAGCGGCGGCAGGCAGCGATGCGATCGGCCACAGCAGAACCAGCGGCCCTGCGCCCGCTGCTCGATCCCGCAACGAAACTCGACTGCGAGCTCGTCGCGATTTCCGACAGCGAGCATGTTCAGCAGATTTATACCGGCTTCAATCTGCTTCACCGACGGGGCGTCCTGACCTTGAAGCAGACGATTCCCGGCGAGTGTCTGCTGAACAGGGCCGACCCGGGCCGGTGGGTCGACTATCACTTTTCGAACGTCAGAGTCGTCGTGAACAGACGGACGACCGTCTGCTACGACATGCACGACTGGAACTGGATCGACAAAGACATCCTCTCGGACGTCGATTTCTACTTCAAGCGAAGTTACGACCCGCGGTACGTGCCGCAGCTCAGGGAAAGACGCAAGGTGTTTGCTCTGGGATTGAACTACCCGGTGGTGAGCTCGGAAGCGGATATCTTCAGATTCCAGCGGGCGGCATTCTACGCCGGGGCGGCGAGGATCAAGGCGATCGCCAAGAGCGTGCGGCTCGACAGGCTCCTGCGCGGCAGGAGCGATGCGGAACGCCTGGACAATCTCGAAGCCTACCCTGATTTCCGCGTGGAGCCGAGGGTCCTATTCATGGCTCGGGCGTGGGATACGAGCCGGATACAGGATGCGACGCAAAAAGAGCAGGTCGATGCGTTGAACCACAGAAGGGCGGACTGTGTCCGCCGGCTGCGGAAGGAATTCGGCGTCAGGTTCTTCGGCGGCCTGGCACACGATGAGTATTCCGCTACGAGGTTCAGAGATGCTTTACTGCCTGATGGCAATCTCGCCAACAAGCGACGGTATGTCGGGATTCTCAAGGATTACCCCATTTGTGTAGCCACCACCGGGCTCAATGGGTCGAACGGCTGGAAGCTGGGCGAATATGTCGCGTTGTCCAAAGCAATTCTGACCGAACCGCTGCTCTACGAGGTGCCCGGCGATTTTGGCAAAGATACTCACTACCTGGAGTTCACGACGCCGGACGAATTGGTCCATGCAACCGCACACCTGTTCGGAGACAGGCATCTGCGATGTGCGCTGATGATGAACAACCATCGCTATTACCGGGCGTACCTGAGACCGGACTCGCTGATTCTGAACAGCCTGGCGGTTGTCGTCGCGCAGGCCGCCGCCCTTCCGCAGGATGCCCCTCATGCGGTCATGCCGGCTACGGCGGCGCCAATGCCTCACCGCCACATCTCTTGAAGTGGTCAGGCGCCAGCCTTCGACCGTGCGGGACCGCCTGGGACATGCGTAGCGTGACGGAATCGCCCGGGTCCGGTTTAGCCGCCGCTCGCAGGCATATGAATTGCTGAAATGGCTGAAGCTCTATGGGGCGCATTGCTCCCATGACCGACGGAAGCCCATGAAACAAGTATTGCGCAGAGGCCTGAAGGAGATCGTGACCGAGGACGTACCGGACCCCATTCTGCGGCCGCATCACGTGCTTATTCGAACGGCCTATTCGCTCATCAGCAGCGGCACGGAATCGGCGAGTCTGCATCAGGATGGCGTCTTTGCGGAGCTGCGGCACAATCCCTCTCACCTGCACAAACTCGCGGCCGTTGCCAGGACCGTCGGCCCGCTGCGCACGCTGTCTGAAGTCAAGGCGAAGTTCAGTGAGTACGCCGTGCTCGGGTACTCGGGGGCTGGCGTAGTGGTGCAGGCCCACCCGACGGTGGACGACCTCGAACCTGGCCGGCTGGTCGCCTTCGGCGGCGAAGGGTCCGGCCATGGCGAGACGGTGCTGGCGGGTCGCACCCTCGTGGTGCCGGTGCCTGAGGGCGTGCCGCTCGAGCAGGCGAGCTTCGCGACGCTCGGCAGCATCGCATTGCATGCGGTTCGCGTCGCTGGCATTGGCCTGGGGGAGACCGTCGCCGTCATCGGTCTCGGCATCGTCGGACAGCTCGTCGCGCAGCTCGCAAGACTGCACGGGGCGACGGTCGTTGGCATCGACCTGAAGCCGGACCGGATCGAGCTCGCTCGCCGGCTCGGGGCGGACCATGCACTTACGCCAGACAGTGCCGGAGAAATCCGGGCGTTGATGGGCGGCCGAGGCGCAGACCGTGTGATCGTCGCGGCGGCCGCCAAATCAGCGACGCCATGCCTGCAGGCGCTCGAGTTGTGCGCCGAGCGCGGGCGATTGGTCATCGTGGGCGCCGTGCCGCTGGAGTTTCCGTGGCATCAGATGTACATGAAAGAGATCAGGCTCTTCATGTCCCGCGCGTACGGGCCGGGCAGCTACGACCCGGCGTACGAACAACTGGCGCGCGACTATCCGATCGCGTACGTCCGCTGGACGGAGAACCGTAACATGGCGGAGTTCCTGCGCCTGGTGAGCCTGGGGCGAATCAGCGTCGGACCGCTCGTGACGCACCAGTTCACAATCGACCAAGCGAACGCGGCCTACCGCACAATCCTGGATCCCACCGCACGAAGCCTCGCGGTTCTTTTGCGGTATCCGGCGGCCGACGCACCCGTGACGACGCCGTTCGCGCCCCGGCGGCGGATCGCGGTGCGTGCCACGCCGCACGGCGCAGGAGCCTTCCGCGTCGGCCTCGTCGGAGCCGGGAACCTCGCCCGCTGGGTGCATCTCCCAGACCGTCCAGTCGGCGTCGTTCGCGATGCCGGTGACGAGCCGCCCGGTGTGCAGGTCGGGGCGCTGGTGGATCGTCGCCCAGAAGTCGTCGG
>CAZDLW010000089.1:0-19025 GCA_964505975.1 uncultured Bifidobacteriaceae bacterium | reverse complement strand
CGCGCCCGAGCCGAACACCTGGCGCGAGCTGCTTGCCGCGCTCGATGCCCGGCAGGCCGAGGTCCCGTTGCAGGGTCTTCGCGTGGCCGTGCAGGAATACGGCGCCTCGAATCCGGACCTGCTGGAGGGATTGGCCGCGCGTGGCGCTGCGGTCACGCCGGTTCCCGTGTATCAATGGGCGCTGCCGGAGGATCTCCAGCCGCTGCGCGAAGGCATTCGCGCGGCCGTGGAGGACGAGATCGGCATGGCCATGTTCACCACCGCCACGCAGGTGGTCCATCTGTTCCAAGTCGCGGACTCCATGCAGCTCACCGACACGCTTCGCAGCAGTCTCCAGCGCGTGGTCATTGCGTCCATTGGGCCAACCACCTCGGAAGAGCTGCGGCAGCACGGGCTCGAGCCCGACCTCGAGCCCTCGCGACCGAAGATGGGGTTCCTTGCGCGCGAGGCCGCCGAGCGTGTGGCCGATCTGCTGCGCGCGAAGCGGCAATCCAGACCCAAGACCTAACGAGGCCCTGCCTCAGACCGTCGAGCATGTCGGCACCGGCTCCGTGCGCCACCTGACCGCCTTCGCCATGGCTACGGCGGTCCGCCGGAGCTCCACGCGGAGGCGGAAGGTGGCCCCCACGTTCAAGCCGTCTGGTGCGTTAGCGTTGGTTCAGCGCCGTTTCCAATTCTGTGTGCCGGGCCGGAGTCACTCAGCTCATCGCACGTGGAGGCCGCCTTCAGCCGGCCTTCGCTCGCCCACGGGCACAGTGTCGATCGCTGTCACCCGCCGCCGGTCACCAGATACCATAGGTGCGCCATGCCTACGTCAGAAGAACTGCTCGAACTCGCGGAGCGCTGCGCGATCAAGGTGGAGCTCTCCGGCAAGATGCGACACGTGCCGTCGTTCTCCGACACCGAAGAGCAGTGTGGGGACGAATACGAGGAGCTGCTGCAGGCCATTCACGAGGACGAGCTGTTTGCGCCAGTGGACATCCAGCGTCAGGAGCAGCTCGTGGAGCTGATTGCGGCCGCGCTGCCGGAGGACAAGCGCATGCTGGTCGTGGAGCTTGCCGACAATCATGCTCGCCACGTGTGGCTGCAGCAGGAGGGGGCGTACCACGTTGGCCTGGCAGTTGGCCGGAAGCTGCGCCGGCGCAGCGAGTCGTAGCAGGTGGGTGAAACGCCAGCAACCTGAGTGCAGAATGCGAAGTGAAGAATGCAGACGTGCCTGCCCGAAGGGCTCGCCATGACGCGCGCGTACCTCCACTTCGACGTCTTCACCGACCAGCCGTTCCTTGGGAATCAGCTCGCGGTGTTCACCGATGCGCGCCACCTCGTTGCTGGCCGCATGCAGCAGATCGCCCGGGAGATGAATTTCTCGGAGAGCACGTTCATCCTGCCCGCGGAGCAGCCGGGCACCGACATCCGCATGCGCATCTTCACGCCATTCGAGGAGCTGCCGATGGCCGGGCATCCGACGATCGGCAGCACATTCGCGCTCGCACACGTCGGGGTGATTCAACCGGGTGTGCCGCAATTCGTGTTCGGGCTCGGTGTTGGTCCGACGCCGGTTGATCTCGAGTGGGATGGCGATCGCCTGCGGTTCGCGTGGATGACGCAGAGGATTCCAGAGTTCGGTCCTGTGATGGAAGCCGTTGAGGGTGTGACCGCAGCGCTGGGACTGACGCCGGCGGACCTGGCGAATGGGTTGCCGGTGCAGCAGGTATCGTGCGGCGTGCGGTTTCTCTTCGTGCCGCTGCGCGATTCCCGGACGGTCGATCGCGCAGTGCGCGATGCCGGGGCGTTGCGCCGCCTGGGTGACATCATGGGGACGAGTCTGCCCGTCTTCCTCTTTGCCGTGATGCCGCCTGGTGGCGACGGAACCGTGTACAGCCGGATGTTCGCTCCCTCGTTTGGCATTGCGGAAGATCCCGCCACCGGCGGGGCAAGCGGTCCGCTCGGCTGCTATCTCGTTCGCCACGGCGTTGTACGCGGGAACGCGGCGCAGCGGATTCTGAGCGTACAGGGCGTGGCCATGGGCAGGGCCAGTCGGATTCACGTGGCCATCGGGGAGCGCGACGGCATCATCTCGAGCGTGAAGGTCGGTGGAAAGGCCGTGCTGGTGGGCCGGGGTGAGCTGATCGACTGACCGGCCGAACGGTCGCGCGGGAGCAAGCGCCAACACTGCCGTGCGTGGGGGCTTCAGGCGGGCCCCTCAGGAGGTACGACCCACCAGTCGCACCTCCCAAACGGCTCGAACGGCTGCCGACTCTAGGCGGCTCCTGCTTCTCCGCTCGCTTCGGGAAGACCTGCGACCGCCGCGCGACTGAGCTAGCAAGTGGAGCCGCCGCCAACAGGCTCGCGGATCCGAGGCGGGCCTCGTTAGCGATTGGCAGGCAACAGCGGATATCGGGCCCTGATGCTTGCCACGTCCGCCGGTGAGAGACCCGACACGCGAGGGATGTCGTCGCGCGCTCGCAGTTGCGCCCGGTAGCGGCCGAAGTATCCGGGAATATCGCCGCCGAACCCGAAGAAGTACATGATGTCGTCATAGCTGGCCGTGTGGCCCAGCCCGAGGGCGTGTCCCAGTTCGTGCAGGCAGGTCAGGTACACGATGGTGTCGCGCAGCAGCGGATCGCGTCCCGCGGCCCCGGCGATATCGGGGCCCAGGGCGGTCACGTCCGGTCTGATGAACACTTCCGCCCCGCGACGGCCGTTCACCATGAGCGAGCGCATTTCCCCGTACTGACCCGCGCTGGCCGGCACCCAGCGCACACGAATGAGCGCAGCGCTCTCCGCAGCTTCCTCGAATCGCAGCCGTCCCTCGAGCGCACGTTCCCAGGCACGGAGCGCCCAGGTTGCGAGATCGCGATCCGCAGGGCGATACTCAGTGCCCCGCGTGCCGTCTCCAATGAAGTAGGTGATGCGGCCCGTGGCATCGAGCGGGTCGAGCGTTGGCAGTTGCTGTGCGATGGAGTTGGGGACGTTGGCGAGCAGAATGGCTGTGCTCAACACAATCCCGCGAGTTGCTCGGTGCAGCATGCCCATACCTTACCGCGTTGTGCGCGAGGACGCGACGGTGATGATAGCGTAGCTCGCGCGCGTTCGCACTCGCAGAGGTGAGATGTCCATCGAACACACAGTGACCGTCCGTGCCGCCACAGATGCCGACCTTCCCGTCCTCGGGAAGCTGGGTGCGATGCTCATGCGCACGCACTACAGCTTCGATTCGCGCCGCTTTCTCGCGCTTGGCGATCACCCCGAGCGCGGGTATGCCTGGTTCCTCGGCGAGCAGCTGCGCGACACGGACGCTGTAGTGCTCGTGGCCGAACTGGACGGTGGTGTGGTTGGCTACGTGTACGCCGGGCTCGAGCCGAGGTCGTGGAAGGAGCTGCGCGATGCCGCGGGTTTCATCCACGACGTCGCCGTTGACGAGCGCGTGCGGCGATCGGGCGTCGCGAGCGTGCTACTCGAGGCGGCGATGGTCTGGTTGCGCGAGCATGGAGCGCCGCGCGTGATGCTCTGGACCGCGGAGCAGAACGAGGGCGCCCAGCGGCTCTTCGCGCGGCTCGGCTTCCGGCGGACGATGGTGGAGATGACGCGGGAACTGTAGACGTCTCCACGCGCCGTGTCCGGAGCAGGGCAGTGATGCTCCGCCTGACACCGCCCATACTCATAGGGCGCGAGTGTTCCGCTTCACTGCCGCCAATATCTCTTTGCTCCGTTTCGTGGGGTTAGCCGTTCTCTGCTTATCCGGTTGTTTCAGCTCGTGGCACTCAATTGGTGGCATGGTCGTGTGGACGTGCCCCTGCGGCGATGCGAGCTACGATCGCGCGACACCAGTCGGGCAAAACGCATCCGGAGCGTGAGGGCCGAGCTGGGTTGCGGGACCCAGCTCGGGTCGCTGGCAGCAGGTGGAGGATGCGTTTTACCGCGCGAGGTCGTCGGGAGCGAGACGTAGGGGCACGTCCGCACGACCACGCGAACACTATCTGTGCTGAAAAGACCGGATAAGCAGGGGAGCCGTTCAAGCCGTCTCCTGCCTCTCCGCAGGTGCTTGAAGAAGACCTGCATCTGCGGCAGGGCGCGCCAGCGCGGCCAAGAGTCCCGCTGGGAGATCAAAGGCCCTTGGCCGGCTCTATGCGGAGGAGCGCCGCGTCGTCTTCTTCCGTCAGCACGTAGAGATAGCCGTCCGGTCCCTGGCGGATGTCGCGGATGCGCTGCTGCAGCGACTGGAGCATCGGCTCCCGGCGAATCTCCTCCACTAGTCGTTGAACTCGATGCGCTGCACGTGTCCGGTGCGCCGCACCTCACCCTCGCGCAAGCCGCCGACGAACGCGTTCCGCTTCCACCCCTGAAGCACGTCGCCCGTGTAGAACGTGAGGCCCGACAGTGCAATCGACGGCACCCACACGACGTGTGGCTCCTCGAGGTCTGTGGGTCGCGGACGGCCGGCGAGCGTTGGATGCTGGGACACGCGCGGTCCCATGTAGCTGCGGCCATCGCTGACGAGCGGCCACCCGTAGTTCCTGCCGGGCTTCAGGATGTTGATTTCGTCGCCGCCGTTCGGGCCCTGTTCCGACGCCCAGATCTCGCCCGGTTCCGGGTTCACCGCCATGCCGAGTTGATTGCGGTGTCCCATGGTGTAGATCTCCGGCCGGTAGCCGGCACGACCCACGAATGGATTGTCCGGCGGCACGCTGCCATCGTCACGAAGGCGCAGGACCTTGCCGCGGAGATCGCCACGCGCAGCATCCGGTGCATGGGCACGGCCGACTCGATGGTGATCGGGCCGTCCGGCAGCGGTGGGGCCGGCCAGTTGATGGGCGGGGGAGCAAATGCGCCGCCGCCACGTCCCGCGCCGCCGCCACGCGCACCAGGCTGCGTGGTCTGGCCCTGTTGGGCGGCCGTCGCAGCCACACACGCCGCCATGGCGATGCCGATGACTGCCGCGCGTCTCACCCTGCCGATGCCGTTCGTCGTGATGTCCTCGCCTGGAAGTGAACGGCTATGTTGTATCACGCCGTGGATCCCCGCCGCACGGCGTCACCGCATCAGGTCGGGAAGCCACGTCGCGATGCGCGGAAACAGGATGAGGAGCACAATCGCCACACACAGGGCGGCCCAGAATGGTGTCAGGCCACGAAACACTTTGCTCAGTGGGATGCCGGTCAGCCCGGAGACGACGAAGGCGATGAGGCCGATCGGCGGCGTCAGCAGGCCCGTCAGCAGCATCATGATTGTGAGCACGCCGAACCAGGCGCCGTCGTAGCCCAGGCCGATCACCACGGGGTAGATGACGGGTGTCATGATCACCAGGATGGCGATCTCGTCCATCACCGCACCCAGCATGAAATAGACGAGAAAGATGGCGCCCATCACCAGCCAGGGCGCCAGGTCGAGTTCCGACACCGTCTGGCCGAGCCACAGGGGAATGCGCGTGACCGCCAGGAAGAACCCGAACATCTGGCCGGCGATCATCAGCAGGAAGATGAGCGCACTGGTCCTGATGCTCCGGCTGACCGCGTCGGCAAAGCGGCGCCAGTCCAGCCGGCGCGTCGCGGCGCCGTAGGCGAGCGCCAGGAACGCGCCCGCGGCTCCAGACTCGGTGGGTGTGAAGACGCCGGCATAGAGTCCACCCATGCTGATGGAGAAGATGACAGGCACGGGCCACGTCAGCTGCATTGCTTGTGCGATCGTCATCGCCGGTCGTGCGGCCTGCCCCGGCGCGAGGTGCGGCCGCCGCCAGACCACGATCCAGGCCGTGATCATGAGCAGAAAGGCCGTCATCAGGCCCGGTAGGAACCCGGCGACGAGGACGCGACCGATTGGTTCCTGGGTGAGGACGCCGTACAGCACGAGCAGGGCGCTCGGGGGAATCAGCGCGCCCAGTGTCCCACCGACGGCGGCGCAGGCAGCCGCGAACCCCTCATCGTACCGGTAGCGTCGCATCTCGGGCACGGCAACCGCCGACATCGTCGACGCCGACGCGACGCTGGAGCCGCTGACCGAGGCAAAGAGCGTCGACGCCCCCAGCGTCGCGATGGCCAGGCCGCCGCGCATCCGCCAGAGGACGCGATCCAGCGCGCGGTATACATCACTGCCGACGCCCGCGTTGGCCAGCAGCATGCCCATGAGGATGAAGAGCGGGATCACCGAAAGGCTGTAGATCGAGGCCCCGCGGAAGGCGTCGGCGCCCATGCGGGCCAGTGCCGCGTCGGAACCGACAATAACGCTGTAACCCGTGACTGCGACGGCCATCATCGCTATCGCCACCGGCACGCGGGCCGCGATGAGCAGCAGCATCGCGAGGAAACCGAGAAGGCCCGTCAATTCGTTCGGCACCGGTCCCTCAGCGATCCCGCAGCAGTGCGCGTACCGACACTACGACGTTGCTGAGGATGGCCAGCGCGAACGCCGTGGCACCGAGCACGCCCACGAGCGCCACCGGATACAGCGGAATCCTCAACACCCCTGTGGTGAAGCCGCCGGCCTGCAATTGGCCGGCGAACAGGAACAGGCGCCACGTCAGCAGTCCCACGACGCCGGCGCTCACGAGGCCCGCGACAACGCGCACGAGGAGCTGGGCCCGTTCTCCGAGACGGACGAAGAAGAGGTCCACCGTGATGTGCGCGTCTTCGTTCTCGGCCCGCGCCAGCCCAAGGTAGACCAGCATCACGACCGCGAGCTCGGTCAGTTCAACCGTTCCCGGAAACGGACGGGAGAAGATGCTGCGCCCGATGATGTCGCCCACAGTCCAGAGGAGGAGCAGCACCATCGTGACGCCACCCAGCGTGTGCAGGACGCCGTTTACGCGCCGCAGCGTCCGATCGACGCGGCCGCCGTGGCGTTCGTGGAGCCGGACGATCGTCGGCGTGCCGGAGGTGCCAGTATCCGCGGTGTCCAAGGAAACCTCGGTACGTCTATTCGCGTGCGGTGAGCTCGAAGAGGCGGTTGGCCATCCGGCGGCCGGGGACGCCCGCGGCTTCCCGCTCCTCGATCCACCGGTCGAAGACCGGCTGCACGGCGCGGCGCCATCGGGCGAACTCGTCGTCGGACAGAGTAATGGTCTCGACGCCCGTGCGCGGCCAGTACTCGCGTGCGACCTCGTCGGCGAGCGCCTGGTGCTCGCGTGCGAGCCGGAGGGAGAGGTCTCGGCCTGTGAGCCTGGTCAGGATCTCCTGCTGGTCGGGTGACAGGCGATCCCACGCGCGCTGACTGATGATCAGGACGAACGCCCCCGTGTAGCAGTTGCAGGCGACGCGGTAACGAGTGGTCCTGCCGAGATCGAACACGCGTGTGGCGGAGTTGGCGAGCTTGTACCCGTGGATGACGCCTCGCTCGACAGCGTCGTAGATGTCGGGCCCAGGCAGGGTCACCGGCGAGGCGCCCATGGCGGTGAGCGCCTGGCTCTGCAGGGGCGAGGGGGCGCGGATGGTCAGGCCGGCCAGATCCTCCAGCCTCCGCACAGGTCTGTCGCGGGTGAACAGGTCGCCCACGTCCATGGCCCACAAGGCGAGCACGCGGACGTCGTCGTACTCGGCGCGGAACTCGTCGAACTCCTCCCAGAGCGTCCACGCGATCTCGGTTGCCTGCCGGGCGTCGCGGAACATGAACGGCGCCTCGATGATCTGGGTGATTGGAAACCGTCCGGGCGTATAGCCAGGCATGGTCCAGCCGATGTCCTGGGCTCCGGCCGCGACGATCTCGTAGACGCTCGGGCCCGGCGCCAGTGCGCCGCCTGCGTAGATCTGGATGTCGAGCGTACCGCCGGTGCTGTCGCGGACCTCCCGCACCCAGGGCTCCCAGACGTTGACCTGCATGGGGTCGGTTGCCGGAAACGGGTGCCCGAACGTCAGTCTGTCGCCGGAGCGGCCGGATCCGCTGCAGGCCGTCAGCACCATCGTGATCGTCGCCAGCGCCAGCGCTCCGCCCCGCTGCCTTGCCATGTGTGACATGCGCTTCATTAGACCGGAGTCGCGCCACGTTGTCACGACGCCCTTTCCCTCTGCCCTCCCGCCGCGCCGCGCGCGCGAGCGCCGATTGCGCCGGGTGGGATACCCTGCACGCGGTGCCAGAAGGACTGTGAAATCCCCCGGAGCACGCCGGTGCCCGCCGCCCAGCCCCACGCCTCGAATTCCAAGGTACAAAGGATTCGCCCGAGCAAAAGCGGGAGCACCGTTCCCGCGTCGCAGGTCGCGGACCTCCAAGAGGAATTGGCAGATGCGCGACGATAGCCTACCGCGCGGCTGAGTTCGAGACGGCCCGACGCGCGGCGACGGAGTTCTCAGCCCTCTTCGGGCGACTGACGGGAGGGCCCAGAAAGAACTTGATTCTGATCAACGCACTGGGGAGCACACGGAAGGCATCGGTGTCTTGGACGTGGAACCCCGGCACTCGAAACGAGGCCAGGGCGACTGGATTCGAACCATCGACCCTGCGGCGAAAGAACCAGGGCACTCGGGGCAGCTACAGGGAACCGCCAGCCGCTACCGATTGTCAGCCAAGGGCTGAGCCGGCAGAGCCGCGACGCACCAGCGCTCCAGCGTGCTCAGACACGCCGCGCGCGACCAGAGCTGCGCGCCCTTGTTCGTGGCGATCATGCGGGCGATTCCAATGCGCGCTCGGCCAGTCGCATGAACCGCTCTGGTTGCAGCAGGCTCGCGACGGAGATGTCTTCGTCGATCTCCTCCCAGTGGATGCCGATGCCGCCGCCGATCGGCTCCCAGCGCTTTCGCTGCCTTGGCGTTGCCGCGAGCAGTCGAGGAAACCACGCCAGCGGTACGGAAACGGTGCGCCCATCGTCCAACACGACACTGAGCGCGTCGGCTGAGCACGACACGTCCACGGCGAGGGCTTCACTGGTCTCCACCGAAACAAGCATTCCACTTCTCCAAGAAGAAACAAGCATTCCACTTCTCCAAGAAGAACTGTCTGTGCGTTTCAACGATCTGCCGAATCGTCGTCAGCTCATGGCTCCTGATTCCGCGGTTCGACGCGAGCGCGATTGGATCGAGCCAGAACTTTGGGTAGCGTCCCGCGTGCGCTACGTGAATGTGAGGCGGCTCATGGTTCTCCAGGCTGTAGAAGAGGAACCGGTAGCCACCAACCCTGAGCAGGACGGGCACGCCAGCAGTCTACATCGCACTCTGAAGGCATTGTAGCCCGGCCAGCAGTGATCACGGCCCGGCGTGCGCGCCGATCGCGCGCCATCATCGGTGCGAGTCGAATGCGAAGGAGTTCTCGGATCTCCTGGGGCCGCTTCGGGCGCAAGCAGGTCGGGCGCCCTTGGGACAGGGTCTGGCCCGAGATCACGCGAAGTCTCGACGACCGCTTCTCGATCGGGCAGCACATCCTCGATCACAATCGGTGGGAGTGGAGCACTACGCGTGGGTCGGTGCCGACGGCCATGTATACCGCCGGACCGAGGCAATTGTTGCCGCTGGGAAATTTGGTCGGGGCGACTGGATCCGAACCAGCGACCCCTGCGCCCAAGGCAAGCCGGGGAGTGCTGGGGAAGCGCTGATTTCGGAACGATTTGCGGCCTGCAGGAAGTCGTGGGCCCAAATTTGGGCCCAGTTGAGCGGTGATGCACTGCTGCTCGTGGCCATCGATGGCGAGAGCACAGCGCCGTTCGTGCCTGGCGCCTCGTCGTGGGAGAATGGACGCATACCGAACGCCACGATCACTGTGGACGCTGCGTTGAAGGCACGGCTGGCGGACATCGCGGGCAAGACCGGCCAGTCGGTGGACGAGTTCGTCGAAGCGCTGCTTCGACGCATCGCGGGAACTGACGTCGCCTTCGAGCGCGGGGTGCCGGTCTTTCCGCGGCGCCCCGGGGCGCCGACGCTGACGGTCGAGGACGTTGACCGTCTCGCCGGCGGCAGCGGCGAGTGAGCTGGTCGCGGCATGCCGGAGATCTGTCGGTTCTTTGGAATCGTCATTTCACTGAACTACAACGACCATCCGCCGCCGCACTTTCATGTTCGCTACGCTGAGCAGAAGGCCATTGTGGCGATCGACTCGCTGACGGTCTTGGAAGGGCATCTGTCGCCGCGTGCCCTCGGGCTGGTGGTGGAATGGGCGGCGGCGCACAGACAAGAACTGCTCGAAGATTGGCAGCTCGCTCGTAAGCAGCAGCCGCTGAAGCCGATCGCACCGCTGGAGTAAGACAGCCATGTTGAGAGATGTAGTCTTCGTCCAGGCGCTCCCTGAGCATCGGCTTCGTGTCACGTTCGACGACGGAATCGAAGGCGTCGTCGATGTTGCGCAGTTGGTCGATTTCACCGGTGTGTTCGAACCGCTTCGTGATCCGGAGTTCTTCGCGAGGGCGACCGTCCATCCGGAACTGGGCACCGTGTGCTGGCCGAACAACGCGGATCTCGACTCGGACGTCCTGTATGCGAAGGTCGCCGGCGTTCCCGTCCCTGAATACGCTACCGAGAGACGGCGAGCCTGACGGCAAGGGTTCGGTCGCTTGTCTACTGAAGGGGGTATTGATCCTGGCTCTCGGAACAGTACTCGACGATGGCGGCCAACGTTTCAACAGCCGACGCGCCGGAAATAGCCCGGCAAAGATCCTCAAGGTCCTCTTCCGCGAATGTTCCCATGCGCGGGTTCACCAGACACAGGGTGCTGATGTCATAGGTCTTTGCCGCGAAATTGAGAGCGAAATAGACCAAGGTTTGGCGAACGTCAATGCTTCGAAAGCCACGCTGTCCTGCTTTCACCTCGAACAGTGTCGACCGTGAGAGCACGTCGCCGGCACATTCCATCACCCAACCGCATCCCGGGAACACCGGCAAGACGGTTAGGATGCGTTCGCGTTGAAAGAACAGCAGGTGTCTTTCCGCCAGAGCGATGGCCTCGATCAACTGTGGCGATGCCGGATCCGTGATTGGCGTGCGCGAGAGCTGTCTCATGTGCCGAATGTGCGATGTCGCGCCGTCGATCGATGCCGCAACGGTTTCTGGCGTGAGATCAGCAGGAGGAGTGTCGCTCCGAGCCGAAGCCACGAACAATCTGAAGGCAAGTTCGTTGACCAGTCTGATCGATCTGTGTGGCGCCTCTGAATCCCGCATACCCCACTCGCGAGAGGCTCGTCACGTAGATGACGGGATAAGACCCACGGCATTCGTCACACCCCTGATCAATCGTCTTTGGCAGTTCGAGGACGGCCGATTCATCGTCGTGAAACCAATCATTCTCGAGGGGATACGGATACACGTCCGTGTCGCCGTGTTGCGCAACATTCCGGATCGCGAGGATGAGGCTTGCGTCCGAAACTGCCATCATCCGCCCAGCCGCTCGAGAATCGCCTCCGCCTCGCTCGGCGCGCGTCCGGGGCCGGTCATGAGATCCACCGCCGCCTGGCCCGTTGAACACCACCCGCGGCTAGGGCGACCGGCTTGACGTCGACTAGAATCCGTCACGACGGCTGGGCTGGCGCCCTAAAACTACAGCGAATGTCCAACCCGTTCTTCGAACGCCCGATCGTCAATTCCCCGTACGAGTACCCCCGCCAGCACTGGGAACTCGACGAGTCGGGTCAGGCGACTGGGAACCTGCTCGAGCGGCGCCGCCGAGCCGAGTTCATCACCCCCATCCCCAAGCCGAAGAAGCGGCGTGGAAGCGCCAAGCAGGAAGAACTGGTCCTCGACGAAGGGCGCGGCCTGACGACGAAGAAGCAGGCCTACGACCTGACGTCCGTCATCAACGAGGTCCGCAGCCAGGTAGACACGTGGCGCCACCTACCGGCCAGCCAGTGGCAGGTGACGCCTGAGACGGCTCGATTGCTCCAGCACTGGCGACACCATGAGTTCGGCGGCGTCCGTCCCTTCTTCTGCCAGATCGAAGCGGTCGAAACTGCCATCTGGTTCACCGAAGTGGCCTCGCATCTGGCGTCGGGCAAACGGCTGATCGAGAACCTCAAGACCGTAAACGCAGAGGCCAATCCACACATCGAACGTCTCGCATTGAAACTGGCGACCGGCGCCGGCAAGACGACGGTGATGGCGATGCTCATCGCCTGGCAAACGCTCAACGCCGTACGACGGCCGGGGAGCAAACACTGCACCCGCGGCTTCCTCATCGTCGCCCCCGGTCTTACGATCCGCGACCGTTTGCATGTACTGCAGCCAAACGACCCCGACAACTACTACGGCACCCGCGAGCTGGTCCCGCACGACCTGCTCGAGGACATGAAGAAGGCTCGCATCGTCATCACGAACTATCACGCCTTCAAGCGCCGCGACCGGATGGAGCTGTCGGCCGGAGGCCGCACGCTGCGCCAGGGTGCGACCGGTCCTGAGCTGCAGACGCTCGAAACTGAAGGCCAGATGCTCCAGCGCGTAATGCCCGAGCTGATGGGCATGAAGCAGATCCTGGCGCTCAACGACGAGGCGCACCACTGTTACCGCGAGAGGCCGCCGGATCCGGACGACGAAGCGTTGAAGGGAGACGAGCGCAAGGAGGCCGAGAAGAACAACGAGGCCGCGCGGTTTATGGGTGTCGGGCCTCGAAGCAGTCAATCGCACGCTCGGACTCCAGCGTGTCGTCGATCTCTCGGCGACGCCGTTCTTTCTGCATGGCTCCGGCTACGCCGAAGGCACGCTCTTCCCTTGGACGATGAGCGACTTTTCGCTAATGGATGCCATCGAATGCGGCATCGTCAAGCTGCCGCGCGTGCCTGTCGCCGAAAACATTCCCGGCGACGAGATGCCGGTCTACCGCAACCTCTGGGAGCACATCCGCAAGGATATGCCCAAGAAGGGACGCGGCGCCGGCGGTGACCTTGACCCGCTCAAGCTTCCAAACAAGCTCCAGACCGCGCTCGAGGCTCTCTATGGACACTATCAGCGCACTTTTGATCTGTGGCAAAAGCGCGGTATTTCCGTCCCGCCCTGCTTCATCGTCGTCTGCCAGAACACCGCGATCTCGAAGCTGGTCTACGACTATGTTTCCGGCTTCTATCAGAAGGACGAGCAAGGAGAGGAGAAGCTGGTGCAAGGTCCGCTGGCGCTGTTCCGCAACTTCGACGATACGACTGGCAACCCGCTTTGCGCGGCCTAACACGCTGCTGATCGACTCCGAGGAGCTCGAGTCGGGCGATGCGCTGGATCCCAAGTTCCGCGCCATGGCCGCCGACGAGATTGAGCGCTTCCGTCGAGAGATTACAGGTCATTGGCCGTGCTCTCCGCCGGCAGTCCTACGACCTCAACGAAGGCGGTCTGTTCGACGCCGAGTACGCCGACATCTTCGGCGTGCCGTTCGACTTCACCGCCAAGCCGGTCGTCGCGCCGCCAAGCCCGCCAAAGGAGACGGTGCAAGTCAAAGCGGTTCGCCCGGACCGGGATCATCTGGAGATTTCCTTCCCGCGCGTAGAGGGTTCCCGACACCGAAGAGCGGCCGGATTTCCGTGAAGGTCATCAACCATCTTGGTGACGAAGTGATGAAGGTCTTCCGGGTGGAATGAATGGCGCCGCCACCTCCCGGGGTCGTCGTGCTCGGTGGCCCCAACGGCGCGGGCAAGTCAACAGCCGCGCCGCGCCTCCTTCGCGGATCGCTGAAGGTGGAGGAGTTCGTCAACGCCGATACCCTCGCACAGGGGTTGTCTCTGTTCCGGCCGCAAGACGTGGCGATGGACGCCGGCCGAATCGCGCTGGCCCGACTGGACGCCCTCGAATCGCAGCGGAAGAGTTTCGCGTTCGAAGCGACGCTGGCGAGCCAGGGATTGGCACGTCGCCTGGAGCGTCTCAAGGGACGAGGCTACCTGGTGCACATCGTGTATCTCTGGCTGCCGGACGTGGAGCTGGCGCTGGCGAGAGTTGCCGAGCGCGTGAGGGCGGGCGGCCACGACGTCCCTGCTGACGCCGTACGCCGTCGATTCGATCGCGGCCGCGTCAACTTCTTCACGATCTATCGGCCGCTGGCAGACGCCTGGCGGCTGTACGATGCCACGCCGATCACCGGCCCGACGCTCGTCGCGACGGGCGGCGCGGGGCTGCCGACGCGGGTCCGCAGGCGCGAAACGTGGGACATGGCGGCGAAGGGATTCGAATCATGAGCAACCCGGAACCAACACTCAAGGAACTGTTCGAGGACGGCCGCTCGATTGACGAGGCGCTGAAAGAGGCCGCGCGGGATGCACGGCGGCTTCACAAGGCGCTCGGCAATCCCATGGCGACATGGAAAGACGGCCAGGTCGTCTGGATCCAGCCCGAAGACATCGTTGTCGACACTCCGGGTGAGGCTAACGAGGCGTCATATGACCGTGGGTACTGACTTGGTGGGCTGCAAGCGCGCTCCTGTCAGACTGACCTCGGTTGTCACAAACCGATCGTACGCTGGGGCCTATTCAGACAGGTGGGACCCATGAGTGACAACTCCAAAATTGAGTGGACGGATGCCACGTGGAATCCCGTGCGGGGTTGCACCAAGGTCAGTCCTGGCTGCAAGCACTGCTACGCCGAAACCTTCGCCGAGCGCTTTCGAGGTGTGCCCGGTCACCCGTTCGAGTTCGGCTTCGACCTCCGGCTGGTTCCGGAAAAGTTGGGCGACCCGCTTCGGTGGCGTACGCCTCGCATGGTGTTCGTGAATTCGATGAGCGACCTCTTCCACGAGGAAGTGCCGGACTCCTACGTCCTCGCCGTCGCGCGTGTCATGGTGCTCGCGAACTGGCATACGTATCAGGTGCTCACGAAGCGCGCAGAACGCCTTGCCGCGCTCCTCCATGGCGAGTTGGGCTTCGCAGCCAGATGTCCGAACATCTGGTGGGGCGTCAGCGTCGAGGACCGCACGTACGGTATGCCGCGCATCAGCCATCTCAGGGAGGCGCCAGCGACCGTGAGGTTCCTGTCGATCGAGCCGCTCCTCGAGGATCTCGGCCTACTCGACCTGCGTAGCATTTCTTGGGTCATCGTAGGCGGCGAGAGCGGGCATGGTGCCCGGCCGATGTCCCCTGACTGGGTACGAAGCATCCGCGACCAGTGCCGGGCGGCCCGTGTGCCGTTCTTCTTCAAGCAGTGGGGCGGCGTTCGAAAGAGCGAGACCGGGCGGCGACTCGACGGCCGGACGTACAGCCAGTTTCCGACGCGCTCACGGGTGTTGCCGCCAGACGATCGCGCTCGAGCGACGGCCTTGCGTGAGCTTCCGGTGATCGGCATCTGACCTGATCCCGATATGGAGGGAAGCGATCCATACATCGGGCGGGAACAAACGCTGGTCAAGCACTTCATTCTCAGGAGTTATTTGAGCCGATTTGCACCAATCATCCTGAAGAACTGGAACTCCATCACCTACGTCGATTGCTTGTCGTGGACGAAGCTCAGGACATCAGCATCGCGCAGCTGCGCTTTCTCGCCGCGCTCGGAGGCTCGCGGCCCAACGCCTTGTTTTTCTCGGGCGACCTTGGCCAGCGGATCTTCCAGCAGCCGTTCTCCTGGAAAGCGCTCGGCGTGGACGTCCGCGGCCGGTCGAAGACGCTCCGCGTGAACTACCGCACGTCGCATCAGATCAGAGAGCAGGCTGACCGGCTCCTCGGGCCAGAGATCACCGACGTCGACGGCAACCGCGAAGACTAGCGCAATACCGTGTCTGTCTTCAACAGGCCACCTCCTGAACTCCGGACGTTCCCTGGTGAGGAGAGCGAGAGCGGAGCTGTTGGGACCTGGCTGGGTTCGTTGAGCGCTGAAGGTGTTCAGCCGCACGAGATGGGTGTGTTTGTCCGATCTTCGGCGCAGGTGCCCCGAGCGGTCGCGGCGGTCAGCGCAGCCGGTCTATCCGCCCGAGTTCTCGACGATCGAGTCGAGATCAAACCCGGCAGCGTGAACGTCGCCACCATGCACCTGGCGAAGGGGCTAGAGTTCCGAGTTGTCGCCGTCATGGCGTGTGACGACGAGGTTTTGCCGTTGCAGGATCGGATCGAGAACGTCGGAGACGACGGAGACCTGCAGGAAGTGTACGACACCGAACGACAGCTGCTGTACGTGGCCTGCACGCGGGCTCGGGATCGTCTGTCGATCAACGCGGTGGAACCGGCGTCAGAGTTCCTGGACGACGTGAGTGACTGAGGCATGGCCGGCGACGACTGGTCGCGCGAGGAGGTCGAAGCCACCGTCGGCGATTACTTCGCGATGCTGCGCGACGAGCTCGCCGGCCTGCCTGTCAACAAGTCGGAGCGTAACCTCCGCCTCCGGCGGCTGCTTGAGAACAGATCGAAAGGATCGGTCGAATTCAAGCACGCGAACATCAGCGCGGTCTTGACCCTCCACGCCTATCCGTACATCGACGGCTACAAACCACGGTTCAACGTCCAGGTTCTCCTCGAGCAGGTCGTCCTCGAGTACCTCG
This sequence comes from uncultured Bifidobacteriaceae bacterium, assembly GCA_964505975.1. Classification (GTDB taxonomy): domain Bacteria; phylum Acidobacteriota; class Vicinamibacteria; order Vicinamibacterales; family UBA2999; genus Gp6-AA40. Next base: position 2,687 of record CAZDLW010000089.1, on the reverse strand, counting down.
ATGTCCACCGCAACTTCTTCGAGCCGCTGGTCACCGGGCCGGTGCTCAATCCGACGACATCCCCTGATCCGGCCATACTCGATACGGCTCGCTTGGTCGAAGTGCCGCCTGAGGCCATGAGGGCTCCGCAAACGGTGTGGTCTCCGACGACCCGGCTCAGTCGATTCGACTGCGTCGCGCGAGATGCGGCCAACCGGGACCTGGGACGACGGGGTGAGGAGTTCGTGGTTGAATTCGAGCGCAAGCGTCTACACGATGGCGGCCGTCGGGACCTCGTCCAACGGATCGAATGGACGGCCCAAGTCAGAGGCGACGGCGCGGGTTACGACGTCCAGTCGTTCAACGCCGACGGAACTTCGCGGCTGATCGAGGTCAAAACAACCGGGCTCGGCAAGTACTTCCCGTTCAATGTGAACTTCAAACTGAGAGGCGACGACGGCAATACATATCTCGTTCGCCACGATGAGCGCGCCAGCACCTGGGAACTGACGATGTTCCGCGCATAACGCTGACGATGGTTTCGCCCCTCATCGCTGACTCTCGCGCTCATGGTGCTCGAAGGCAGATGCCATGCGGTCGATTTCCTGACGGGAAATACCACGGCGTCGCGCCTCGGCCCGCCACGTTGCCACGACCGCCGCCACCTCGGCGGCAACCTTTCGGGCTCTCGTCTCTCCAATCTCAAAGTACCCGGCGACTTCGAGGGCGAGCGCCAGCGACGCCGTGTTGTCATCTTCCGTGATCGCCGTCACCAGCACTCTGGGCTTGATGTCGATTGGCACCGGGTTGAGGTCGTACGCCGGCGAGAGACGCCAACCGTTTTGTCCTTCGTAGAGGAACGCGTGATTACGAAGGTGGTCGTCGGTATTGGAGATGAGAATGGTAAAGACGATCCGGCGCCACAGCGCCTCCATGTCCTCCATCGGCGCAGCGCCGTACCGGCGGAGCACATCGACAAATTCAAGATAGCTTCGCGACTCGTTGTCCTTCGCGCCGAGCATGCTCATGGCGGAGAGAAACGGCTTGCGACGCCCCTTTACACGGTCAAAGCGCGTCACGACGAGCACAGGCTTTCCAGCGACATCCTCGAGACGGGCGGCAGGAGTGGCGATCCCGGCCTTGCGGGCGAGCGTCAGAGCGACCGCTTCCCACGCGACCACGTTGATTTCGTCGTCCCGCCGCGGAAACTTCGCAATCGCAAGACTGCCGTCTTTCAGCCGCACTGATGCCTTCGGGCGGGCGCCGCCCAGCGACGAGCCAGGCGCAAAAAGCAGGCGCAGGTCTTCGTCCGTGCCTTTTTCATCGATGATGCGCTCAGTCGCGGAGAGGAGCCTGGGAAGTTCAAGCAGCGGCGGGATACGGCTCGCATCGGCCTCCCGCAGGAATGGGCCACCGGGTTGTTCCGTAAAACGAAGCGCTCCCTGACGCGCTTCGTCGTCGACCATCAGCAGAAAGTCAATCTCGCGAAGGGTGCGAACCGCGCGGCCTTCGCGTTCGGCCTCCCGACGCGACATGCGCCGCATGAGCGCGCGCCCCCATCGGTCCGGCGCCGAGTCACCGACCGCGCCAACGAGCGGCGCGTCGGGTGCCGTGTGAAAGGCCCCAGCGCCCAACGTGAGCGCTGGCTCGAGGGCAAAGCGAGCCGGATGCCGGAGCCAATCCGGGTCGTACTCGAACGTGGCGCTCTCTTTGTTCTTGCGCAGTCGAGTCCAAAGGCGCCCCGTGAGATGGGGGACGCCGTCCAGGTCCACGTAGACCAACACCTCTCTGTCCATCAGGCACCGGCAGGCGGTTTCGGTTGGCGAGGGATGCGGATACGCTTCGGCAGGTGCTCCTCTTCGAGCTGAAGCCCGACGGGGTCATTCTTCGGATCGGCGATGTCCGCAAGATCGTCGGCGAGTCCCAGGACGAACAGCACGGTCGCGTAGCTCCCCATGGCCACGCCGGGCTCACCCTTTTCGATCTTGAGGAGCGTCATGCGGCTGATGGAGGCACGCTCGGCAGTGATCTGTACAGGGATTCGCCGTCGCCGCCGCGCGTCGCGGATGTCACGCCCCAGCTTGCGCAGGACGCGCCGGACGGGGATCGGGAGTACGACAGATGCCCGAGTTGTTCTCATCTCTAGAACCCACTTATATAGACGTTATCTGTCTTAAAGTATATTATTATGGATGTTATGTCAACTTAGACGGGCCGTACGAGAGCGCGGGCGACGAAGTGTTGAGGCGCGGTGGGCGAATGAGCAAGGCACCAGTGCCGGCAATGTTGCAGCGTCAGGTCGATAGGGTCCCTGACCCCAGCCGTGATCTGTTGAACACCGACGTCCCAATGACACCAGCCGGCCGGGCCTGTCAAGCCATCAGTAACGGTTACCGAGCGGCACATCGTCGCGCCGTTAATCGGGTTACCGAAGTGTCAGAAGAAGTAGAGGCGTGTGGGCGCTGTGGGAAACCGCGTTCTGTGCGGTTTTCCAAGGACCTTGTGGACGCGTTCTCTGCGTCCACAGGTCCGGCAGCGTCCACGCTCGGAATTTTGCGGCCGGGCTGGCCCGCTGATTCGCCAAGCCGTAGATCTGGGTCAGCTGCTGATCGATCCGTTGCGCGAAGGCGATGGGATCGAGCTGCGCCTGCAGGTGATCAACGACAATTAGATTTGCCGGCCGACGACAATTAGATTTGCCGGTCCGC
>CAZDLW010000088.1:0-19066 GCA_964505975.1 uncultured Bifidobacteriaceae bacterium | reverse complement strand
GGATGGTCCAACGCAGCTTCACGCCGGGCGGCGACAAGAACGGCGCCGACATCACAATGGCCCTCGACGCGCTCGAGATGGCCTTCACGCACGATCACATCAATGCCTTCGTCATTGTCGGTGGCGACAGCGATTTCATCTCCCTGGTCGAGAAGCTCAAACAGTACGGTCGCAAGGTCATCGTCGTGGGTGGGCGACAGTTCACGAGCACGACCATGCAGAAGAACTGCCACGAGTTCATCGCGTACGAGAACCTCGCGGTGGCGCGCGGCCGGACGAGCGAACGGGGCAAGCCCGTGGCGACGACGCCGATTGCCCAGGCGCTGCCGCTCGTGAAGCGCGCCCTGAAGGTGCTGTCCGAGCGTGAAGTGACACCGCAGCTGGGCCTGCTCAAGAGCACGCTCCTGCAGCTCGACTCCACGTTCTCGGAGCGCGATTACGGCGCCGGCAGCTTTCGCGACTTCATGGAGAAGGTGGCACAGGCGGGAGCCGTGACGCTGCGCCATTCCGGGCGCAGCATGCTGGTGGAGACCATTGACGATGCAGGTGTCTCCACAGCCGAGGCATCGCCGCTGTTGGCGACGGAGACGGCTCCACGGGCCGAAGCTTCACAGGACGTGGTCGATGCCGATGCCGACGAGGACGCATTGCCGCCGTCTCCCATGAGCATGCAGGACGGCATCCGCGCGGTCCAGCGGGCCTTCAGCCAGGCAGCGAGCCCCCCGCGCTGGCCGATGTATTTGAGACAGGCGAAGCAGTTCGTCCGGAGTGCCATCGAAGGATTCGATGAACGGAAGTACGGGTTCGCCAGTATCGTCGATTTGCTGCGAGCGGCGTCGAAGGAAGGCGTGCTGCGTCTCGAACGGGATCGCCAGGGTGCCATCCGCGTGTTTCCGGGTACGAACCTGGGCCCGGCTGTTGCGACCGTCGACCAGCCGGTGATCGAGATGGAGGAGACCGTCGACGTCGAAGTGCCGGCCGAGCGCGTGACCGAACCCGCGAGCGGGCCGGTCGAAACCGTCGAGGATGCTGCTCCCGACGTCGAGCCCGTGCGCGTGGCCGTGGACGAAGTGGCTGAGCCTCCGGTCAGGGAGCGGCCGAAGCGGGGAACACGTTCGCGCAAGACAAGTGGCACACGCGTCACGAAGCACACGGGGGCCGCGAAGGCTGTGGCGCCACGGACACGAAAGTCCACGCGCACGAAGACGGCTGTCGCGTCCGAGATCTGACGCAAGCGTCTCGGGCCGTGAATCGGGAGGTCCCCGTCGAGGAACCGGACATCCGTGTGGAGCAGGGTTCCGTGCGACGCGGACTTCCCGAGGGCCCGGCACACGGACACCGTGAACGATCGACGACGCCCAGGCACGACAGGGTTGACCTCCTGAAGTAGCCGCATTCCGCATGGCGAACTACACCGCAAAAGACATTACAGTCCTGGAAGGGCTGGAACCTGTCCGCCGGCGCCCGGGCATGTACATCGGCGGCGTTGGGACAGCCGGTCTGCACCATCTGGTGTGGGAGATCCTCGACAACGCCGTCGACGAAGCGATGAACGGCCATGCCGCCAACATTGCTGTCACCCTGCACGCCGACGGCAGCTCCATAACGGTCGTCGACGACGGTCGCGGAATACCGGTGGACAGACATCCGGCGACGAAGAAGAGCGCGCTCGAGGTGATCTTTACGGTGTTGCACGCCGGGGGCAAATTCGAGCAGGGCAGCTACAAGACGGCTGGTGGCCTGCACGGCGTCGGTGCCAGTGTGGTGAACGCGTTGTCCACCGAGCTGCGTGCACGCGTCAAACGAGACGGCTCGCTGTGGGAGATGGTGTTCAAGCGTGGCAAGCTGGCCGGGCCGCTGAAGAAGGTCGGCTCCGCGCGCGGAACGGGCACGGCGGTCTCCTTTCGTCCGGACCCGACGATCTTCCCGAAGATCGAGTTCGATCCTGCACTCATTCGCGAGCGGCTCGAGATCATCAGCTACCTCCACGACGGCGTTCGGGTCACGTTCGAGAACGAGGCCGCCGGTACGCGTGAGGTGTTCGCGCACGACGATGGCCTCTCCGACTTTCTCGAGAAGATCGTGACGGAGCGCGGGTCGAAACCGGTGCACGACGCCCCGTTCGTGCTGACCCGTGAGTCGGGCCCTCGTCTGGACCTGGTGCTGCAGTGGACGGAGGCGACGGACGAGCACGTGCGGAGCTACGTGAACGGGATCCCGACGGGATCCGGCGGGACACACGAGAACGGCCTGCGTGCCGGACTCGGCAAGGCCGTGCGCAACTACATCGACACGCACAACCTGTCGCCGAAGGGCGTGACGATAGCCGCCGATGACATCCGCGAGGGATTGACCGGCGTGTTGAGCCTGTTCGTCGAGGAGCCGCAGTTCCAGGGGCAGACGAAAGATCGACTGAACAACCCGGAGGTGCTCTCGACAGTCGACTCGGCCGTGCGGCCGGCGCTCGAGCACTGGCTGAATCACAATCGCACGGTGGCGGAGGCGATTGTCGCCCGGATCATCCTGGCCGCCCGCGCGCGCGAGGCGAGCCGGGCGGCACAGGCAGAAGTCGCCAGGAAGACGGCCACGACGGGCCGGCTGAACCTGCCCGGAAAGCTGAGCGACTGCGCGAGCACGAATCGGGAGGACAGCGAGCTGTTCGTCGTAGAGGGCGACTCGGCGGGCGGATCGGCCAAGCAGGGACGCGATCGCGCGAAGCAGGCGATTCTCCCGCTGCGGGGCAAAGTTCTGAACACCGAAGGTCTGTCGTTGGCCAAGGTGCTGGAGAACAAGGAGCTCGCGGACCTGGTGACCGCGCTCGGATGCGGGCTGGGCAAGAGCTTCGACCTGGCCCGGCTGCGCTACGGAAAGGTCATCATCCTGGCCGATGCCGACTCCGACGGCCACCATATCGCCACGCTGCTCCTGACGTTCATCTATCGACACCTGCCGCAGCTCATGACGAGCGGCAAGGTGTTTCTCGCGCAGCCTCCGCTCTATCGAATCGACATCGGCAAGGAGACCTTCTGGGCGCTCGACGATGCCCATCGCGATCGGCTCCTCAGGCTGCACGGCAACGGCCGTGGAACGCCGGAGATCACGCGATTCAAGGGGCTCGGTGAGATGATGCCCAGGGTGCTCTGGGAGACGACGCTCAATCCCCGGACGCGGCGGCTGTTGCGCGTGGAGATCGCGGATCAGATCGTCACGGATCGGGTGATCAACGAGCTCATGGGCAAGGATGCATCGGCGCGCTTTCGGTTCATCATGGAGCGCGCGGAGGAAGCTCAGGAACTGGACGTGTAACGAAGCTCCGCTCGAACCTGTGAGTGGAGAGGCGGACCTGCGTTGGGGACAATGGCAAACGACTCGGTCGGGGAACAGACACGGGATTCCCGAAGACAGCCGTCCAGCGGTCCAAGCAGATTCGACCGATCCATCGTCGAAGGCCCCATCCGTGCGGCAGTATGGCGGCTCGCGTGGCCCACGATGTTGCAGAACATGATCGCGGGCATGCAGGGCATCATCGACCATGCCATGGTCGGCCATTTCGTCGGCTACGAGGCGAATGCGGCGATCGGCGTGAGCTGGCAGATCATCATCGTTGTCATCGTGTTCATGAGCTCCCTGTTCACGGGCATGGCGGTCCTCGTCGCCCGTTTCGCGGGAGCGAACGACCACGACAAGGTGAACCGGGTCGTCTATCAGGCCTTCCTGACCGCATTTGGCATCGCCGCCATCCTGGCAGCCGTGGGGTACATCGCGGCGCCGTCGCTGCTCGTGCTCGTGAACGCGGCACCGGAAGTGCAAGCCGAGGCGCTGCCGTTCCTGCGTGTGATGTTCGCCGGCATCTTCGGGATGCTGGTGTTCTTCATGCTGAGCGGGGCGTTCCGTGCCGCCGGCGATCCGCGGACGCCGCTGCGGCTCGGCGTCGCCATGACGGCGCTGACGATTGCGTTCAACGTGATGCTGATTCCGCCGTTCGGCACGGTCGGCGCAGCGGTGGGCACGGTGGCAAGCAGCACCCTCGTGGGCCTGTACGGTCTGTGGCGCCTCACGCGCCCCGACTCGGTCATTCACTTCGCGCGTGGCATGAGCCGGCGTCCGGACTTCGCCATCATCCGTTCGCTCTTTCGCTTCGGTCTCCCGACGGGCGTGCAGGGCATCGCAATGAACGTGGGCGGCGTGCTGCTGTTGCGGTTCATTGGATCGCTCGAAGAGAGCGCCGCAGCGCAGGCGGCCTATGCGGTCGGGTACACGGAGCTGTTCTCGCTCATTACCTGGACCTCGGTCGGGTTGATGGGTGCGGCCGCCACGATCGCCGGGCAGAATCTCGGAGCCGGGAATCCCGATCGCGCTGTCGAAGGCGTTCGGGTGGCCTCTCGGATTGGCTTGGGACTGGCGGCGTCGGTCGGCGTGGTCTTCTTCGTCGTCCCTGAATATCTGCTGGCTGTGTTCGGCATGAGAGACCCGCTCGTCGTGTCGCTCGGCGTTCAGTTGCTCGGGTATCTGGCGGTGTCCGGGCTCTTCATCACCGTGGCCCTGAGTTACACCGGCGGCCTCCAGGGCACGGGTGATACGCGCAGTCCGCTGTACATTTCAATCGTGTCACAGGTGATCGTGCCGCTCGGACTGTGCGCGCTCTTTGAGTCCTTCGGTGGCCTCGAGCCGCACGAGATCTGGTCCGCCATCGTGATTGGTCACATGACGCGGTGTCTGCTCTCCGTGGTGCGCTTCCGCCAGCAGAAGTGGCGGAGCATCGAGGTGGATATCGAAGCGGTGAGACCGTAAAGGTGGATCTTTGCATTCCCACCCCCCTTTCGTAATATCCCACCATGTCCACTCAGTCCGATCCTGAGATCTCTGATTCGAGCATGTCGACGGCGGCCCCGATGGTGCGGGCCCCGGCCTCGTTGGCCGGGGCCGTGCGTGTCCCGCCGCCGCTGAACGACGTCAACAGGAGCTATCTGCCGGGGTCGCCCGAACGCGCGGAGCTCAAGGCGCGGCTTGCACGCATGGCGTCCGAGCGGATCGAGATCCCCATCGTGATAGGAGGTCAGGAATTCCGCACTGGTCGCGCGCAGCGCACGGTGATGCCGCACGACCATGGGCATGTCCTGGCGGACTGGCACGCTGCCGGTCCCGACCTCGTGCACCGGGCCATCGAAGCGGCTGCAACGGCGCGACGGGAATGGGCCAGGTGGTCGTGGCAGGATCGGGCCGCCGTGTTCCTCCGGGCCGCCGAGCTCCTGACGACCACCTGGCGGGCCACGCTGAACGCTGCCACGATGCTGGGGCAGTCGAAAGTCATCGTCCAGGCGGAGATTGACGCCGCGTCGGAGCTGATCGACTTCTGGCGCTTCAACCCGCACTATGCCCAGGAGCTCTACGAGGAGCAGCCGCTGAGCAGCCACTCCTCATGGAATCAGGTGGAATACCGGCCCCTCGAAGGGTTCGTGTACGCCGTGACGCCATTCAATTTCACGTCGATTGCCGGGAACCTGCCGACGGCGCCGGCGCTGATGGGAAACACGGTCATCTGGAAACCGGCGTCCAGCGCCATGCTGAGCGCGCACTACATCCTGCGTCTCCTCGAGGCAGCGGGGCTGCCGCCTGGCGTCATCAACTTCGTTCCCGGAAACGCCGCGGAGATTTCCGGCATTCTGCTCGACTCGCGGGATCTGGCGGGCATTCACTTCACCGGGAGCACGGCCGTCTTCAACGGGATGTGGCGCGCGATCGGGGACACCGTCGGCCGTTATCGCAGCTACCCGCGCGTGGTTGGCGAAACCGGCGGGAAGGACTTCATCGTGGCGCATCGCTCGGCGGATGTGGAGGAGCTGGCCGTGGCCGTGGCGCGAGGCGGGTACGAGTATCAGGGGCAGAAGTGCTCCGCCGCCAGCCGCGTGTACGTTCCCCGGTCACTCTGGCCTGAACTGCGCGATCGCCTCGTGTCGATCATCGGCGAGCTGCAGATGGGCGACGTGCGCGATTTCCGCACGTTCATGGGCGCCGTCATCGATGCGAGTGCGTACGCCAGGATCGGTGGCTATCTCGAGGAGGCGCGCAACACCACGACAATCGTGCAGGGCGGACATGCCACCGACGAGACGGGTTACTTCGTCGAGCCGACCTTGGTGCACACCGAGGACCCAGACCATCGCCTGCTCCGGGAGGAGATTTTCGGTCCGGTCGTCACGGTGTTCGTCTATGCCGATGATCGATGGGACGACACGCTCCGGATCGTCGACGACACATCTCCATACGCCTTGACCGGGGCCGTGTTCGCCCGCGACCGGGCTGCAATCCACGACGCGCGCGGCGCGCTGCGACATGCTGCGGGGAACTTCTATATCAACGACAAACCAACCGGAGCCGTCGTTGGACAGCAGCCATTTGGCGGCGGGCGGGCCTCGGGCACCAACGACAAGGCAGGCTCCAAGATGAACCTGCTCAGGTGGGTCACGGCGAGGACGATCAAGGAGACGTTCTCGCCGCCGCGGGACTATCGCTATCCGTACATGGCCGAGGAGTGAGCAGCCGCGGCTATTCGATCCGCACCAGCTCGATGTCGAACACGAGCATGCCGCGCGGAGCGCCCCGCTCGCCTTTGTACGCCAGGCTCTCCGGGATCCAGAACCGCATGCGCTCGCCTTCCACCATGAGTTGTACGCCCTCGGTCCATCCGCTGATCACGTTGTCGAGCCTCATGACCACCGGCTCACCGCCCGTCAGCGAACTGTCGAACATCTTGCCGTCTGTCGTCCAGCCCGTGTAGTGGACCGTTACGTCCTGCCACGCCGTCGGCCTGCGGGTTCCCGTACCTGGCCTGAGCACCTTGTACGCCAGACCGGTGGCCGTTCTCTTCGCGTCATCTGGCGGGCCCTGCACGTCTGGTGGGGCGATAGTGGGCGACTGCCGGCGGTCCAGCAGCTCGATGTCGAAGACAACCGTCCCGCCCGGACGCCCCGGCTGACCCCGGTATGCGAGGTCCTGCGGCACCCAGCACCGGCGCGTCTCGCCAATCACCATGAGCTGGACGCACTCACGCCATCCGGCCATCACACGGTCGAGCGGAAAGGTCGAGGGTGTTCCCCGCGCCACCGAGCTATCGAACATCTCACCGGCCGAGGTCCACCCCGTGTAGTGCACCGTGACGAGGTCGGTCTCCGCCGCACCCTCGGTGCCGCTGCCAGGGGTCACGATCCTCGATACGAGCCCAGAGGGATTCTCGAGCGCGTCTGGAGGAGGGGCGGCAACATCGGGCGGTGCCGCGAAGCTGCTGACTCCTGGCTCCTGTGCAGGGGCCTGGGATGCGAGCAGAGGCGTCAGGGCAATGACGAGCGCAATGTATCTCATGACCAGTAACCGCGAGGCTCTTCAGCTCTCGAGCAGGAGGTGCCCGGGGTCTTCGATGAACTCCTTGATTTTCACCAGGAACTGCACAGCTTCCCGTCCGTCGACGATTCGATGATCGTAGGAGAGCGCCACGTACATCATAGGCCGCACGACCACCTGTCCGTCCACCGGCACCACGCGATCCTCGATCTTGTGCAACCCGAGGATGCCGACCTGTGGCGGATTCAGGATTGGCGTGCTGAGCAGCGAACCGAAGACCCCGCCATTGGTGATCGTGAACGTCCCCCCCGTGAGATCCTCGAGCGTCAGAGTCCCGTCGCTCGCCCGGGTGGCGAAGTCGCGAATCGCCAGTTCGAGCTCGGGAAACGACAAGGCATCGGCATCGCGAACGACCGGTACCACGAGACCGCCCTCGGCGCCGACGGCCACGCCGATGTCGTAGAAATGCTTGAGGACGATCTCGTCGCCCTGGATTTCCGCGTTGAGCTGCGGGAACGCACGCAGGGCCGCGACCGCGGCCTTGACGAAGAACGAGGCGATGCCGAGCCCCACGCCGTACTGCTTCTTGAACGCCTCCTTGCGGCGCTCCCGAAGGGCCATGACCGACGTCATGTCGATTTCGTTGAACGTCGTCAGCATGGCCGCCGTGCGCTGGGCTTCCACCAGGCGGCGCGCAATTGTCTGACGGCGCTTCGTCATGCGTACGCGCTCCTCGGTGCGGTCTCGGGTGGATCGGCGTGGCGGTGCCGCTACAGGCCGCACGGCCGGCGCGGACCGCGCGTGCGGTACAGGCTGTGGCGACCTGGCAGCTGCCGGTTCGGGTCCCGCCGATGCCACCGGTGCGGCTTCTGGAGGTCCCGAGGATCTGGCGATGGCCGTCTCGATGTCCCGCTTCGTCACGCGGCCGGCATCGCCTGAGCCCTGGATGGCCTCGAGACGGATATCGTGCTCTCTTGCCATCCTCTGCGCCGTGGGCGTCGCTCGCGGCTCACGGGCCGACGGTACTTCGACCGGTGCGGCTGCAATCTCACCGCTCACGTCCTCGCGCGCCACACCTTCCGTCGCGCTCTCGTCGACGACGGCGAGCAGCTCACCAATCTTGACGTCCTCCCCCTCCTGGCGCTCTATGCGCGTGATGACACCTCCACGTTCGGCGTTCACCTCGAGATCGATCTTCTCCGTCTCGAGCTCGACCAGCGGCTCGCCTGCTTCCACACGATCGCCGGGTTTCTTCAGCCAACGCGCGACGCGCGCCTCGACGATTGATTCTCCCAGCTCAGGAACAACGATGTTGGTCATACGGGTGCGTCTCCTGCCCTGCTTGCCGGTCTGAGGAGCAGGCCTCGCTAGCGCTTCACCGCGGCGAGACTCTTGATTTCCTTGGAGCGCACCATCGACGGATCGACCGAATCGCGGCCATCGAAGGCCAGTTCCACGAGGTTCTTCTGGTTCAGCTGATGCCAGGCCGCAGAGCCTTCCGACGGGCTTGCGCTGCGCGCCCGCCCGATGTAGCGCAACGGAAACCGGCCGTCGATGAGCTCCTCGAGCAGCGGGTGCATGAACTCCCACGCGCCCACGTTCTCGGGTTCTTCCTGCAGCCATGCGACTTCCCGCAAGGCGGGGTACGAATCAACCACCTCGCGCAGTGCCACGGCGGGAAACGGGTACAGCTGTTCGACCCGGCAGACAGCGACGTCGCTAGCCTCGGGTCGCTGTGGGCTCGCCTCCAGTTCCACGCAGATCTTGCCGCTGCACAGGATGAGGCGCCGGATGTGCTTCATCCGGCTGCGCGCGTCCACGTCGTCGAGGACCGACCGGAACCGCCCCTGTTCCAGCTCCAGCGGCGTGGAGAGTACGGCAGGATGCCTCAGCAGGCTCTTCGGCGTCAGCACGAACAGCGGGAGCGGATCGCGGCGGAGCAGGGCGGCCTGCCGGCGGAGCAGATGGAAGTACTGAGCGGCGGTCGTGCAGTTCACCAGACGCAGGTTGATGTCCGCTGCGGCCTGCAGGAACCGCTCCGGCCGGGCGCTCGAGTGCTCCGGGCCCTGCCCCTCGTATCCGTGCGGCAGCAGAAAGACGAGCGATGGCTGCAGTCCCCACTTGGCTCGCCCGGAGGTCACGAACTGATCGAGCATCACCTGGGCGCCGTTGATGAAGTCGCCGTATTGCGCCTCCCAGATCACGAGCCGGTCAGGCTCCTGGATGTTGTAGCCGAACTCGAACCCGACGATGGCGTTCTCGGTGAGCGGCGTGTTGTGCACCTCGAACGACGCGCGCGCCTGCGAGAACTTCTGCAGCGGCACGAACTGTTCTCCCGTCTCGGCGTCGTGGAACACGGCATGACGATGGCTGAACGTGCCGCGTTCGACGTCTTCGCCGACGAGTCGGATGGGAATGCCGTCCGCCAGAATCGACGCGAACGCCAGCGCTTCCGCCGTCGCCCAATCGATCGTGCGCGCCTCGACGTCCTCCAGCACGGACTTGCGGCGTTCGCGACCGCGCTCCAGCTTCCGGTGAAAGGTGAATCCGACCGGTGGTTGTAGCAAGGCATCGTTCAACTCGCGGAGCCGGGGCACTGGCACGCCGGTCTCCGTTCGGGCGGCGGCGCCGGCTGGTGCTGGATTCGGGGCGGGCGCGACGAAATCCTGTTCCGGCTGCAGCGTCTCGAGCGTCTGCTCCAGGATGGTGAAGTGCTTCTTCACCATGGCGTCCACGGATTGCTGCGTCTGCGTGCCTTGTGCGATTGCCGTCTGGGCGAACAGTTCGCGGACGGTAGCGTGAGTGGAGACGACGCGATACATGAGTGGCTGGGTGAACGCCGGCTCGTCCCCTTCGTTGTGCCCGTGCCGGCGGTAGCCGATCAGGTCGATCAGGAAGTCGCGACGGAAGCGGGAGCGGTACTCCCAGGCCAGACGGGCCGTCTCGAGGCACGCGACCGGATCGTCCGCGTTCACATGGACGATTGGAATCTTGAACCCCCGTGCCAGGCCGCTCGCATAGCTCGTGCTGTACGATTCGCTCGGAGTCGCGGTGAAACCAAGCTGATTGTTCGCGATGACGTGAATCGTGCCATCCGTGTCGTAACCCGCAATCCGTGACAGGTTCAGGGTTTCGGCCACGACGCCCTGACCAGGAAACGCCGTGTCGCCGTGAATGAGGATCGGCACCGTCATGCCACCGTCGAATTGTGGTGGCCCTGGCCGGTCGGCCGTCGTCCCGGCGGCCCTGGCCATGCCGACGACGACTGGATTCACTGCCTCCAGATGACTCGGGTTCGGCGCCAGCGTGACATGCATCTGCCCGCGCGGCGCGGCCGTGCGCGCGCCGGCGTGGTACTTGACGTCGCCCATCCAGCCGACGTCCATGAGCATCTGGGCAGCAACTGGGTCCTTGAACTCCGCGAGGATTTGCGCGTACGGCTTCTGGAGGACGTGCGCCAGCACGTTGAGGCGCCCGCGGTGGGCCATGCCGATCAAGGTGTGGCGTGTGCCCCGATCGGCCGCCCCACAGATGATTTCGTCGAGAATCGGCACCAGCATGTCGAGGCCTTCCAGCGAGAAGCGTGTCTTCCCCGGAAAGGTGCGGTGGAGAAAGCGCTCGAAGACCTCTACCTGCGTGATGCGTTCGAGCAGCGATTCTGTGCTCAGGGCATCCAGCGGCGGCAGGAAGCGCCCGGACTCGGTAGCATGACGCAGCCAGTCCCGCTCCTCGGGCACGAACATGTGCGCGTAGTCGAACCCCGTGGTGGAGCAATAGATTCGGCGCAGCTTCTCGATGGCCTCGTAGGCGTTCGTAGACGACTCTGCTGCCGGACCGCCCACGAGCCAGGCGGGAAGTCGTTTCAAGTCCTCGTCCGAGATCCCATGCGCGTGCGGCGACAGCGAGGGGTCGCCGAGGGGTCTCGAGCCGAGCGGATCGAGGCGCGCCGCCAGATGGCCGAACCTGCGGATGCACTCTGCCAGGTTCGCGGCGCCGACACTCACGCGGATGCTCGCCGCCGCCGGCGCCGCCGCTTCGGATGTCGTCGCATCGGCGGGAATCCACGACTCGAACACGGCCCTGGTCGCCGGGTCCACGGAAGCAGGATTGCGCTGGTAGCGTTCGTAGAGTTCGAGGACGTACCCGGCGTTCACGCCCGTGAAATGCTCGAGCTTCATAGGCCTTCCTATCCTACCGCAGCCTCGCTCGTGAACTCGCGGGGACTGGACCGCGGTACGTCTCCACACGAGATTCTGCAGTCGTTGTGGCGAGGTGGTGTTGCCGTACGGTCTATCGGCTCGCGGAGCGCGCCAACCCGGCACTGCCGGCCAGCCAAGGGCTGGCGCCAACGGGATCTCGAGGGAGACAGCACTTGACTGGTACGATGTGGATCGAATGATTCGGCTGATTGGCATCGATATCGACGGCACGCTCCTCGACAGTGCGGGGTGTATGCCGGACGAGAACCGGCAGGCCATCCACGACGCGGTGGCATCCGGAATCTCCGTGGTGCTCGTGACGGGACGCAGCTATCCGTTCGCACGTCCGGTGGCTGACGGGTTGCCCTCGAGTCTGACCCTCATCGTGAGCAACGGCGCGGTCGAACGCACGATGGATGGAGGCGTCCTTGCCCGCCGCCTGCTCGACAGGACGGTGGCGCGCAGCGTGCTCCGAGCGACTCATCCGTTCCGGGATGCTGCCGCGCTGGTCTTCGATCGTGATTCCGCGCGGCAGGTGGTGTTCGAAACGATGGACTGGACACACCCGGCCCGGCAGGCCTACTGGCAGCGCAATCACTCGTTCATCGTGCAGGCGGTGCCGCTCGAGGACGCACTGACCGAGGACCCGATTCAAGTGATGTTCAACGGGAGCGTCGACGTCATGCGGGATCTTGCCGCGGCCCTCGGTTGCGAAGCGAGCGCATTTGCCGTGTCGTTGACGGAGTATGCCCACCGTGACTTTTCGCTCCTGGACGTGACCTCGCCCAGCGCGACCAAGGGACGGGCGCTAGCCTGGCGGGCCGACCAGCTCGGCGTGTCGCGCGACGAAGTGATGGCCATCGGGGACAACCTGAACGACCTCGAGATGCTCGAGTATGCGGGCACCCCGGTGGTCATGGCCAATGCCGTCCCTGCACTGAAGACGCGCGGTTGGCACGAGACCGGGCATCAGGACGAGGCAGGCCTCGCGCAGGCCATCGCGCGGTTCGCGTTGACCTGAGGTCGGGATGGCCAGAATCCTTACGAATGAGTCAAGTTTTCGGACCGGCCGTTCAAGACGTCTCGCCCGCACGGAGTGCGGGCAAGAGATACTGCCAACCTAGCGAGAGTGATGCTTGGCGAATCGAAGGAGCACCTCCGATCGGATTTCGGAGGGCACGAGCGGAAATGTCGAGAGTATGTGCGCCAGTTCCTGTTCGTGGAGAGCGTAGAGCGATGCGACGATCACCTGCAACTCCACGTACTCCGGCATGGCGTCGGCGCGCTGGTGGCCCTCTGCGAGGGCCTGGGCCAGGAAGGCCAGGCGCTCGAACTGCGGATGACCGGCCCGCACGACGGGAACGGGCAGCCGCGAGATCAACGCCGCGGTGACATGCGTGGTGACTCGCAGTCTCACCAGATAGTTCGTCACGAAGCTGTTTAGGAGGGCGCACAGCACCCGCTGGTCGGCGAGCGGCAGCGCTTCCTTCAGGCAGAGAAGCGTATGCGTGGTGACCGCACGCGACGGAATCAGCGCAGCGATGAGCGTGAGCCGGTTGGTCGCGCTCGCGACGTCGCGATAGGCGAGGCGGGTACGCCGGAGCACACGAAGGCGAGATTCCGCCTCGGGAGCGATCTCGAGCCGGCATCGGTCGAGTAACACCCGAAACGGTTCGAGCTGCTTGCCCTCCACGACAGGCCGCGACGTGACGTCCCCGCGATACGGCACGAACGCGTGACGATCGTCGGTGGCATTCAGCTCGCGGCCGAAGCGGACGTTCCACCCCTCGTGCGATCCAAGCCATGGCGCCACCGCGCTGGTCTTCTCGACGAGACGGAGGTCGAGCTCCGTCGCGAGCTCGGGAATTCCAAGATCGTCGTCTCCCGACAACCTGGCGAGGAACCGGCGCGTGAGCCTGAGCGGAGTGGACGGGGCGCACAGGACAGCGTGCGAATCAGGGTGCAGGAGCGGCATATGGGCCTGACGGTCGAGCGTGTCGTCCGCTGGTCCCGGTCGGATGGACGACTCGAGCGCTTCAATCCGGTGTATGCCGAAGCGGCACGAGATACTGTGGGTCGGGCGCCCGGCCGTTGCGGTGACCAGCACGAAACGTACGCTTCGGTGGATGGGGAAGATTCCATGACGGTTGTCCATTCCGGTGATGGAGTCGACGTCCGCGCGCTCGAACATGTGTCGTCGCAGCGCCGCGGCGCCGGTGTCGTTGGCCATTCCTGACGGCAGGACCAGACCGATTCGCCCGCCTGTGCGGACCATCTGGAGCGCCCGCTCCACGAAGAGCTGATACCGGTTGACGTGGGCGCGGGTTTCGACGGCATAGATGCCCGACTCCCGCACGAATCTGGTGAGATGGCGAGCGTTCAGCCGGTGTTCCGCTCGCAGATCGGCCGCGCCGATGTCCCCGCGCACCATGTCCCACGGAGGATTCCCGACCACGGCGTCGAAGCCCGGGTTGGCGAGCGGCTCACCGTGCGCATCCGAGAAGATCTCCGGGCACGCGAGCGGCCAGTGCAGGAAGCGGTGCTTCTTTGCAATGGTCTCCGCTCGCGCAAGCAGAGGAGCGACCAGGTGAGCGGGCAGAGAGCGGTGTTCGTGCAGCAGGTGCGCGCTGAGCTCGCGAAACGTCGCACGGTCGGGTGGGGTGTCCGCGTCCCAGAACCACCCGGCGCACCAGAGGTCGAGCACCCGCCACCACCGTCCGGTCGATGAGTTGGGGTTCTGCAGTGCGGTCAGCCGGCGCTCTTTCTCGTGAACGACTGCGGCGGATGCATCGGGCTCGGAACCGAGCAGTGCGCGGAGACGAACGGCATGCGCCAGCGTGTCCGACAGTTCTTCTCCCGCGAAGAGCGGAAGCGAATCGGCCTGCCCGCGGTGGTCCCGGCTCCCTCTGGGCTGCCGGAGCAGATCTGCCGGAGTGGCGCCGATCAGACTGTCGCCCGCCATCAGATGGTGGTCGAGGAACGACAGCGGTCTGTCGGCCGCCAGCGTGGCAATCCAGAGGGACAGGCGCGCGAGTTGCACGGCGGTCGGGTTCAAGTCCACGCCGTAGAGACAGCGGGAGGCCAGCTCACGCCGAAGCCCTGCGCGGTCGGCCGCCGTGATGTCGCCGGGATGCCAGCGGCCCTCGCGGATGAGCGCATCCTCCAACGCCACCGCAAGGTACCGGCACGCCGCCACCAGGAACGCGCCGCTGCCCATCGCGGGGTCGAGCACACGGAGGGCGAGGATGTCGTCGGCCGCCCGGTCGCGGACGAGCGGCTCCAGCGTAGTACGAACCAGAAGGGCTGTGACAGCTCGAGGCGTGTAGAAGGTGCCGCTGGACTTCCGGCGCTCGCGGGTGTGGGTCAGTACCATCGAGTCATCGCGTCGCGCGGGCTCGTACTCGAGCACTCGCTCGTACACGGACCCGAGCTGCTCCACGTCGAGGTCTCGATACACGATTCGCGTACGACCCGACGCGTCTGGCGGCGCGGCGGAGACTCTGCGCGAAGCGGCGCGCGGTCCGCCATGACGGGTTGGTGTAACACGGAAACGGCGATGGTCGCGCGAGTCCGAAGGCGCCGAATGGACGATCCGTGAACGGCCATGACGCGCCGCAGGCACCGTGCTCACGGCGATGACGGCACGACCAATCACGTCGTCGTCGAGCGCCACGCCGTCGAAGGCCGCCGCACGAGACGGGGAGAACAGGCGCCCGTTGAACGCGGTGACCTGCAGGTCACCAGCCGAACACCCGCTGTGCGCCATTCGCGAGATGGCCGAAAGGGTTTGCCACAGCCCCCGGTATCGACGTCCCGCGAGCAGCACGCCGACAACGGCATCGAGACTGTATCGGTCGCGGTAGATCGGATGCCACATCGGGACCAGGCCACGCGCTTCCGCGAACAGGAGAAAGAGCACCCGGTACAGAACCATGAGCGAGTGATCGAACAGCTGCTGGGGAGCATGTCGTCTACGATGGGTCGCAAGCGCATCGACGAGGGTTGCCAGCGCGTCGAGGACGCCGTTGCCGAGCGTGCGGCAGATCTCCACTCCATGTCGTGCCGACAGGTCGACCGCCCGATCGAGCAGCGGGGGATTTGCTGCCAGCGATCCCGCGCTGAGCAGCGTCCAGACCAGCGCGCGTGCGGCATCGTCGTGCGCGAGCAGTGCGAGGTCGATCTCCAGATAGTCGCGCGACCATGTCCGGCGCGCGTCGACGATCCGCAGCACGAGTCCGTTGCAGCATAGGCACCAGCGTTGATCCTGTGATACCGCACGCAGGATCGCGGTGCGCCAGGCGCGATCGGGGGACTCACCCCAGCCCACGACGATTGCCGTTGCGACGCGGAGACGGTCTACTGTCACCCGCAGCACGCATTCGGCGGCAGTGTCTTCCCGATCGGCCGGCATCAATCCAAGGATCTCGAGCAGGGGAACGACGATGACGTCGGTGATGGCCCTGATGCTGGCGGCAGGTCCCATGGTGCGCTCGGAGCGCTGGAACCAGGCCTCGAGCTGCCGGCAGACGTCCGGTGGTGCGAGCGCTGCCCCCGACAGGCCCGGCAGGACGTCGCGAGCAAACGACTCGCCGATCAGCCGTCCGCGGAACGCCGGCGTCCTCATTCGATCGCCGCACCAAAGACGAACTGGCGCATGCCGGACTGCAGGGTGTGGCCGCGAGCCAGGCGACGGATCCGTTCCGCGCAGCGAGCCCCGGCCTCCTCGATCGTTGCCTTCTGAGACGCTGCTGCGCGTTCGCTGCGGCGGTCGAACAGGCCTGGTTGCAGCAGGGTGGCCGCCAACCGGGCGTGGCGATCCGTCATGACCGCCAGAATTGCCCGTTCGCGATCCTCACCCAGTTCCAGGGGAGCGCGCAGCGCCTCACGCGCGAGGGCAATCGCTCGCCGATGTTCCCGTACGAGCACACGTGTCAACATCCAGTGGTGCGCGCCGAACAGCTCTCGGATGTCTGCCGCGCGACGCGGAGGCTGCCGGACCATGTCGGCAGTCAGGGCAATCAGGGGCTCGAAGAGAATTGATCCGTCGGCGTTCGCGATCTCGAGGCGAAAGGCCCACCAGCAGCGCATCTGGCGACGACTCTCGAGAATGGCGATTACCGGGCGGGACGCGAGCGTCCTGCGGCCCTTCGCACCATCGCTGCGCGATCGGTGGCCGGGCCGAATCCGCGAGGGATTCGGCGGGTCCGCCATGGCTTCAGCGACGCTGGAAACTGCGCTTCTCGGTGCCGCGTCAGTGAACCCCGGAGACGAGCTCTGCGGTCCGGCGCGTCCATCGGCGGCCAGGCGCCGCGCCATCAGAAGGTGTTCGGCCTCCGTCAGTGCCGTGCTGCGGAGATCCGGCACCAGGACTTGTGGTGGCAATGCTCTGTCGGAGCGGATACCTGGAACATGGACCGTTTCCCCGCCCAGCACGGCGCGAGCCACGACATCGTGTTGCGCGTCCGGCACGCGCAGCGCGTCGAGTGCCACGCCGATGCGTGTCATGCGCCGAAGCAGCGTGGCCACGACGGTCTCCTCGCTGGTGCGGGAGGAAACCAGATGAAGGGCATGGACGCGACGCGACTGGCCGAGCCGATCGACGCGGCCGATACGCTGCTCGAGGCGCAACGGCGTCCATGGTAGTTCGAGGTTCACGACGAGACGGCAGCGTTGATGGAGATTGAGACCTTCGCCGGCGGCATCGGTGGCGAGCAGGATGCGAGCGTCTCCCGCCGTGAAGCGACGGATGGCGGTCGTTCGCTCGGTGGATGTGAGTCCGCCGTGAAGCTGCACGATATCGACGTCGGGAAGGTGCGCGGCCACGTGCGCGAGCGTGTCTCGGTATTCTGTGAAGAGGATTGCCGGTTCGATCGTGCGCCGGAAGAGACGTCGGATGGCGTGCAGCTTGCTCTCGAAATGGCTGGCACGTGTTGCGAGCGCCAGGAGTCCCGCGAGCCGAAGTCGCTCGTCCTGCCGGTCGAGCAGACCTGGTGCCATCAACGCCATCGACGGCGCATTGTCGTCAACTGCGGGTTCACCGAAGGGCAGGGAGAGTTGATCCACGGAAAGGCCGTCTTCCGCGAGCAGCGCCAGACGGCGTTCGATCGACCGGGCGAGCGACGCCATGCTGCTGCACGCACGCCGTGCGAGCACTGCCATCGCAAGCCTGGCGCCCCGCCCGGAGGAGCCGGCCTCCTTCCAGACAAGGCGGGTATAGGATGTGAGTGCCTGGTGTGCCTCCGCTTCTGCCGTCGTTGGCCTTACCTTCATCCATGTTGTTCGCCGGGCGACGTCGATGCCGGCATCCCGGCGCGTACGCCGGAAGAGGAGCAGCGGAAACCGGCCCTGCAGACTTCCGAGGTCGCACAAACGTTCGAACGCGGAGTCTTCGCCCGGATGTGGCGTTGCGGAAAGCAGGACGACGATCCGCGCGCGCTCGGCGAGTGCAGATGCCGCTCCTGCACGGTCCGATGCCCCTGACAGAAGGTGCGCCTCGTCGAAGAGCACCAGATCCCAGATGAGCGATTCGAGCGACCGCATCACCTCGGGCCGCTTCACGAAATCAATCGATGCGATGACCAGGGGCTGCACGGCCCAGGGATTGACGATGGGGGTCTGGCCCCCACGCGCGAGCATCGCAGCGTCCATGATGACGCCGGTCAACCCGAATCGCGCCTGGAGCTCGGCCTGCCACTGACCCAGCAGTCCGGCCGGGGCAACGATCAGGACATGCATGTCGGAGATGCGCTCCAACAGTTCAGCGACGATGATCCCTGCCTGTACTGTCTTGCCGAGGCCTACCTCGTCCGCGAGAAGGAGGCGGCATGCCATTCCACGCACGAGCGCGATTGCCGGCTCGAGCTGAAAGGGCAGGATGGTGAGATTGGCGCCGGCTGTCGCACGCAGGGAGTGGATCGATGGCTGCGCGGCCGACAGGATCCTGCGGACCTCGAACCGCCAGCGTGTCGGCCGTACCACCTGCGGGGTGCGCAGGTCGGTGACCCGCGCCATCGATTCGAAGGGGAGGACGAATCGGGCGTGCTGGCCATCGTTGGTCCGATCGCGGCCGATGACCTCGATGACGGTCGTCTCGCCGTATGGTACGTGACGGATGACCGTCCAGCGTTCCTGGCGCAGGCGCACGATGTCGCCGGCGCGCAGCACGAGCGGCGAGGCGCGCATGTCCCTGTACCGTGCAGGGAGCGTTCCGAGGCCGGAAGCGCCGAAAACCCGTCGAGACCGTCGCCGAGCGTGCGAAACCTGCCACGCTGGCAGGCGCATGGAATGTGAGAACCTGCGACGTCCAAATTCTTCCCGGCCGGATGCTGCCGTTCTTCAGTCGTCGTGCAGGCGCGCCACGGTGGCACCGAGGTGGCTCTCTGGCGCATCCCAGAACTCCACTACGAGCGGATGGCGGTCGAGAGCCTGCTGGACGATGCCGCGTTGGATGCCCTTGCCGCGTCCGTGAATCAGGCGGACTTCCCGCAGGCCCGCCTCGTGCGCCGCATACACGTACTCTTCGACCACGG
>CAZDLW010000087.1:0-19108 GCA_964505975.1 uncultured Bifidobacteriaceae bacterium | reverse complement strand
TGCGCCGAACACGCCGAAGCGGCCAGGACCGGCGCCTGGCCCGCCGCCTGGAAACGGCCCACCGCCGCGGCCGAATCCCAGCCCGACGCCGAACGCCATGTTGTGATCCCACGGGATCCACCGGAGCTGGCCACCGTCCGCGGGATCGCCGTAGAGATAGTAGTTGTGCGCCATCCTCCCGTACGCGTCCCAGTTGTCGAGCACGGTATTGACGGCGAGCCACCGGACGAAGAGATCGACGTCGAACGTCGCTTCGAGCGCCGTACGCCAGGCCTGCGGATCGTCACGCGACGCGTGAAGGGCGCGCATTGCCGCCGCGACGTCGGCGGGCTCACGCCTGCGGTTCGTGCGGTTCTGGAAGCCGCTCGGGTCGAACGTGACCCCGTTCGCGCCGGCGCCTTCCGGTTTGTACAGATTGCCGTCTCGGCCGCCGAACTGTGCGTCGAGCATCGCGCCGTCGGAAGGGTCCTCGATCATCGTGCAGAGGCCCCAGTACTCCGGGCCGCTGCCGGTGTCGACGAAGACGCGGTAGAACGCGGCCCGCGCGGACGGCACGCCGCGGTCGCGCAGGATCTCGGTGGCCAGCACTTCGTGCAGCTGCGAATCGTCGGTGAAGTTGGACGAGAAGGTGAGCCGCTGGAAACCGTAGAACCGCTGGTTGCGGATGGCGGGCACTTCGTCCTCGTAGCGATCTCAGTGCAGGCGGAACGGCACCTTGCCGCTGCCGCTCATGTTGGACATCATGAGCGACGAATTGCCCTTGTACCGCATGCCGACGTGCGTCCAGACGCGCCCCTCGTGACGCACGGTGACCGGCACGTACATCGGATCGCGGCTGGTCAGGCTCGGCGCGCCGCCGCCCCGCATGACGTCGCCGAACGCCTCCGGCACGCACGTCAGTGGTCCGCCGAACATCGCCGTGCACCGCCCGTCCATCCCGTTGGCCGAGCAGGCGGCTTCGGCCGGCTTGTCCTGGCAGGCAGCGGCACCGGCCTCCATCAGTGCTGCCATCTGCGCGAATCCGTCTGCCGCCGGACCACCAGCGGGCGGACCGAAGCCACCGGGAAGACCGGGTGGGCCTCCGATTCCTGGCGGTGGACCCTGCGGCCCTGCGCCGCCCAAGCGTCCGCCGAAGCCCGGTGGCATGCCGGGGGGACCGATGGTCCGGAGATCCTCCTGCATCGCACGGAAGTCTGCAGCGTCAATCGCGATCTGCAGCTCGTGCACCCGATCGGTCGCGAACAGGCGCTCATAGTCCGGCGCCACGCGTCGCTCGTGTGTGGCATCGTCCCATCCGGCTGGCCGCTCGCGGCCCTGGGCCAGTGTCATGGCCGGTGCCGCGCTCCACGCCACCCATGTGCAGAGCGCAGCGATCGCAGCGATCGACGCGCGCCGACAGCAGCGGGTCGTCAGGCGGTGGTAGGTCATATCTGGTAAGAGGATTGTGACTGAGCCACGGCCGTTTACACAACGGTTACATGGTGGAAGCTTGGCGGGCCGGACGTCGCCGGGTCCGGCGCCCTCTGGCGTCCAGGCATGCCCTGGAGGGCGTTCCTCCGCGGACGTGGAAGCCGACAGCCCACTGACCCCAGCGGGTCCCAGGCCGAAGGGTGCGGGCGCGTCAAGTCGTGCGAAATCCTTCCAGCATTCCGGCCCCACAGGGAGCCGGAGGGTCCAGCCGTGCGTGTTGTCCGTGTTGCAGGGCGAAGAGGCGCAACACGGTCGAAGGCCCCCCGGCGGCCGGGGACCGGTAGCCGCGCTGAGCAACCGGCGCCGAATGGGGTTACACTCTCCGTGATTCAAGCGAGCTGGCCATCATGAGAAACGCGGTTCCTCCAATCATCGCCGTCGCGACGACACTACTGGTGACGCTGCAGGTGCCATCCGCGCAGGAGCGCGCGCAGTCTGTCGATGCCGATCTGGTGGGCACCTGGATGCTCGTCTCCGTCGAGCAGGATCTCGAGGCCCCGACGCCGCGCCGCGTGGCGACCCCCCGCGGCGTGCTGATCCTCGACGGGGCGGGGTACGCGTTCGAGTACGTGACCCATGCGAGCCCGGCGCCGATGCTGGGTGGCGCGGAGCTCACCCAGGCGCAGCAGACCCTCGCCACGAGCGGCGGGTTCTGGGGGCGCTACGAGGCCGATGCCGCAGAGAAGCGGATCACGCTGCGTCCGCGCGCGGGGTTGACCCCCAATCTGGCGGGACGCGAGTTCACCAGGACGTTCGAGCGGATGAACAACCGCCTCGCGATTACCGGCACGGCGGTGGAGCCCTACACGGAGGGCCCCACGCGGTGGACATGGGAACGCGTGCCTCCAGTCGACAACCTGTCACCCACCTATCGCTCGCTGGTCGGCTTCTGGGAGAACGTCGGCGAGTCTCGCGTCAATCTGACCACCGGCGCCAGCACCGACTCGGTCCGCGGACCGAGCCTCATCGTCTACACGCCATCGGGCTACGTCGGCGTCCATTTCGCGCAGCCGCAGCGGCAGCCCTTCGCGCAGCACCGGCCGTCGGCGAGCGAGGCCGCCGCCGCTATCAAGGGCTACATCGGCTACTTCGGTGCGCTGAACGTCTATCCGGGATTCGTCTTTCACCAGGTTCTGAGCGGAGTCAGTCCCACCACGGGCAGCACGCTCCAGCGCTTCTACGAGCTCTCGGCCGACGGCAACGCGGCCACGATCAAGCTCCCCACTGGGGGGCAGGCCGAGACGCGGGTCCACCTGCGGCGGCTGAGCGGCATCGCCGACATCCTGCCGGAACGCTGAGCGCGCCGCGTGGATGGCCGCCTCCGTGTCTGGAGGTCAGGTGCGGTCGTGGATCTGCAAGTCGTCCGGCGCCCGCCGCGTTCCAGCTCACGTTCACCTCGGCGCGCAGCGCGGCCGACGCCTATTCAGTGGATCCGGCAACGGTCGCCGTCAGGCGCTGGACGCACGGCGAGACCAACGCTCGGGTGCTGAAGAGTCTTGATCGAAGTGGTTCAGAATGTGTTGATGCACCGGATCGGAGCGTGCGGCGCGCTGCCAGTGCGTGCTCACCGATGTGCGGGATGACTGCCCGAAGGCGGTGACCCCTACTACGTGTGCAGGGGGACAACAGGAGATCGAACGCACACGTGCACGTTCGGGGGCCGAAGACCGCCAGCGGCAGCCGGTAGATCAGGGCGAAGAGAACTCTCATTTCGGCAGGCCGCGGAATCCAAACACTGGACTAGGTTGCACAGCTTGCCGGCCGCGTGCGATCAAACTTGGACCTGTAAACGAGCCCTCACCGAAGCTCTCCCAAACATCCACAAACAACCGAAATGCGTTTCGGTCCTGAAGGCGAATCACAAAGGGCACGTCTACGCCCTCGCCGGGGTCGAGTACGCCGTCTGTGTACCCACTGGTCATTGGCAGAGTCAGTGTCGCGGCAATGCGTGCCGGCCCGAAGTCTGCGTTCTGCAGCAGGTTGTCGTTGGTCAACCTCCGCACTTGCAGCCGCAGACTGGCCAGACGTGGGCTGTCGGGCAACGCGGTCAGATTCGCCGTGAATGTGAATGTTCCGGTTACGCCTGCCGGGCAGCCAGTGGTATCTGGCGAGGTCCGGAACGTGGACTGCAGGGCCGTAAGAGACAGGTGGGTGTTCACCACGCCACAGGTGGCGAGGAACACTTGAGCGTGGCCGTCGGGGTTCTCTCCGGTGAGGTCGCCGGCTGAGAAGAGCGCGACTCGGTCGCCCGATGCATCGACCGAAGGCCATACGCTATGTCTCTGAAAGCCTGACGTCGTCAGTCGCGTAACGACGTTCGTTCTGGTGTCGGCGAGAAGCACCTCGATATTGCCTGCAGGACCATGAGCACGAAACGCGACTCGCGTGCCTGCAGCATCCATCGAACTGAACTGACCTGCCCCACCGTTGGAAATCTGAGTGAAGATGCCGGTCGTCGTGTCGAACAGGAACATCTCGGCATTTCGACCCGCATTCTCGCCCGTGAAGTCCGCAGTGGACTGGAACGCAATCCGTGTCCCGTCGAAGCTGAGGGAAGGCCTATCCGAGACAGGGAATCCGCCGGTTCCACTGTGGGTAATCTGGGTAAGGAGACCGCTCGTGGTGTCGAACAAGAATAGTTCCGAGTTGCCGTCAGGGTTTTCCCCGGTAAGGTCGTCCCAAGCCAGAAACGCGATGCGGGTTCCACTCCCGCTGATCGCTGGCCACAATGCTGCCCTCTCGACGGTCGCAATCGTCGTGAACATCTCAGTGGTGGTGTCGAAGAGGACGATTTCCGTGGCTCGATCAGGGTTCGGGTTCGGCCCCGTTAGATTCGCGTTCGACGCGAAAGCGATGTGGGTCCCGGCGTAATCTACTGCCTGAACCTCAATCGAAAATCGGGGGTCGAAACCCTCCGTTGTGAGCTGCCGAGTGGAGCCCGTGGCCGTGTCAAACGAGGAACAACTGGGGCAGGTTGCTGGGATTGGTTGCCGGTCGGATTCGCGGTCGACAGGAAAACAATCCGCGTGCCTAGTCCGCTGATGAACGGTCTGCCGGCGCCGGTGTCGCTGAATCTGGTGATCTGGCTAATGGAGCATGCAGGCCTATCGGAGACGGCAGGATTCGCACGCGCGATCTCGGTGCAAAGCAGAATCATGGACACGAACGTTGCCAGGAGCGTGCACCTGCGAACGCAACCGGTTCGGGCAGTAGCCGGATTCGGTCCTAGCACGCCGGAGACACGGCCAAGACCTGCAATACTCATGGTCCCTCCCTTCGACCGCTTTGTGGATGGCGTTACACCAGCGCGGCTCTAGAGTTCGGAGAGGCGGTTCCCCGGCCTGACGCTCGCGATGCTGCAGACGGCTCTCGATCAGAGCGAGACCGAGGCTAGATGCCGGCGCCGCGCGCGGTTCGGCGTCAATGACGTGCGCGCCACGCCACGCCTCCAGCCTGACGGACGTGTCGGGCAGGCTGTGATCCCATCTCGCCCACGTGCGGAGCTGGCGCTCCAGTGCCCCTGCGCCGGCTACGGCCCAGTGCAACCCGCACCACGGCGCGACACGCCTTCGGTGATGGGTTGCGTTTGCTGCTCGAGCCACCGTGCCGCACGCTCGACGATCGCACCGTGCTCGGTCAGCTGCGGGCGCTGGATCCAACCGTGTCATCGCGCGCATCTGACCGTGGTGCTGCGACACCCGTGCAAAGCCGAATCCTCCCGCACCGGCGATCGCTCGGCGATTGACGTCCCCGCCGGATCGAGAAGAACGCGATCGTCTCGGGCGCGTCGTTCGCGACAACTTCGAATGCGTTGTCGTTCGTCATCGAGCCAACGGATCCGGGCGCAGCTGGAAGTGCGCCGCCAACGGCCGGGATCCCTTGCCCCCTTCGATCAACCACGGCGTCCGATCGCCGTTGGCCGCCCACAACCCCCGTCCCTTCCAGCCGGCGTCGGGATCGTCGATGCGCCCGTCGAACCCCTTGGAGTAGAAGCCCAGTGGGTAGGGGACACGCAGGATGACCATCCGGCCGTCCGCGAAGGCGACCAGGCCATCGTTCAGGTTACCCGTGGAGATCGGCACGTCGCGTCCGAGGCCGAACGTGTCGTGCTGATCCACCCAGGTGTAATAGCTCGATTCGGCGCTGTTCTCGCCAACGCCGCGGAAGCCGGGACCCGGGTACTGGTGGAACGTCCAGCCCTCGGGACAATGATCGCCGGTCGCGGTTGGTCCGTTGAGCGGCCCCTTGCACTTGCGGCGATCGAAGCTGCCAAGATGCCCGCTGCCGAGCGACACCCAGACCACGCCCTGACTGTCGATATCCGCGCCCCGCGCGCCAAAGCCAGGCAGCGGCACGCGGTAGACTTCCGCCAGCGCCGTGGCAGGTGGGTTCGGGCCCGGATCGAGACGCACGACCGCGCCTGGTACGCCAAGCGTTGATCCCCAGATCGACCCGTCCACCGGGCTGGGCATCACCGCGTAGAAGGGGGAATTGACGCGTGTGTCCTTCGCCGGATCGGGCCGCTCGCCAGGCTCCACGTAGGCGTCGCGCCTTCCGTTGCCATTCGTGTCGAGCACCAGGGTGGTCCAGCCCTGCGACCGCGCCGCATCCCCTGTCTCGTCGAACGTCTTCGTATTCAGCCAGCCGACCACGGGACCGCCGCCGCTCGTCCACAGCGTGTCATCGGCGTCGTAGCCAAACTGCAGGTGGTGCGTCGAGAAACAGGTATCGACGAAGGTGTACTGTTCCGTCCGCGGAACGAAGACAGCGAGATGTCTGACCGTCCGCTCCATGGGGAAGGCTCTGGCCGACGGATGGTCCGAGCCCTGGCGGCAGAAGGCCGGTGTGTCGGCACCACGGACCGAGGCCGCCAGCCACAGCCGCCCATCGCGGCCGAACATGGAATTGTGGTTATTGACGCGCGTCTCCCAAATCCGCTCGTCTCCCCAGTACGGCGAGGGCGCCAGCGGATCCAGCGCCGCTGCGTGGCCAGGTCCGAGATTGAACGGCATGTCCGGATCGCGGACCGGCGCCTTGAAGGTCGTGGCAACGTTGTTCACGACGTCGAGCATGGGGATCAGGTCCGAACTGTATTCGGGCGATCCATACACCGGCCCGTACGCGTTGACCGTCGGATAGCGCCGATCGCTGGCGATCAGGTCGTGAAGGTAGTGTCGATCCGTCATCCACTCGCGCAGCGTCACGACAATGTTCCGCTCGACGCCTTCGGGACGCGGCGGCGTCGCAAACGGGAGCTCGCCGTTGGCAATCCGATCGGTCCAGTTCGCGAAGTTCGTGTACGCGACCTCGCCCAGGTTGTTCATCTGGCCGAGCATGAGCTGTCCCGCCTGTCCCGCCTGGATGCGATGTCTCCACGCGTCGACCGACGAGTCGAACGTACCGAGCGATGGAGGCAGTGTTCGCGTGGACTCCTGTCCGAGCTGGTGGCAGCCGATGCACCCGGTGTTCTTCATCGAGCTGATCCAGTTTTCACGCGTGAGACGGGCGGGAATGGCGCCTGCGCCGCCGAATTGATCGGCAGACGGGATGTCGAGCATGGCGTACCAGTAGATCGCCGGGTAGTAGTGCGCGGCGGCCGCCTCGCTCGGCGCTGGCATGGCCGTGATGCGCAGCCGCTGTCCGGGTCGGGCGGTGCTCTTGGCGCTGTCCACCAGGCCGTAGCCGCGCGCCCACACGGTGTAGTTCGCCGGCGGGAGATCCGGGACGACGAAGCGGCCGAGATCGTCCGTGACGACGCTCTTGATGTACCGGACCGGCAGATCGCGCGTTTCAGCGATGACCCACACGCCGGCCTCAGGGCCAGCGGGCCCCTCCACCACGCCACCGATGTCGTCATCGTCGATGTCGACCTCCAGGGCCGGTTGTGAACGGCAGGAGATGGTCAGAACGAGCAGAGCGCCCACGGCGGCAATGATGCCGCTGAGGCGAGGATGTCGGCTCTTGGGCATGGCCGGTGCTCCAGGATGGCTGTGTGCCGGCGATGCTACCACGATCGGCGTGGAAGACGCTGCCACTCTTCATGAAGGATGAGAGCTCGCGCAGGTTCCGGGGGATGCGCCACCGTCACGGGCGAATCGAACCGCAACATTGCTTGGTGTTCCTGTTCAATCTGGTATGAAATAGTGGGGCTCGTCCCAACATGAAACGGCTCACGGTACAGTGTTCGCTTGGCGCGTCCGCGCGCCGTTGGACCGCTGCACGGCAACGCCAACTCGCTACAACGAGGACAGAGTTCTCGTCGGGAGCCGTACAGCGGTCCAGTGCATCATGGTGGACACGCAAAGATCGAGTTCGTTTGTAACGAGAACGAGCGGTCCACGCACCACGTCAACTGACCGATGCCGATTCGTGCGCGTCGAGGGCGGTGAGGCGATCAACCGCCGCGTCTCGTGAATTCATCGTCGACAGACCATCACGTCGAGCTCGATCCGGGTCAGCACCGGCGAATGACGATTCGCGCCGTGGCCGCCTCCGCGACCGGCACGACGATCGAGTGGTACGACTTCTTTCTCTATGGCGTGGCGGCGGCGCTGGTCTTTCCCCAGAAGTTCTTTCCGGGCTCCGACCCGTACGTCGGAACGCTGCTCGCGTTCTCGACGTATTTCGTCGGCTTCGTCGCGCGCCCGTTCGGCGCCGTGTTCTTCGGGCACTTCGGCGACCGTGTGGGTCGCAAGGCGGCGCTCATCGCCACGCTCGTGCTCATGGGCGTCGCCACGATGGGCATCGGCCTCGTGCCCGACTACGACCGGATTGGCATCTGGGGCGCCGTGCTGCTCACTTTCTTTCGAGTGCTGCAGGGCATCGGGGTTGGCGGCGAGTGGGGCGGCGCGGTCCTGATGGCGGGGGAGTGGACCGACCCGAAGCGCCGCGGTTTTTCGACGAGCTTCGCGCAGTTCGGTGCTCCGGCGGGGATGGTCCTGGCCAACGGGGCGCTGGCGTTGATGTCCGTGGCGACGAGCGAGGAGGCGTTCCTGGACTGGGGCTGGCGCGTGCCATTCCTGCTCAGCGTCGTCCTGGTGTTCGTGGGCATGTACATCCGGCTGGGCGTCCTCGAGACACCCGTCTTCGCGCGCCTGCGGGCACAGGGGCGTGTAGAGCCCATGCCGGTTGCCAAGGTGCTGCGCCACCACTGGCGCGAGGTCGTGCTGACGGCGCTGCTCCGCAGCGGGCAGCAGACGCCCTTCTACATCTTCACGACGTATGTGCTCACCTACGGCACGCAGGAACTGGGGCTCGACCGCGCCCTCCTGCTGAACCTCGTAATGATTCAGGCGCTCGTCTCGACGGCGACGATCCCCTTGTTCGGGCACCTGTCGGACGTCATCGGCCGTCGTCGAATCACGGCGATCGGCTGCGTCGTGATGATGATGTTCCCCTTCGCGTACTTTGGGATGCTCGACACTCGTGTCATGTGGCTCGTGTTCCTCGCGATAGTGCTTGGACTGCCACTGCACGATCTGCAGTACGGACCGCAGGCTGCGTTCATTGCCGAGCGGTTTCCGGGCACGCTGCGGTACAGCGGGGCATCGCTCGGATACCAGCTCGCCTCGATCACAGCGGGCGGCCCGGCTCCCATCGTGGCGCTGTATCTCTATCACACGTACCAGACGTCGATGGCGGTAGCGGTATACGTCGCGGCAATGGCCCTGATCAGCCTGATATGCGTGTGGCTGCTGCGCGACAACCCGGAGTCCCTCGATCATCAGTAGACGGTCAACACGGCCTCTGCGTGACCGTGCTCCAGCTCACGACCAGATCCTGTCCGTGGTCTCGCCGACGTGCCTCTGCGCCTCGCTCCCGACGACATCGCGCGGAAGAACGCATCCTCCGCCAGGTACTCGCGATCCGCGCTTGGTCCCCAACCCAGCGCGGTCGTCACGCTGCGGATGCGTTTTGCCCCAACCCGCATCGCGCGAGTCGTAGGTCGCGTCGCCGCAGGGACAGGCCGACGCGGCCACGCGGACAAGATCTACTCGTGAGCTGAAGGGACCGGATGAGCAGGAGGCTGCTGGCGACGCCACAGTGCCCCTCGGCGAGTAGAGGCGGATCATCTCGCCGCAAGTCGTGGGGGACGTCCGGAAGAATCGGCCGCGAAGCGGCCGGCGCTTCCGGACGACCAGCTGTGTACGTCAGTTGGCGGCGAAGCAGTAGAAGAAGCCGGCGCCGCCCGTCTTCACGAGCGCTTCCTGGCTGCAACCCGCGGAGGAGTGCACGGCGTTCCATGAGGCACTGGGACCGCCCAGACGGTCGTGATGTCCGACAACGGCCCGGTTGGCGTTGTCGTTGCTCGTCCAATTGTTGCAGGTGGTGACAAGCGGGCTGCCAACCACCGCGCGCCCGGAGGAATCCGATCCGGTCAGGATGTCGTGCTCGTTGGGCTGATCGCCAACGCCCCTGACTTCTGCGCCTTTCTCGGTGAGCGCGGTCGGCTTGCGGATGTTGTTGCGGTCTTCGTGCAGATCGTCGACGTTGGAGGCGATGAGCTGCCCCTTGGCGTTGTACCACGGGCCGTTGCCAATGCGATCGCGCGCGTTGATCGCCGGCTGCGCGCCCGCGGCGCCCGCGCTCAGGTACGCGCGCCAGGTTCGATTACCGGCTCCAGCAGCGGCGGCCAGTTGCTGGCAGTGTTTGTCGGCGCCTTCCAGGCCACCGAGATTTCCACCATTGCCCGAGCCTACGCTCGTCACGAAGAAGCTCATCGGCGGCGCCTGCTGTTGCTGTTGCTGTTGCTGCTGAGCTTGTATGCTCGCCACCGCGGCACCCACGAGCACGGTCGAGAGTGTCGCCGCAGCGACGACACCCAGGTTGATCTTCATCTCGCCATTCCTTTCGCTGTGACGGGTTGTCCCAGAATTGACGTATGTGTCCGTTGTGTCCGTGCGGACCCTACCGGCCGCACCATCTTGGCCCGAAGAACATACTCCGGTCGGGCCGCCGGGACAACAGGGATTCCGGCTCCCTGGGACGGGTCGCGATCGGCACTCCCCGCGTCTACACCCGTCGTCATGCCCGATGGGGCGCCTCTCGTCCGGCACGGCATTCATGCCGACGGACCGGCCGTGGATATCACCGTTCGATGGCTGAACGGGAACGAGGCGCGTCGGCCATGTGATCCGCGAGTCCGACTGTCGACTCCACCAGGTACCGCGGCCGCCGCCGCACGTCCTTGTATGTGCGCGCGACGTACAGCCCCACGAAGCTGATGGCGCCCAGGATCGTCGTCCAGAAGAAGGTGAACATGGTGATGAGGGCCGCTGAACCGGCGTGTTCGGAGCCGGTGGCGACGAGAATCAGCGTGGCAACGAGCAGACCGAAGACGGCTATCAGGCCCAGAGCGGCCAGTGCAGCACAGGCGTAGATTGGGTGAATGAAAAGGAGGTCAAACCCAGGACGAACGTCTTCCAGGGGTTCCTGCTGAAGAACGGAAAGTGCGTGCGGCCGGCGTGCCGCGCGTCCCGTTCGTAGCCCACGAGGGTCTGGCGGAACCCGATCCAGACGACCAGGCCCCGCAGGTAGGGATCGGATTCGGCGAGCTGCAGCACGTGGTCCACGGCGCGGCGCGAGAGCAGCTTGAAGTCGCCGGCATCGACGGGGAGGTCAATCGTGGCTCCGATTCGAATGAGGCGGTAGGCCAACCGCGTCAATGACATCTTCGTCCGGCTCTCTCCGTGCCGGTGCGTGCGCACGGTGTGTACCACGTCGGCGCCGTCCCGCCACTGGCGGACGAGCTCGGGAATGATCTCGGGAGGGTCCTGAAGATCCGCATCCATGTAGACGACGGCGTCACCGCGGGCAGCAGCCATGCCGGCCCGGACGCATTCGGCCACGCCGAACCGGCGCGACATGGTGATGATCTTCACTCGCGGGTTCTGTTCGCGCTGGCGAAGCAGGACGTTCAGCGAATCATCGGCCGACGCGTCGTTGACGAAGATGAGCTCGTACTCCACGGGCTGGGTGGAGAGCGCGGCGTGCAGTCGCGAGACGAGAGTTGGAATGTTCGCGGCTTCGTTCCTGAACGACAAGACCACCGAGACGAGGGCGCGTCCGGCCGTGGCCGCGGCGCTCGGGTCTTCGTTCATGGACGAAAGGCCGGAGCCGGCCGCGGGTCCCGACGCCTCGTGCGCCATCCGGCGATGATGCACGACCGGCGCGGTCGTCCGGTCCGGTAACGAGGGGAGTCCGAGGATCGTTCCGCTGATCCGGCGTCCGGACGACGGGCTGCTCACTCATGGTCCGGAATTCTGTAGAGACGCAGTCCGTGGTCCGCCGCGATCAGTGGAATTGCCAGTTCCCAGTCGCCGGGTGTGAGGACGTCGGCCACATCATAGATCGTCCGGATCGCCTGCCACCGCTCGGACGTGAAGCGTTCCCAGTGGGCGCGGTTCGTCTGCGGAGGGATGATGCCTCCACCCCTGGCGTCCGCGGGGGGATTCAGCAGGTCAATCTCGTACATGTCGAGCAGGATTCGACTGGCGGCGGGGACGGATTCCGGGGTGTACACCACCGTGTCGAGCGCCCCGCCGTTGAGGAGTACCGGCCGCCGCGTTCGGAGCTGCACCAGGTAGAGGTCGCCCCCCGTCAGCAGGACTCCCAATGGCGAGGCCGGGTACGTCGCTGTCGCGAAACGCACGAATGACCTGGGCTTGACGGTCCCGATCCTCCCCCGAATAGTCCTGTTCGCGGTCGTAGAAGATGATCTCGCCGCCGCGCTGCTCGAAGAGAAACGGCACGTGCAGGAGCGTGGACAGCCGCGTCCGGACGCGCGATTGATCCTCCGGGCGCACGAAGAGCAGCATGAACCCGCCGCCGCCGGCACCCACCAGCTTTCCGCCGAGCGCGCCAGCCGTGCGGGCCTCGTCGTAGATGGCTTCGACCTGAGGGTTCGAGACGCGCCCACCGAGGCTGCGCTTGGCGAGCCAGGATTCGTGCAACAGTTCACCGAATCTGACCAGATCGTCGCCCTACTGAGAATTGCGATGCCTTCGTCCACCATCTCGCGCATCAACACGAGTTGGCGCTCGATTGGGGCGAAGTCCGGCATATAGCTCTCTGCGATCTGCGACGCCGTCCGTTTGATGCCGGTGAAAAGGAGCATCAGGTGCGCGTTCAGCTCGCCGAGGCGTTCCCGCGCAAGGGTCATGGGACGAACGGAAATGTCGCCGTCGGGTCGAAACACGATGTGGTTGAAGCCGCCATGCGCGGCCAGGACCTGATCCTGGCACCCGACCGTCTCCCGCAGTCGCCCGTGCTCGATGTGAATGCCGTCGCGGGCCAGTTGCCACTTGTCCGGGATCCGGCCCTGGAGCGCGAACAGCGCGTGAAGCAGTCCGACGGTGAACGCCGAGCTCGACCCGAGCCCGCTGCGCGCGGGCAGGTCCCCGTCATGGTGGATCTCCACGCCCTGGTGAACGCCGAGGTGGCGCAGGACCTCCCGAACCGCGGGATGCGCAATCTCGTCCACGGTCATGACTTCTTCCGATCGCGAATAGACGATGCGGAAGCGGTGCTCGAAGAAGGGCGGCAGGTAGCGGCACGTGATGTAGCAGTACTTGTTGATCGTCGTGGCCAGGACGGCGCCGCCTTCCCTACCAGGCGGGGTAGTCCGTGCCGCCGCCGAAGAACGAGATCCGGTAGGGAGTCCGACTGATGATCATCGCGGACCTCGTGTGCCGGGGCCAGACGCACCACTGGACGCCTCGAGCGGCCAGAATCCCTGCAAACGAGTCAAGTTTTCGGCCGGCCGTTCAAGGCGTCTCGCTCGCGCGGAGCGCGGGCAAACATACTGGCATCCAGCGAGGCGGAGCCGCAGCCAACATGCTCGCTGGTCCGAGGCGGAGCCTCGCTGGAAGACTGCCGACGGGTGGGATCACACATTGTGATAGGTGCCGCGCGGGATCATGCGATACGCCTTGATCAGTTCCCGTATCCCATCGTCGAGCGACCGTCGCGCCTCGAAGCCGGCTTGCCGGAGTCGTTCGTTCGACACGATGTAGTTGCGCTTGTCCGGGTCGCTGCCCACGGGCGCGAAGTGCACGTAAAAGTTCGGGGGGTGGCGCTTGATGGTCAGTGCGAGCTCTTCCTTGGACAGATTGGCACTGTCGAGTTCGATTGACGGACTGCGCCAGCAGAGGGTCGCGCTCGCAGGCCGGGGCACCGACAATGGCGGCCAGTGGGATGACGGCGTCGGCAGCGGAAACGAGCGAGCGCATCAATGCCTCGTCACGAACGTCGCCGCGTACGAAGTCGAACCGATCGCTCGCGCACAGATGCAGCAGGGCCGGTTGTCGATAACTGAGGTTGTCGACTGCGGTCACGTGGTGAACGGCATCCAGCAGATGCTCTGACACCACCGGCCCCAGATAGCCAGCCGCCCCGGTGATGAGAACTCGAGCCACTACACGTATCCTCCCAGCAGGTGCCTGCCTGTGTGTTCACGCCCGCCGCGCACCCGTCGCCGACCGGGTGGCGGCGGGTCACTACGCTGTCGTGGCACGCCCCGACAGCCGCGCGGACGCCATGTCGGCTCCGTCGCGGAGCGCCCGGAGCTTCAGCCACACGGCCGGCTCGATGACCCACTCGCGGCCGGTGAACGTGCCGAAGCCGCAGTCCGTACTCGCAATGACCCGCTCGCGGTCGCCGACAACACTCACGGCCTCCTCGAGTCGTCTGGCCACCACCTCGGGGTGTTCCACGATGTTCGTCGTGGTGTCGATGACCCCTGGGAGCAGCGCCATGTGCTGCGGCAGTGGATGTCTTCGCAGGACCTGAATTTCGTGCTGGTGCCGTGGGTTTGCCAGTTCAATACTCAACGCTCCGACGTTGGCTTGATACAACACCGGCAGGATCAGCTCGAGCGCAACATCATGAATGTGCGGGCCGTCCCAGTTCCCCCAGCAACAGTGCAGCCGTACACGCTCGCGGGGGATGCCGTCGAGCGCGTCGTTGAGCGCAGCCACGTGCGACTCGGCGGCGGCCACGAACTCGGCATCGCTCACGTCCCGATAGAACATGGACCGATCCATGGCCAGGTCGGGCGCGTCGATTTGCAGCAGCAGGCCCGCCTCGTGAATCGCTCGATACTCGTTACGTATCTCCCGCGCGATCGCGGACACGTATGCGCGATGCGACGGGTAATACGCGTTCAGCATGGTCGTGGAGATGATGCCCGGGGATGGAGCCGTCATGAAGCAGTCGGCGAAGGCACCGGGTGACGGGAGCGAACGCCGGAGGCGCGCGACCTCCGCAGTGATGGCTGCAATGCCCGAGTACTGCAGCTCGGCTTGCGCCTCAGGGGCGTTCTGCATCCGGCTGCGCCTGGGAAAGCGGCGCATCAGCACGTCGAGCAGTTCTGGAAATTCCTCGTAGTCGCGGCCCCGGCGGCGTTTCGACTCGCCGCCGAATCCGCTCATGCGCCGCGGGATGTACGTTTGAAACCCGACGCGCTGCTGCTCGCCGTCGTTTGCGATGTCAATGCCTGCTTCGAGCTGCCTCTGAAGCACGAGCGCGACGGCGCGGTCCATTTCGCCGGCGAGCTCGTCGGCACTGACGTCGGCTCCCTCCTCGCGGCGAACGAGCAGATCGGAGAGCGTTGGGTTCCGGGGCAGGCTTCCGACATGGGTCGTGAGAATACGGTCGCTGCTCGTGTGCATGCGCGCTCCCTGGCGGATCGTGTCGTAATAATGGCAGGTTCGGCCGCCGCGTGTTGCAAGACCGAATACACAAACGGTATCGAGGCGAGTCGGCCCGGCAGTCGTCGTCGGTTGCCGTCGCTGGATGGTCGCGGCTCGGGCATGCGAGCCGTTCTCATGCAGCGCGCCGAATGGATCGAAGCGCAAGGCCGGCCAGCACGACGACCGCGACGCCAAGCGCGAGCCACAACACGGCAACGTGACGCTCGCTCCATGGCAGCGGACGTGGATGCCCTGGCATGGGCGCCTCGTCGCCAAGCGTACCGGCGATGGCCCCACTGATATCGCCTGGCGTCACGAGCCGAGCGAGCTCGTATTCCGGTCGGACCGCCTGCTCGAAGCCGTAGACCAGGCGAAAACGTCGCTCGGGCTCCTGTCGGAACACGACACGCCGAGGAACGCCCAAAAGCTCGATCTCGAGTCGTGACAGGGGCGGATCGTTACGATTGAAGACTTCAACCTGGAGGTATCGGGTCCTGGCTTCGCCGAACGTGACACGCAGGTTCTCGAGATCGCCCGCGGGCCGCCGAAGCCGGTAGATCTCTCCGGAACCGATCACGCGCCAACGCTGGCCATCGTCGCTCACGCGAATCCGTACCGGTCGATGGAATTCGGGCTCCTCGGTCGTGAAGCGTGCTTCCGAGGCTGGTGGAGCTCCGTCCTCGAAGTCTGCGAGCCACGCACTGTGGAGCGCAGGCGCAACGGGTGCCGGCACAAGCGATGGGGCTACAGTGACGCGCTCGGGTTCCTCGACGATCTCCTCGCTGACCCGTCCACCGGTCACGTCGAGTGCGCGGGCCGCTTCCAACAGTCGCAGCCGCAGGAAGCGCGACGTCGATGGGGAATAGGTGAGCACCTGTGTCCCGCCATGACCTTCAGTGCTGAAGCGGTACAGCGGCAACCGATCGTTCAGGATGCGCCACGTCGACGCATCAGCGCTTGCCGCCACCTCGACCCAGGCGAAGAAGTCCGTCTCCCGGACGGTGAGCTCGATCGAGTTGTGCGGCCGGATCGGCAGGCCCGTGTCCACCACCACCTGTGTGTAGGCGCCCGGCAGGAAGCTGGCCTCGAGCACACGTGCCGCCCGCCACTCGCGGCGCTGCGTGCCGCGAGGCACATGGATCAGGAAAGGCACCTCTCGATCCGAGTCGTCAATGACGCGGAGATCCTCGAGCAGCGGGCCAACGCGGCGGTACACGTCCGGCGGCAGCGGCACCGAGATCAGCCGCGTGGTGGGTGTCGGCTCCACGACAACTGGCCGCACGTACGGCCAATCCGCCCAATCAGGTGTCTCCTGTGCCAGCGCCACAAAGGTCACGAGCAGGACAACGCCTGCACAGGCGACGGTGCACTTCACAACGCACCGCCTCGTCTGCTGGTGGCCAGACGGCGTGTGTAGAGAAACGACACGCCGAGCAGCAGGACACCAAGGACGAAGAAAGACAAGATTCGATACCCCCGTTCCAGCACGCTCAGATCGAAGAAGAATACCTTGACGACGACGATGCCGAAGAGGAGCAGGGCGATCCAGCGCAGCAGCGGCTCGGCCCCGCGCATGCCCGCGACAATCAACGCCGTGGCATAGACGGCCCATAGCAGCGATAGCCCCATGGACTGGGCGTAGCGAACGTCCTCGACCGTCTGCACACGGCCGAACAGATCCCACACTTCGTGTGAGAGTGCCGTGAGGACCAGCAGGTGCACGACTACTGGTGCTGCCAGATAGAGCTGCCGCTCAGATGCCGACAGCGACGTCTCGGCACGCCGTGCGAGACGGGCGATGAGCAGGATCGCGGTGGCCGTGACTCCATACGCGAAGAAGCGCGGATTCAGGATCACGCCGTTGGGCGTCGTGGACTGGACCAGCAGGGCTCCAATCGCGATGGTCACGAGCGGCAGTCCCTGCCAGCGCAGGACTGGAACATCCTTGGCACACCCCGCGATCATCAGCACGGCACCGTAGACTGCCCAGACCAGGGGCACCGCAAGCTGTCTGAGGTCCACCGGCGACATGCCGAACGGACGATCCAGTTGTCCGATACCATTCCGGACCTCGGCGGTCAGCGCCCACACGAGCAGAACATTGGCGGCGAGAGCCGCCCCGGCATAGGAATACGCCTCGCCAGCGAAATACTCCGCGCGGCGGCCACGGGCGAACCACAACGCTGCAATGAGGCAGGCAGCTACCGACACGAGCGTCATGAATCGCGCGTTGACAAGAACGCGATCCGCGGGAATCGGAGAGACCAGGAGTCGGCAGACGACGATTGCCAGAAGGATCAGGCCGGCGGCGCGAAGGTGCCGTATGTGAGCGGCAAATCCGCTCCAAATCAGCACCGCACCTTCAATGGCCCAGGCAATGGTGATCCACCGACCCTCGAGCCGGATGGGAATGGCAAGGGTCGCGAACGTCAGGGCCAGGCCCCCGTAGAGGAGGCGCGCCACCGCCGCGTCACGCGTGTGGCCGGGGATCCATCGCACCGCCGCAAGGTGGGCCGCTCCAACCGCGAGCACGGCGAGGGTCAACGCCCAGACCTGGTTGGGCCAGAGTATCGCCCGCAAGGCGAACAGGAACGCGAAGGCATTGGTGAGCGCCAGCACGATGTGCGCCGGGGCGATGACCATGGGCCGCGACTTATGCTCGTGCTCCCGTCGGAACGCGCGAAGCAGATGCAGGCGGACCATCGGCAGTGCGCTGAACAGCGCGAAAAAGAGCGTCGCGAAGATGGCGGTGGAAAAGGCCCGTTCCGGCGTCCAGTAGCGGAAGTACCAGCCCCAGAAGAGCAGTTGCGTGCCCACGAAGGCCACTGGTTCGACGATGCGCCATCGACGGAAGCGGGCCAGCGCCAGGGCGCCAGCATCGAGCGCAGCCACATAGCTGAAAAGCACGACCTGCTGGTCGGTACCCGTGCTGAGTACAACGGGGGCGAGGAATCCGCCGAGAAGACCGACGATGGCGATCCGTTCCGAGCGGCGGCCCCAGGCTAGGCCCATGAGGGCGGCGGTCACTGAGACCATGCCGGCAAACGAGGCCGGCTGAGGGATGAGGTCGTAGTAGCCCCATCCAGCGTACAGCGAGAGATACAGCACTCCGCCGCCCAGTCCGGCGATGCCGTCGGAGAAGTAGGTGTACGTGCGGCGGAACAGGACTTCGCTCCAGACGAGCAGCGTGGTTCCCGCGAGCAATCCGAGCGACACGCGCCCCGTTGGACCGATCCATTGGTTCTCGAACGCATACCGCAGGAAGAAGGCGACGGCGAGAATGAGCGCGAGGATGCCGATTACGTTCAGCCAACGGCCCGCGATGAGCGACTCCCAGTCGAGGACATCCGGTCGCCCGGGCACTCTGACGGGAATGGAAGACCCCAGGGTTGGCTGGGAGGGCGGCGACCCGGAAGCCGCCTCCTCTGCGTCAGTCACGCCGGCGGCGGGCGTCGCGTCAGCCGTGCGATCCGGGCTCTCCAGTCGCGAAGATTCTGGCAGGGAAAGAGGAGTGACAAGCGAGGGCACAGTCGCAGTGCCGGCGCGCGGGTCTCCGGCAGACGCGCTGGCCCCGCCGGGTCCCGCTTCGAGGGTGGCCACTTTCTGTTCGAGCTCGAACACACGCCGGGTCAGCAGTCCGTATGTGTGCGCGGACAGGTCGCGCAGCGCGCGGGTCTGTCGCTGCAGGCGTAGAAAGCTGTAGATGGCGAGCCCGGGAACCACCAGGACGAAAAAAGCCCCGAGCAGCACGAGCAGCACTTCCACCTCGATGCTATCCCCGGTACGGTGAGTCGACCTGCAACATTACCCGTCGTGTGCGCCAGGCCTGCCGGAGCGGCCGGAGCACTGCCGGCTCGATTAAACCGGAGCTCACCGTGAGTCGTCGCGACGGGCGGGCTCCCGACGACAGCCGGGGGCCCCCGAC
Source organism: uncultured Bifidobacteriaceae bacterium (assembly GCA_964505975.1). Classification (GTDB taxonomy): domain Bacteria; phylum Acidobacteriota; class Vicinamibacteria; order Vicinamibacterales; family UBA2999; genus Gp6-AA40. Next base: position 22 of record CAZDLW010000087.1, on the reverse strand, counting down.
GCGCCTGCGCGTCGGGGTGGCC
>CAZDLW010000086.1:0-19341 GCA_964505975.1 uncultured Bifidobacteriaceae bacterium | reverse complement strand
AATCGCTCGCAGAGGACTTTCCAGACCGCGTGCTTGGCCGCGCGGTCGGCTTCCGTAAACCTGGTGCTGTAGAGGGAGTCGAGCTTCACGATCGTGTGGGCGGAGGCTTCAGCGCGACGACGAAGTCCTGGAACGCGACGAAGGTCTGGCGCCCGGACCAGTACCCGTAGCGGACGGGCTCCTGAATCTGGAGTCCATGACGATGATAGAGATCCCGGACGCGCTGCTCGTCGTACGCGATGACCTGCTCCGGGATGGCCGGGTCGTGCACGCGGCATCCGTCGTGCTCGTACGGGAAGCCGAAGCTGCTCGCCCCGCCGGCGATGCCCGCGAGCGATTCCGGGTTGAGCAGGAACCAGGTGATGAACGACCGGGCCCCGGCTGCTGACACGCGGTCGATCTCGGCGAGGTAGTGGCCGACGTCGGCCGGCAGCATGTGCGTGAAGACCGACGTCAGCACGACGAAGTCGAAGCTCCCGTCGTCAAAGGGAAACCGGAAGGTGCTGGCGGTTTGCGTGCCGGCCGGATTGTAGTACTCGTTGTGGATATTCGCGAGGTGGAAACGGAACGTGGGGTGCCGGCGCGAGATGTTCCTGGCGCACCATGCGACCTGAGCCCGGTTGATGTCGAATCCGTCGTAGCTGCCCCCGCGGAGGAAGCGCGTCAGCGGGGTCGCCGTCTTCCCGATTCCGGACCCCACTTCGAGCACGCGATGATGCGGCTGGAGGCCGGCGTGTTCCACGAGGAGCTGTCGATAGACTTCGCCGGTCCTGAGGTACTGATGTCCCGTTTCGCCGTCGAGGATCAGGCGCGCGGGCGGAACCTGCGGGTCACGGCGTTTCAGGAGCACATCGATTCTGTCGCGGAGGCTCCACTGCGCGCTGTGCCAGATTCTGGTGGGCCACGAACCGACCCCTCGTCGCTCGAGCTCGGCCGCGCTCCGGGATCCATTACCCATGCAGGCCGCATCGTACCATGAGGTGTGACGGTCGCGCCGCAGCGCCAGACTGTCGCTACGGTCGGCGCCGCGTGCGCTCGGGCGGTCGCGGCCAGTGGACCGCCGCAATAGTGTGAGTAGCGCACGGGGAACGGGATATCATAGTCAACCAGCAAACCGGACATGAGGGTTCTTGTAACGGGTGGCGCGGGCTTCGTCGGCTCCAGCCTCGCGCTGATGTTGAAGCGCGATCTGCCGGACCTCCAGATTTGCGCGTTCGACAACCTGAAGCGGCGCGGCAGCGAGCTGGCCCTCGCGCGGCTGCGCGAGGGCGCTGTGGAGTTCATCCACGGCGACGTCCGTTGCCCGAGCGATCTTGCCGACGCCGGACCGTTCCAACTGCTGCTCGAATGTTCGGCGGAGCCGTCGGTGCACGCCGGCTACGCCGCGGATCCCGCGTATGTGCTCGACACGAACCTCGCGGGCACGGTTCACTGCCTCGAGGCGGCACGGCGCTCCCGGGCTGGTGTCATCTTCCTGTCGACCAGCCGCGTCTATCCTATCGCGGCGCTATCGGCCCTCCCGCTCAAGGCTCGCGCGCATCGTTTCGAACTTCCGGAGGGTGCATCGGGCCTCGGATGGTCGAGCGACGGCGTGACCGTGGAGTTTCCCCTGCACGGCGCGCGCTCGCTCTATGGCGCGACGAAGCTGGCCTCGGAGCTGTTGATCGAAGAGTACCGGGCCATGTACGGGCTGTCGACGGTCGTGCTCAGATGCGGAGTGATCGCCGGGCCGTGGCAGATGGGGAAGGTGGATCAGGGCTTTGTGGTGCTCTGGGCGTCGAGGCACGAATACGGGGGATCCCTGACCTACGTCGGATTCGGCGGAGAGGGGCTTCAGGTTCGCGACGTCCTGCACGTTGCGGATCTGTACGACCTGATGCGCCTGCTGATTGAGGATCTCGACCGCCATTCGGGTGCCGTCTACAACGTGGGTGGCGGCCGTGCCAACAGCGTTTCACTCGTCGAGCTGACCGCCAGGTGCCGCGAACGCTCGAAGCAGACGATCCCGATCGCCCGCGAGCCCCGCACGAGCCGCGCGGATGTGCCCTACTATGTCGCGGACAACGCCGCCGTGACGAGGGACACGGGCTGGGCGCCGCATCGCGGCCTCGAAGACGTCCTTGACGACATCTTTTCGTGGCTGCGCGCCCACCGGCCCACGATCGAACCCGTTTTGAACGCGGGCGGCGGACGGATGTCCGCGCCGGTGAGGTCCTCCTGAGATGGCCGTCGTGGTGATCACCGGCGCCGCGGGCCTCATTGGCTCCGAAGCCGCCCTGTTCTTCGCCGCCAAGGGCTTCGATGTCGTCGGCATCGACAACGATCTCCGCCGGTATTTCTTCGGCGCGGAAGGCAGCTCGGACTGGCGCCGCACGCGTCTCGAACGCGAGCTGCCGCATTATCGGCACGTCCGCGCAGACATCCGGGATCAGGACGCGATGGAAGCGGTCTACCGCCGCTACGGATCCGAAATCCACCTCGTCATTCACACGGCCGCCCAGCCTTCCCACGACTGGGCCGCCCGCGAGCCGCTGACCGACTTCACGGTCAACGCCAACGGCACGCTGGTCCTGCTGGAGATGACGCGCCGCTACTGTCCCGAAGCGCCGTTCGTCTTCACCAGCACGAACAAGGTGTACGGCGACACGCCCAACCGATTGCCGCTCGTGGAGCTGGAGACTCGCTGGGCGGTGGACGCGTCACACCCCTACAGCCGCCATGGGATCGACGAGTCGATGAGCATCGATATGAGCATGCACAGCGTGTTCGGTGCGTCGAAGGTTGCCGCCGACGTCATGGTCCAGGAGTACGGCCGCTACTTCGGGCTCCGGACGGTCTGTTTCCGTGCTGGCTGTCTGACGGGTCCGGGGCATTCCGGCGCGGAGTTGCACGGGTTTCTGTCGTACCTGGTCAAATGCGCCGTCGGCGATCGTCCCTACACGGTGTTCGGGTACCGGGGCAAGCAGGTCAGGGACATCATCCACTCGTACGACCTCGTGCATGCCTTCTGGCACTTCTTCCAGGCACCGCGCGCCGGTGAGGTCTACAATATCGGCGGCGGGCCGGCATCGAACTGCTCGATGCTCGAGGCCATCGCGCTCACCGAACACCTCACGGGCCGTCCGATGCGCTGGGCGTACAGCGACGTGAACCGCGCGGGCGATCACATCTGGTGGGTAAGCGACATCCGCCGGTTTCAGGAGCACTATCCCGACTGGCGCCTCACGTATCCACTGGAGGAGATCGTCGCCGAAATTCACGCGGCGCTCAGCGCGCGGGCCGGCGTCGTGAGGGCAAACTGATGCCGCTGCAGATCCGCTCGCTCGCGGAGTGGGAGGCCGACGGCATCGGCGGCCTGCTGTCGGTCGTGATTCCCGCGCACGACGAGGCGGACCACATCTCGCAGACCATTCGCAATCTGTACACGGCGCTGGCCGAGGCCCGCATTCCGCACGAGATTCTCGTCGTCAACGACAACAGCCGCGACAGGACCGGCGAGATCCTCGAACGGCTGCGGCCGGAAGTGCCCACGCTGCGGGTCATCGACAATGCCCCCCCAAACGGGTACGGATTCGCCGTTCGCGCCGGCCTGGTGGCGTTTCGAGGCGACGCGGTGGCGATCGTCATGGCGGACGGTTCGGACGCGCCGGCCGACCTGGTCGCCTATTACCGGAAGCTGCAGGAAGGGTACGACTGTGTCTTCGGGTCGCGGTTCATTCGCGGCGCGAGGGTTGTCGACTACCCATGGCCGAAGCTCGTCCTGAACCGGATGGCGAACTTCATGATCCGGACGATGTTCTGGATGACCTACAACGACGTGACGAACGCGTTCAAGCTGTATCGCCGGTCGGTCATTGCCGGCCTCCAGCCGCTGCTCGCGTATCACTTCAACCTGACGGTCGAGCTGCCGCTCAAGGCCATCGTCCGCGGTTACCGGTACGCCGTAATCCCAACGTCGTGGTTCAACCGCACGGAAGGCGTCTCGAAGTTCAGGATCAAGGAAATGGGGTCACGGTACCTGTTCATCGTGTTCTACTGCTATCTTGAGAAGTACCTGACACGGGAGGACTACCGGAAGCGGACCGATCTGCGGGACACCCAGCTGCAGATCTGGCCCCGGTGACGGTGCAGCGTCCGCCGTGGCGGTCGCCCCGTTGATTGCACTCCTTCGATGCTGTAGGCTGTGAACGCACCAGAGAGCAGATACCCCGCCGTGAGTCCGACCAGCTCGTCCGCGCGGCGGACAGCCGCTGTTTGGTGGACGACGGGTGTGCTGATCGCGTGCGGCGTCGGCATAGGATGTCGCGGCGCCTGTCCGGAGGCCTCGGCCGGGAACGTCCTCCCGTTCGGCGTCGTCGAACTGCCAGCGCCGGACGCGGTCGTGGAGCGTCAGATGGTTACCCGCGGCTGGGCGCTCGACGAAGGGGAGGTTGTGGCCGTGCGCTTCTTCATCGACGGACGGTTCGTCGCCGGCACGACGCTGACCGAAGCGCGTCCCGACGTGCGCGCCGCGTATCCCGCGCAGGCTCGCGATCGCGATGTTCACGGTTGGGCCCTGTCGATCGGCCTGCCGCCGGACCTACGGGCAGGTCGCCATACGGTGATCGTTCAAGCCGTGGACGACCAGGGAGCGACGAGGGATCTGGCCGCCGTGCCCGTAACCGTTCTGGACAACTGACGGGAGGGAGCAGGTTCGTTGCAGTTCGCCACATATGCTCGCGCGCGCGTTCGCCGCGGGTGGAGCCTCGCCGCGCTCGGCCCCAACGAGGCGCGCATCCTCTTCGATGCTGCGCTCGCGGGCGGCGCGACGGGTGCTGCGGCAGCGTTTCTGTGGTTCTTCGCTCCTGCGATAAAGTTCAGTCTCGCGACCGCGGCGGCGCTGCCGTTCTTCTTTCTCGCCGGGAATGCGCTGCTCGGGCTCTACAGCCGCCTCAAGCTGGCTTCCTCCCGATCGAAGAGTCTGGCGCTCGCCGGCTCCGCGGGACTGACCCTGGCGGGCGGCGCCCTGGCGGGGCTCCCGGCAGCCGTGCTTGCCCTCTGGATCCTGCTGGCGCTGCCGATTGCCGTTGTCGCGCGTGTCCTGCTCGGTCTGCCCTACAGCCGGAATACTCCTCTGACCAGTCTGGCCGTCACGCCGCATGGGCCCGTTCTGGTGATCGGAGGGGCAGGCTATATCGGCTCCCTGACCGTCGAACGCCTGCTCGAGGCGGGCCATCGCGTCCGCGTGCTCGACCGCCTGATGTACGGCGGCCACTCGCTTGCCGCGTTCGCCGGCTCGCTCAATTTCGAGACGATCGAAGGCGACGCTACGGATATCTCGAAGCTGACGGCGGCCATGCGCCATGCCTCCGCCGTCATTCACCTTGCCGGTCTCGTCGGAGATCCTGCGTGCGCGGTCGACCACGATTTCACGCGCCACGCGAATATCGTGGCCACGCGCATGGCCCGGGAAGTCGCCCAGTCGCTCGGGGTCAGGCGATTCGTCTTCGCATCGAGCTGCTCGGTGTATGGCGCGTCGGACCACGAGATGCGCGAGCAGGACGATCTGCGGCCCGTTTCGTTCTATGCGCAGACCAAGATCGACAGCGAGCGCGAGCTGCTCTATTCGGTCCGCGACAACTTCTTCGTGACCGTGCTGCGGTTTGCGACGGTCTTCGGGCACTCACGGCGGCCGCGGTTCGACCTTGTCGCGAATCTGTTCGCCGCGCAGGCGATGTCCAACGGCGTGATTACCGTGTATGGACCCGATCAGTGGCGGCCCTTCGTCCACGTGTGCGATCTTGCCAGGGCGCTCGTCATGACGCTCGAGGCGCCGCCGGAGCTGGTGCAGAGTCAGATCTACAATGTGGGCGACGACCGGCTCAACATGACCATCGGGCAGCTCGCGGAGCTCGTGTGGCGTGTTGTCCTCCCGCATCGCGAGGTGAAGATCACCGTCCACGGCGGCGAGCAGGATCGCCGCAACTACCGCGTGTCCTTCGAGAAGATCCGTTCCCATCTCGGCTTCCGCGCCGAGACGACGCTCGAAGCGGGGGTGAGGGAGGTCGTCGAGCACCTGCGGGCGGGGACGTACGGCGATTTCCGCGATCCCATCTACAGCAACGTGGCCGTCGCCCGTGCGGTCATCCAGGAGTTCCACGAATCGCCGGAGCTGGCCAATCTCTATGCGCCGCTCCGCGCGAACTGATCACGCATGATGAGCCACGCAGATCGAGGCGAACCGACCATCCTGGCCGGCGGCCTGTCCGTGGACGACCGCGGAGAGGTCGGATTCGTCAACGGGTTCGACTTCGCCGGTGTCAAGCGCTTCTACACGGTGCGCAACCATCGGGCAGGGTTCGTCCGTGCCTGGCACGCGCACCGAAAGGAAGCCAAGTACGTCACCGTCGTCTCCGGCGCGGCACTCGTCGGCGCGGTACGGGTAGACGACTGGGATGCCCCTTCCCGTGCGGCGCCGGTCGCCCGGCACGTACTGGCCGCCGGGCAGCCAAGAGTGCTGTACATCCCGCTGGGTCATGCCAACGGGTTCATGTCGCTGACCGACGATGCCCGCCTGATCTTCTTCTCGACGTCGACGCTCGAGGAGAGCCGGAACGACGATATCCGTTATGACGCACGGCATTGGGACATCTGGACCGTCGAGGAGCGGTGATGCCGCGCGTCAGCCGTGTCCGAGCTTTGCGGTGGTCGTACCGATGTTCAACGAGGAGGCCGGGGCGGAGCGCTGCGTACAGGAGATTGTGCGCGTGCTGGTAGGTCTGCCCAATCAAACGGCGCTCATCGTGGTGAACGACGGATCGAGCGATCGGACGGCGGACGTCCTCGACTCGCTTCGCGGGCAGCCCAGGCTCGACGTCGTCACGCATTCTGCCAATCGTGGGTATGGTGCGGCACTGACGACCGGCGCCGCGCGCGCGGCGGAGTGCGGCTTCGAGTACGTCCTCTTCATGGACGGCGACCTCACGAACGACCCCGCCGACATCCCTCGATTCGCACGGCTGATGGGCGACGAGCTGGACGTGATCAAGGGCAGCCGCTATACGGCGGGCGGGCGCATGGTCGGGGTTCCATGGCGGCGCGCGGCGGTGTCGCGCGCCGGCAATGTGGTCGCACGCTTGCTGTTCCGGCTTCCCGTGCGCGACTGCACGAATGGATTTCGCGCGGTCCGGACGGCGCTGCTCTCGAGGATGCGCCTTCGGGAACGCGGATTTCCGGTGATCATGGAGGAGCTCTACTGGTGCCGGACGCTGGCGCGTTCCTTCGGCGAGGTCCCCGTGACGCTGACGAACGCCGGGCGCGCCTCGAGCTTCCGGTACACGCCAGCCGTTCTGTCGGCGTACCTTCGCTATCCGTTGCGTGCGTTTTTCGGAATCGCTCCGAACGACTCGCCGACCCCGAGGGGTTCTGAATGAGGAGTGAGTGCCGTGGGTGTGGGAGAGCGGACCTGGAGATCGTATTCGACTTCGGACCGATGCCGCTGGCCGGCGCGTTTCTGCCAGGCCCGGATGCCGCCGCGGACGAGCGGCGGTTCCCGCTGCAGATCCACGTGTGCGAGAAGTGCGCGCTGGTCCAGATCCTGGATGCCATCGATCCAGACGTGCTCTTTCGGGATTACGCCTTCGCATCCAGCACCGTGGGACCGCTCGTGCAGCATTTCGACGGCTATGCCGAATGGCTGGTGAGGCGGCTCGACCCCACCACGGTCGTCGAGTTCGGGTGCAATGACGGAATCCTCCTCGCCCCGCTGCGCGCGCGCGGCGTCAACGCCGTCGGCGTCGATATCTCCGACAACATCACGGCCATGGCGCGCGACAAGGGCCTCGACGTGGTCACCGGCTACTTCAACCGACCGACGGCGACTGCGATCGCCTCCCGGATCGGCCGTGCGGACGTCGTGACCGGCAGCAATGCGTTCGCCCACAACGATCATCCCGGAGCCATCCTGGAGGCGGCCAGCGAGCTGCTCTCCGACCAGGGCAGGTTGTGCCTCGAAGTGATGTATGCCGGCGACCTCCTCGAACAACTCCAGTGGGACACCCTGTACCACGAGCACTTGACGTTCTACAGCCTTTCGGCGCTCCGCACGCTCCTCGGCCGGTATGATTTCGAGGTGGAGCACGCCGAGCGGATTCCGATGCACGGCGGCTCCCTCCGCGTCGTTTCCGCCCGGCGGGGGGCGGCGGCGCCGGAGCCGTCGGTTGCCGCCCTGCTGGCGTGGGAGCGGGAACACGGCATCGACCGCGCGAAGACGTGGACTCGCTTCGGCGAGCAGATCGTCCGCAAGATCGCGGTCGTCAAGCGCATCTTCGCCGGGCTTGAAAAGGATCGGAGCGTCTGGGGGTACGGGGCGGCAGGGAAGGCGACGATGTGGGTGAACGCCTGCGGGATGGACTATCTACAGGCGATGGTGGATTCGTCGCCGCTGCGAGCTGGCAAACTGATGCCCGGCACTCACACTCCGATTGTTTTTCCGGACGAGCTCCGGAGCGCTAACCCGGATGTGGTGTTCATTACGGCCTGGAACTATGCCCCGGTTATCGCAGCAAAGGAGTCCTGGTATCAGGGTGTCTGGGCGGTTCCCTTGCCGGATCTGCGCTTCTTCTGACGGATGACGCCCCCGCCCTCAATCCTCGTGCTCGGCGCGACCGGCATGCTTGGCTCCACCGTCGTCCGCCGGCTTCGCACGACGCACCCCGATTGGGTCGTGCGAGGCGCCTCCCAGGGCGGCGACGCCGTGCTGACGTTCGACGCGGAGTCCGGGCGCAGCGGGCTGCTCTCACTGCTGCGCGCGGCACGCTGCTATTACGCGATCAACTGCGCAGGCGTGCTGAAGAACGCGATCGAGGGTGCGGCTGCGGGAGCCCTGGAGCGCGGCCTGCGTGTGAACGCCCTGTTCCCCCACGAGCTTGCCGATGTTGCGGAGGAGGCTGGCGTTCGGGTGCTGCACGTTTCGAGCGACGCCGTGTTCTCGGGCCGCAGCGCCGATGCGTATCGCGATCGCGATGCAATCGATCCGGCCGATGCCTACGGGATGACGAAGGCGCTCGGGGAGAGCCGCGCGCCGAACGTGCTGAACCTGCGATGCTCCGTGGTGGGGCGCGACGGGCGCAGGCGGGGGCTGATCGAGTGGTACCTCGGTGCGCCCGCGGCCACCCCGGTCATCGGCTATACGGACTACGTCTGGACGCCGGCGACGACGGTGCAGGTGGCGGATTTCTGTGCCGCCGTTATTGCCTCCGGATCGTTCGACACCGTCCGGTCGGCGGGCCACGTGGTGCATCTGGCGCCGAATCCCCCGCTGTCGAAGCACGAGTTCCTGAATGCCCTGCGGAGAATCGCCGGCGGTCCAGCGGTCACGCCGGCGGCGGCGCCTGGGGGCCCCTGCCGCAGGGTGCTGACGCCCTCGGCAGCCTGCGCAGCCTCGGTCGCGTCTGCGAACCAGAGCTGGCCTGGACCGCTGGAGGATCTGCTGGTCGAGTTCTCTTCCACCGCTGGATAAACGCTGCATGAAACAGAAGCTCGCATTCATTCTCGGCATTCGTCCGGATGTCATCCGCGCGGCGCTCGTGATCAACCAGCTCCGCAAGTTCACAGATATGGAGATGGTGTTCATCTGGTCCGGGCAGCACTACTCGGACAATCTGAAGTCCATCTTCTTCCGCGAACTCGATATCGCGCCGGCGGAAGTCGACCTGGGCTGCTCGGGTGACACGGATGCCGCCGTCGTCGCCTCCGTCGTGTCCCGCCTGTACCCCGTGCTCGAGAAGCTGGACCCGGCCGCGGCCGTGTTCCTCGGCGACACGAATACCACGACCGGCGCGATTGCGGCGGCGCAGTTGAACATCCCCGTGGTCCACATCGAAGGCTGCATGCGCTCGTACGACTGGCGTATGCCGGAAGAGAAATACCGGACCACGATCGATCATCTGGCGGACGTGATCTACACCTATTTCGACGAGTACAAGGAACAGGGCATCCGCGAAGGTCTGAACCCCTCCAACATCGTCGTGGTCGGAAACCCCATCGTGGACATCCTGAACCATTACTATTACGCCAGGCGCGACAAGTTCGAGGCGATGGCGACGGCGGAGTTCTTCGCGTCGCGGGGGATCGAGCGCGGCAAGTTCTACCTGATGACGTGCCACAGGCGCGAGAACGTCCACATCCGCGCGTCGTTCGGTTCAATCCTGGACCTGATCGCGAAGGCGCCGTATCCGGTGTACTTTCCGGCCAGCTACCGCACGCAGAAGGTCATGCGCGAGTACGGGCTGGAGCCGCCGCCGACCGCACGTGTCGTGGATCCGATTGGCTACGACGAGATGCTCTGCCTGATGGTCAATTCGCGCGGCGTGATCACGGACTCCGGCACGGTCGTGGAGGAGACCTGCGTCCTCCAGATTCCTTCGCTCCAGATGCGCAAATCGACGGAACGCCCGCAGGTGTACGACGTCGGGTCGAGCGTGAAGTTCGACCCCGCCGGCCTCGGGCGGTATCCGGCCGGCGAGGTGTTCCGCAAGCTAGAGTCCCTGGTCGGCAGGACGTGGCCGCACACCCTCGGCGACGGCCGGTCGTCAGAACGCATCGCCCGGGATCTGCACAGGCGGCTCGTCGAGAACGACTTCGCCCGGCACCGGCCGGAGCACTACCACGTCCCGATCGCCCGCTCCTATCGCGAAGACGGTCTTGAGTGATCGCATTGCTGCAACCCCGGGGGTGAGCCGGGACCGGACCGTCACGCCGGATCCGGCGTCGCTCATGAGACGGGCCCATCTCCGCCCGGCGTTCGTTGTGGCGCCCGCGGCGGTTGTCACGTTCGTGACGCTGCTGGTCGGCCTCCAGGCGACCTCGGAACAGCGTGCGCGCGTCGAGGTCGACCTTTTCGCATCCGAGGGGACGCGGGTAGCCGTCCACGTGAACGACCTCACCCGCGCGCCCCAGACGCAGCGCCTCGTGCCAGGCGAGCGGCGCGTCTACGAGTTCGACGCCGGAATCGCCGACATCACCCTGCTGCGGCTCGACCCCACCGATGCCGGTGCGGCTGGCATCGAGCTTCACTCCATCCGCATGGTCGGCCGTGACGGGCTCATCGCGCGATTCGGCCCGATCAGCCTCGCTGACTGGACCCTGGCTGGCCTGACGATCGACGAGCGCTCGCCCGACTTCCTCGGGTTGAGGACCGCCGAGCCCCATTCATACATGTTCATCCGAACGGCCATCCCGCTCTCTCGCGTGGCGCCGTTCTGGACCGGCTGGCTGACGGCGGTTGGCGACCCAGAGTTCCCCTGGCGTGCAGGCGCTGTGAGCCTGGTGCTGCTGCTGGTGGCCTCGTCATTCGAGCGAGCACGACGCCTGTATCTGCTGCTGGCCATCGCGGCGGCGGCTCTGGTTGCCGCGATACTCGCGATGGTGCCGTTGCTGCCGGATCGACCGCAGACGGCCGCAGTGGCAGTATCACGAGCCACGCTTCTCGGCGTGTCTCTGCTGGAGCCGCGCGTCGCATCGATCATGCTGGCCGTTGGCGCCACCCTGCTCGGTGCTGCTGCCGCCTGGATTCAGAGCAGACGCCAACATCGGCGCCGCGAGCACCTGACGGCCACCAACTCGGTTCTGTCACAAGAGGCGCCGGTCGGAACCGTTCCAGTGGGCATCTGGAGTGGGGCTGGCGCCGTGGCGGTTCTGGGGGTCGTCCTCTGGCCCGACCTGTCAGGTGCCGCGCAGGCCCTCGCCACCCTGGAATTCGTCCCTCATTGGGACTCGGACAACCTGCTGTACTGGGCGTACCTGACACACAACGGTCACCTGCCGTTCCGGGACTTCTGGTACGCGTATGGCGGGTTCTTCGCCTTCGATCTTCCATTTCCCACCGGACCGCTCTTGCGCTGGACGTACCACGTGGCTGTTCTGGGCACGTTCTGGACCATCCTCGCTCGATGGCGAGGTGTGGTGCCAGCGACGTTCGCGGTCGCATTGGTGTTCTGTGGTGGGCGCCTGGGTCTGCTGCCGGCGTTCGAGCGATACCTGCTGGCCCTGAACATCGTGCTGGCATACGCCACCGCCGACCGCGGCGCCCCCGCGATGCGGACGAGAGCACTCTTCTTCATCTCCTGCGGTCTTGCCTTGCTTGCCGAACCGGCGCAGCTCGTCTTCGCAGCGGTGCCGATTGCTCTGGCGCTCGTCTTCGACGCGTGTGACCAGCATCGCGCCGGATCGCTCCGGGCGCGATGGCTCGCCGAACGCCTTCGAGCCGACTTCGCCGTACCGCTGTCCATCGCGCTGATGTACCTGATGGTGCTGGCTCTGTCGCGTCAGCTTCAGGGGTTCCTGATGTTTTACGGCCGTCTCGGCGATTCCGCCGCCTATTCGGCATGGCCGACGGGTCTGCCCAGTCTCGCGCTCGATGCAGCATCCAGCGAACTCCTGCTCCTCGCAACCGCCGCGATCCTGATCGCCGCTGGCGTCTACGAGCGCTGGATCCGCCTGGGTGCCCCGCAGTTCGGCGAAGCCCTGTTCGGCGTGGGACTTCTGATCGTGATGGTCCTGCAGAAGCATTTCATCCGCTCGATGACAGAGCAGCTGCTGCTGCTGCTCGTTGCCGGCGTGCTGGTCGCAGCGGTCGGCTGGCGGGGTCGCCGCTGCACTGTCGAGTACGTCGTAGCGGGGGTGACGCTCGGCCTCGCGGGCGCGATCGTTGCAGGCAGCCCCGGTGCTGCGCCGCTGGCGCACGCAGTCGCGAAGGCGCCCAGCCGTCTTGTCTCCGACGCGGCGCTCCTGGCTCGAGGTGGCGACGTTATACGGACTGCCAACGCCGCCCGCTTTGCGCCGGAACGCTTTGGACTCTACGTCGCAGAGCGGCAGGTCTTCGCTCGGCTGCGCGCGCATGCGGGGAGCGATGGCGATCTGCGGGTATTTGCGCTCACCGACGCGCCGATTCTCTACGTCCTGACCGGACAGCCACCGGTCTGGTCGGCCAACCTGTACAACGCGTCCCCTGTGTACGAGCAGGAGCGGATTGTGAAGTGGCTCGATGAGGAACAGCCGCCCTACGTTGTGCTGGACCCAGATCGCCTCAACTGGGACGGTTTCCAGAAAGTGGTGCGGGCGCCCATCGTCTTCTCCGCCGTGGTCGATCGATACGTGCCCTTCGATTCGGTCGGGCGCATCGACCTCCTGAGACTCCGCGCACCAGGCGAGCCGATGGCGCTCGCGTTCTGGCGGGAGCGTCTGGGCGCGTGGGTCGACATCGGGCACCTCGCGCGCGTCTCGAGTTTCCAGGAGTCGGACGATTGTCATGCAGCTTGCGGAGATCTTCTCGTCGTGAAGACCCCCTCCGGCGACGGCCGCGTGACTGTCGCGTTGCTGATCGATGAGCTGACGTTCCTGCTGACTTTCGACCGCGTGCCCGGGGAGAATGTCTACCGGGTGCTGCTGGACCGTGTGTGGTTCTGGCATGCGGCCAAACGCGCGGATCTCGCACGCGGCCTGGAGGTCTCGACTCCTGCCGGTGTGCGAGCGCGGATCGTCCCCGTGCCGCTGAAAGAGGGAGTGCTGTTCTGATGCGCGTGCTGACGATTCTGGCCCGCTACGGCGTCGATCAGTACGCGACTGCGGCCGCCGAGATGAAGGCGCTCTACGACGCGCAGCTCTCCGATATCGATCGAGACCTCCTCATCGTCGATAACGCGCTGCCGCCGGACCGGATCGAGCCAACGAACGATGGACGCCTGATCGGCGGCGACAATCGGGTCCGGGAGTTCACCGCCTTCGATCGCGCCATAGCATGGGCAGGCCGGACGCTGGACCACTACGATCTGGTTCACATCGCCACCAGTGCATTCAACACGCTGTACACGGGATACCTACAGCGGTTCACCTCATCGGTGCTGCGGCTGGCTGCCAATCGATCGATCTGCCTCGGGCACATCGACTGCTACAACGCACCCGTACGCCTCGAGTCGTTCGTGAGCCAGCATTGGGTCCGGACCTGTTTCTTCTTTCTGCCGCCGTCGGAGGTCCGGTCGCTGGGCTCGTTCGTATCCGCAGCGAATCGTGAGCGGTTCTTCAGCGGGAATCCGGAGGCGCCGTTCAAGGAAGATGCGCCGCTCTCGGGCAACTACCGGCAGTACATCCTCGAGTGGCTGACCGGCGGAGACATCGGGCAGGGGGTGCGCTGGCATTCACGACTGGAGCTGACCACCGAGACCCTTCCGGCGTTCGAGCAGAAAGCCATGTGCATTCTCAACGAGCATCTCCTCGCCTGTCGTCTGCGGGCCGCCGGATGCCCGCTGGTTGACGTGACCTGGCTGTCGTCGCACCTCGAGGAGGCGCGTGGAACGTCCGGCTGGCCGGGCTGGGGCCGGCAGCTCGCCGATCGTGATCGGGATCGCGTACTGGTGGACGCCCGCGCGATGTGACAGCCTGCCGCGATACGCGCCGGGCACAGCGCCGCCCGGTCTGCGCAGGGTCAGGGAACTATTGCGGGATCCACGAACCTGTCGAACGCTGCCAGCTCCGGGAGGTCCCGACGTCCGATCATCTTCGAGAGTGGCGGCATGCGGCTGTTGTGGAGGATTGACCTCACCTCGCCGGGAGACCAGATGATCGACTGGTGCGGCAGTTCCCACATGAAGGTCATGTGGCGGAAGTTTGGCCGGCCGGACCGTTCCGATGCCAGGGCCGTGTCCTCGAACTCGATCAATCCCGTGCTCCGTCGAAGTTCATCGGTGAAGATCTGTCGGTACACGATCCACTGAGACGTGGCGAAGCCTTGCCACACGACGCCAACCACGAACGCGATCCCGGCCAGTCTCCACATGTGGTCCCAGTTGGCCGCTGCCCATAGACGGCTCCTGAACAGAAACGCCACGCTAACGGCGATGAGCAGCGCGAATAGCGGAGCCCCAGCCCTGGTCAATTGGTGACTCCAGGGTTTGAAGGCGATGTTCTGGGTCACGAACCCGAACACCACGTACAGCGCCGCCCCGGCGAGCACGGCAATCGCGGCCCCCGCCCCTCGGGCGCGGACACCCGGCACGAAGCAGAGCAGCACACATCCGAAGGCGAAGAGGTTCCACAGCACCAGATCGTTGGTGCCGATCTCCATCAGTCCGCTCAGGAATGTCGATTGGCTGACGAGCATGCTCGAAGCATTCACGACGAGATGTCCCAAGGCGGCCAGAACGGCGGTCACTCCCATCGTAATCACGGCGCGCCGCGCGCTTCCCGCGGGTATGGTTCGGGCCCGCCACCAGGCGGCACCGGCCAGAGCCGGCGCCAGCACAGCCGCGGAATCGTGAGACAGCCCGAAGAAAAGCAGGAGCGCACCGCCGGCGACGAAGTGCGACCGTCGCATGGCTCGAGCGGGATCCCACGCCAGCGCGAAACAGAAAAGCGGCCAGAAGGCGCTGACCGTGAGATGAACCTCCGTTACGGGATAGAACATCCAGCTCAATAAGACGGACAGGCAGCAGAAGACGGGGAAGAAGGCGAGCCTGACGTCGGCCTGGCGACAGATCCACCAGGACAGCCAGGCGCCGAGCAGCGGCGGCGAGAAGAGCACCAATCCGTAAAGCCAGCTGAGGAACCCCACGGACCGAATCCCTGCTGCGATCGCGAGCAGGGTCGGGCCCTGGTAATACAGGTACGAGAAGCTGCGCAGCGGAAAGACGAAATGGCCGCCGAGCAGGATGTCGTACAGCAGGTATGCGGAACCGTCAGCGTACAGGTGACGGTCGGCCGCGACAGCACTCACGGCTACCACGGCGTAGCAGATGCTGAAAACCCACAGATAGCTCCGAGCACGGCGAAACGAGGCGCGCGCGGGTACATCGGGCGCGAGCGGAACGTACAGGTGCGGTTCGTGGAGCCTCACGCCCGCATCGCGCCGCTTGCGCAGAACGAGGAGGGCGACAGCGCCCGCTACCAGGATGAATCCTGCGCCCGTCACCCGGGCAATCCGCGACGCAGCCCATTCCCCGCCGGACGAGGCCACGTCGAGTGCCGGCGAGATGCAGGCCGGGTCGTCCGTCCGCGAGCGCAGGGTCAGCGAATCGACTGAATGTCGCACGTCGGAGACACCGTCACAGAACCATTTCGCAAGATCCGGCGGAGCCAGTGTGGCCAGCTCTCGATCGGAAGATCGGAGTTCTATTCGGTGAAGGACCACCGTAACCCCAGCTTGCTCGGTTGGATCCAGTCTCAGGCGTCGCGGCATCCGCTCGAGCGGACCAAACACGTAGGCCCGGCGGATACCGGGGACGATCTCCTGCCTATGCGGGGCGGCCTGGAAGTCATCGACGAACAGTTCCATCGCGCGACCATCCGAAACCGCTGCGTGGACGACGACGTACGTACGTTGCGAGGACTGGGCGGGGCGTGTGCAGCCCGCGGCGAAAAGGCAGGCGGCGACAACGATCGCACCGACAGCCGCGTGGAACCTGCCAGAAGGTGACCTGAGCATCAGAGGGAATCGGCGTCGTCTATTGGGAGACCGCTGGCGGCTTGCGAAACGCGAGAATCAACTCGCCCCTCAGGATGTATCGCACAGCCTCGAGGGAGTAGCCCAAAGCGCCGAACCTCGAGACGAGCTCATCCTTCGTATAGTGGGCGATGTGCTCGTCTGCGTATCCGCCGGGGGCGAAAAACCCGTACAGACGTTCTGTCACCCGCCATTGCCAGTTGGCGTAGTCCGGCGTGCCGAGCACCAGGCGCCCACCATGGGCGAGGACACGATCGAGCTCCCTGAGGATGGGCGACTCCTTCGGCACGTGCTCGATTACCTGGGAGCACACCACGCATTCGAAGGACCCATCGGGAAACGGGAGGTCGAACCCCGACGCTCGTACGAGATGCCGCGAGAATCGTTTAGCGTAGCGAAGCTTGCGCAGCAGCACGTCGACGCCTACGCTGCCAGGAGGCAGAGCGGCGATGATCCGGCTGGATCCGCAGCCGACGTCCAGCACCCGTCCCTGTCCTTCGATCAGCTCGGTAACGTGACGGAAGCGCTGGCGTTGCCAGTAGCGCTGCAGAAAGATCGGGCTGTCGTACGCGCGCGCGTCGTAGTCGGCGGCGAGAATCGAATTGCGGAGCTTCCATAGCGACCAGAAAGTGCGGGCATAGGCAAGTCCGAACCGGAACACCCGTGCGTTCGAGCTCCCGTGCCGCCGCGGTTTGTAGTCGAACGGTATCTCCTGAACCCGCCAGCCCTCGGCGTGGGCCCGAAGGAGGATCTCCTGCAGGAGGTCGAAGTCGCGCGCGCGGACGTCCAGATCGCGCACGAGCTCCGCCCTGTACAGGCGGAAGCCGCTCGACATGTCGCGCACGATCAGACTGAGGCCGCGGCTGAAGGCGCTGTTCAGAGCGCGGCTCAGGATGTAGCGCCCCAGGGGCATGTCGGCGCTCCCGCCCTGGATGTACCGTGACGCCACAGTCAGTTCCGCATCGTGCCTGCGCTTCCAGAGGCGCTCGATGAACTCGGGCGGATGGGAGAGGTCGCCGTCCATCGTCAGCACGTATTCGGTGTCGGCTGCAGCGAAGCCCGCCAGGAGCGCGGCCCCATAGCCGCGTTCACGCTGGACGATTACCCGCGCGCCGAGCCGGTCGAGGGACGGCTCCGCGGCCGGATCGGGGCGTGACGTGACCACGATGATCTGGTGAGCAATGCCCAGTGACTCCAGCCTGCGCTTCAGATCCGGCAGCATCACGCGCAGATTGTCGAGCTCGTGTTTGGCGGGGATAACGACCGAGAGCTCGCGTCGCGGTGGCGCGATCCGCGACGGAACGACTCTTTCGACCGCCGGCGCGACGGCTGGATGGGACGGAGCTGTCACAGGTTCAGTATGGGCAGAGCCAACTGAGCCCCGGCGGCCACGAGAAGTCCTGAGCTTCATGCACGTCTGGTCGCAAGCAACGCGAAGCGGGCGTAGATGCTCGGGTGCAGATCGGCCGCCGACGACAGGAAGTAGAAAGAGAAATCGAACGACGACGCCACAGCATCCACGACTCTCGTTTTGAACGATTCCGGCGAGTAGAACCGCCCGTGACGGTTGCCCCAGCCGTTCACGCAGTACACCGGCGCTCCGTCGTCGAACGGCACGTCGGCCGGCACACTGACCGACGGATCCGTTTGCACGGCGTGCACGTCGCTGACATAGAAGGGCACCACGCACACCGCGCCTCCCGGACGCAGCACGCGGGCGAGCTCGACGAAGAGACGACGATCGCCGTCGAGTTCGAAGTGTTCGAGCGAGCATGTCAAGGTCGCCTTGGTCGCGAAACCGTCGGGTACGGGCATCGCGCACGCATCGCCGCCGATGCGGTTCCCGACGACCCCTGCCTCGTACATGATGTCCTGACTGTAGGCTCGCGCACCGGTGATCCGAGCGAAGATTTCCGGCACGGGCGAGTGCTCGCTGGCGATGTCGATGAACACATCCTGCGGCGTGATCTCGAGCAGTGTCAGAGCAATGAAGTGTTCGAGCCCCTTTTCGTGCTGATTCCCGGCATAGTAGTCCGCATAACTGTCCAGGTATCCCGCCTGCTCGAAATATCTGCGGAAGGCACCCGGGTCGACATTCAGGTCGGCGAATCGCATCCCGACCGCCTGGCCCTGAAGTCGAATCCGCTCCGTGACCTCCGGCCGCGTGATGTCGATGGGGCCCGTGACAATTGCGTGGCCGCGATCCTTCAGGGCCCGGACGCCCTCGGCGAACCCGATGCGCGTGTCTGGTTGATAGATGTACCTGGACATCTCGAGGTCTCCGTCAGCTGCAGTACGCCACGATCTGCCGGACCGTCCGGTCGCGCCGGTGCCAGTCCTCGGGACTGGCATGGGCTGTCAGCGTTTCGATGAACTGCAGGATATCCTTCCCTACGTCCCGCCATGAGCGCGGAGGGGCGCCGCCTTTCACGCCATGGCCCGTCTGCTGCTGCCTCAGCGCCTCACCGTGCAGCACCCGCCCGACACGGTCGACCAGCTCGTTGCGCCGGGAGTAGGTAATGAGGCGCCCGCCCGCCGGACTGTGGGGCGCAATCTCGTCGACCAGCGGAGATGCCCGCGTAATGAGCGTCCGCCCGTATGCGAGCGCCGTCACCAGAGGCAGCCCGAACCCCTCGTAGAACGAAGGGAACACCACGAGCCGGGCACGCGCATACAGACGATGGACCTCGGCTTCCGCCAGATTGCCACTCTCGTGCGTCGTGACGCGTGAAGAGCGGGAGCCAAGGCCGCCAAGCGCTTCGATTGGTATGAATGGAAACGCGGAAGACAGCAGGTCAACGGTGGCGGCCATGTCCTTGTGATCGAGCTGGTTGCCGACCACCAGGATGTGCTCGCCGGCAGGCGCG